>CAYPZT010000021.1:4534-18438 GCA_964415435.1 uncultured Gammaproteobacteria bacterium
AGACCAAACAATAGTGACTGTTTTCTTGTCCATAGGAGGACATTATAGTCCTTTTAAACTGTAAACGTATTCTATTTAAAATAGTTGATAAAGTCATGCTTTTATCCTATAATACGCGAATGGGTGAACGTCGTGACGATCATAGGTTTACTGAAAAATTAAGCCCTCAATGGACCAATGCCCTTCGAGGCTTATGTCAACCCTTTGCACTATTTGAAACTGATAGAGATCCCTCCTTAAGATATAAAACCGGCTGTGACCCCCGAACGTTTGATATTCATATAGGCGTGGAGAGTGAAGAAAGTACTTTACGACAAATTTCTCACGATACGGGAATAGATATTGGAGTACTTTTTGATATTGGAGCACAATCTTCTAAAGGGTGGGAAAAAATAATAAGAGACATGACAGATGAAATAGATATATATAAAGCGGCAACACACATGGGGTTAGTTTCAAGCCAAGTGCTTGGTGTCAATCTAAGAAGGCAGGTTAATGGAAGAATGGATAGGGTAGCGATAGTAAGATTTGATATTACCAGTCTTGGAGCGAAGACGCTCGGCTTTGTAGATGGTGTCGTCCATAGTTTCCCTGACTGCGACTCTCAATAATTCGTTAGCATGATGTGAAAAAGGCGCCGGGAGATGTAGGATTTTATGAATACGACAAAAATGTCGTAGTGTAACTTAAGTTACACAAGATCAATAAAATCAAACACCCCTAGCGGCGCCCATTCGCACACAACTTGCGGAAACACTTAACCTAATTCACGAACCATATAAACAGCCCTGTCAGAAAAACTACAATCCCTCCTCCACATAGTGACAGAAGATACCATCCCAATTGACTTTGATCAAACCTGGTGCGGATGACATCTGCATCTGTCACAATGATCGACAAAGTCTGAAGCTCGTAAATTTCCCAGTTACCGGAGAAATTGTTTACCTCAATCAGGTAATGAATCCTTGCTTGAGATCCTAATGGAGGCTTAATTTCCTTGCCGGTAATCGTGATATTCGGATTATCTACCGATACGATGGTGAAGGGAGACATTGACCCGATCGTTGCCTTTGCGTTGGCACCTTCAACTGTAAGAAATCGCTTCGATCCTGGAAACAAAAATTCGTCTCCATTTTGATGATCGACTTCTTGGTAGTATAGGTAACCAAATGCCGCAGTGACAACAAAAACAATCAATGCCCATGCAATGATCTTTTTCATTTCTTTTTCCTCCTCGAGAAATAGTGGTCAAAAATGACCGGTTGTTTATCGTACGAATTACGTTTACTTTGCTTGCTTTGCGCGGGCGGGGTTTCTTATTTTCCACTCAAGCACTGCATCGAATATGATCGATGACCCTGAAACCCAGCCAACAAACAGTAGTGCAGTAAAAAACAACACTGCTGTAACAAAAATCACTATGCTCCTTTCAGACGGATATAACGTTGCCGATGGCGTGTCGCGAATCATTACTGTCGCCTCTTTGCTTTCCAGCTTCCATTTTCCCGAAAAACCGCTTATAAAGAGGACATAGTGTTCAACTTCCTCGAGGCCAAAAGGCGGCTCAAATTTTTGATCTTTTTGGCCCTGCATTGTGATTCCGTTTTCGCTTGTGAGCTTAAATGGGTATTGTGATCCGACTTCAATGGAACCACTACTTGCCGATGGGATCAAATACCCGTCCCTAAGCTCAACTTTCTCACCGATCTTCAGATCTGCGGGCTGCAACAGAAACCATATCGTCGCAACTGCGCCGATAATGATAACCACCAAACCGATCAAACCGAGCACTACCTTATAACCAAAGTAACGACGTCTCAATTCACGTTCCATTTTTCTCCTCCTTGAGGTATTGAGATGGTGGTCTCTTGTTTATTTTTTTGGGTCTCACTTCCACCATACGTTGATTTCTCAACAAGTTAGACTAGAGAAGGGCAATGATCTTACCGTCCTTTAGTCTAACTTGCGAGAAACTTTTTTAGGTTTTCCGCGAGTTGTCAAAGTGCAGTTTGCGCTCATTTTCGTCCATAAAAAAAGCCAGACATGCTTTACGTCCGGCTTAGGATGTGGATGATGCAAACATGGTCATATTATACCAAACACTATAGGTTGGGGTCTGAAATGCATGGAACTGTGGGTGAATATAGGAGCATTGATTGTAATAAACCTATAGTATATAATATGTCTGTATTATGGCTGAAAGACCTCTTCCAAAACCGCAAAAAGATAGACCTCGATCTGCCTTTGAAAGCATGGCTACTGGGTACGGGTTCTTATTTGAACAGATTAATGAATCTTTAGGAATTAATCCTGACACCATCACAACCATTACGGAATTTGGGTGTGGTCAAGGCGCTGCTACAACTGCACTCCTGAGAACATATCAAGATAGTCATATTCATGCACTTGATTATCATCGTATCTTAAACCCAGAGGTGGCAAGTGACCCACGTGTTGATTTTTATCAAGGCCTATTTGTAGATCTATTAAGAAGCGGACTTCCACCGGCCCAGATTAGTGTATTGGGAGCGATGTCTATGGATCATGGCTTTGATAGAGAAACTGTAAAGCTTTTAAAACAGTACACCCGCGGCCAACTGTTGGTAACGTATGGCGATAATGCCGGTCTGGAGCAAACAGACTGGTTTAAAAAGTCGTTCACTCTCATAAGCGAAGATCGAGGGCTTATTTATGCAACCTGGAGATCAGAATAATTTAATATGCCAGAACTTCCAAATACGTACGCAGAGTTACAAGCAGAGTGGTTTCATAATGTTGCCGGAAAACTTCATGCTCTTAAAGAGTTGTCTGGTACTGAATATCTCACATTCGGACCTCAATACAGAACAACGACACGCCGAGGTTTACCGCTTCACATTTCAACTTTTATTTACCCGGATCAGTCGCAACGTAAATATAGTTGGGGTAAAGACGATCCCTCATTAATGGTAGATGCAGTCGCACAGTCCCTGAATGGAACTATTGAGGGGTTTCGCATAGGCGTAATCTATGGTAAGCGTGATAAACACATGACTGGACAAATAAATATGAGACAACGGAATATGGGATTCGCCACACCTCTCGAACTCGCTTTTATGGACGTAGTTAATCGCCTGACACCTCAGGTGGGCACGATAACTCAGTCAGTAGATGATCAAAATTTTCATAACTTCCAATATTACGCAAAAGTCTTAAGTCCCGACGACGCTATGTTTCAGGAACTCGAGGATGAACGACTACGCTGGGAGCGGCTATATGGTCCAAATGGATTACTAGGCTTTGATGAGAAAGGTAAACTGCAGTTTAAAGGAAACGGCATATCAAATCATCCGCTTGAAACTATTGATACAATAGATTTCCATTATAGAGAGGTTAAAAAAGGCAGAAGAACTCTGTATGAGATGACTGATGTAGGTGTTGCAACTATTACAGATCCTGTCCGACGAAATGCTGATCTTACTCAAGAACTCAACTCCGTAATCATTCCCCAAATATAACAAGGCATTAATTTGCTTGTATTATGTGACCCCACGGGGATGGTTCGACAGGCTCACCATTTACCCCAAGTATCTTCCGACTCGCTCACGGTTTTTACTCAGTTGTTTTAATAAATTTAGCTTGCCCTCAATGAGCGCTTTCTTCTTTGCGATAGTCCAGCCTTTTAATTGTTTTTCACGCTTTTCTGCCAATTGTCTTGTTGGATACTCTTCCTTATAGATCAATTTAAAATTAGAAAACTCCTTAGTCGCAATGTTTTCTCTTCTTTTGTGTGAGGCAAATCTTTTTTGCAAATCACTGGTTAAACCAACATAATACGTTTTCTGATTGCAAAGAAGAATATAGATATGCCAGCTCATGTTTACAGTATAGTCGTAAAACCCTGAGCTTGTCGAAGGGTGACCCCACGGGGATTCGAACCCCGGTAGACAGGCTGAAAACCTGCCGTCCTAGGCCACTAGACGATGGGGCCAGCAGCAGATAGCATTGTATCAAAATAGATACCTAAAATCTACTTTTCCTGCTGTCTTCTTGACATATCTACTGGATATGTATTAATATGTAATTTTCAAAATCAAGAGCGATGAGGAGAGATTTGGCTCGCCCGTACTCATCTAGCAACCGAGTTTGAAACAGAATCGCGGTGCTTCATCCAAGCGCGCTAAATGCGCAAGATTTGCCAATACTCGGAAAATATGCCGCTACTATTTGAGTCTCAAACAGTTGTAAATGAAGTCCACAACAGGATTCCCCATCTGCGGGATATCTCATACCCCGGCTCTGCGCCAGCCTCAGTATGGGCCCCGGCTCTTTGTACAGTAGCCAATCTTGTAAAGGAACACAATAAGACGGTCGAGAATGAGGATACATCTGTTTTCGGTGGAGAAGTGTATGACCGCGGTCTCGAAAATCTAACTGAGATGTATCTGGATGACAGAGCAGTGCTGCTCCTTGATGAAAAGGGCAATCCTGCCTACTTCGGAGGGATGGAAAGAAAATTTTCAACGCAAGAGGAAGAACTGTTCGGAGTAGAGCTAGTGGAGTTCGTAAACTCTATAACCGCACCCGACTTTAGGAACGGGAAAAACGGCAACGGCTTGGGCGTGGGTAAGGCGGGAACGTTACTTCGTCTTATTAAGGCATATGAAAAGTATGATCCTGAAAAGCTTCTCGTCTACTTCGAAACCGAAAGCGCACCTGTACTTTTCATCTATGAAAGTCTGAATCAGTTTGGCGGTATCGACCCTCCGTGGAATATGAAAAAGATCGATTTCAATGACCATCCCTATATATCCGCCATCACATGCCAATACAATGCACGGGGGCTCGACGACAAACATGACTGCTCGACGGTAAGAAGACCTCGAGAACTTTTCAACACCGCCCATTTCCAGGAGCTTAGAAACAGTCACACCTCTCCCATACTTAAGACTCACTGCACTCTGGTCGTCTCAGACGGTGAAAGAGCATCTGGATTTGAAGATACATGCCGCAGTCTCCACGCACAGCTGGGGGACAGGCAGCCTGTATATATGGATCCGCAGGAAAATCTGACGAAAGATCATATTTTAAGAGGCTATTATTTTTTTGATGCTGTAAAATCACAACTGAATGGAAAACATAGTTAAATTATTTATCGATTTAGTCAGTATTAAAAGCCCTTCCGGTCAAGAAAAGACTATCGGCGCATTTATAAAAAAGTACCTCAAGTCAAGGGTGGACGAACTGTATGAAGATAGTTCAGGCAACATCTATGCAAAAAGGGGAGGTTACGGAAGTCCTATTCTGCTTTGTGCCCACATGGATACCGTACAGCCAGCCGGATCTTATGTGCCGCTTATCAAGAAAGGGGTTCTGCATGCCAATGGCAAATATGTTTTAGGTGCAGATGATAAAAGTGCAGTTGCAGTGATTCTCGATATCTTAAATGATCTCCGTCGGGAACCTGGGCATCGCTCTATTGAAATACTCATCACGGTGCGTGAAGAGACAGATGGCGGTCTTCGATCTTTCCCCCGTAAAAAAATAAAAGCCAAAGAAGCACTTCTCGCCGACATAGCAAGACCCATTGGAAGTGTTGTTACCGCCGCCCCGTACGTTGGTGGATACGGTATATCAGTCAGTGCACCCGGCAATCATGTCGGACTTACAACGACCTCCACGGTCCATCCATTGCGGTTTCTTGAGGAGTTTATGACACAGATGAAATACGGCAGGGTGAGGGAGGACAGCATTCACAATATCGCTATAGTAAACATGGGGGAAAGCTATAACACGGTGTCCCAGTCACTTAAGTTTACCGGTGAACTGCGGACGTTTTCCAAAAGTTATAACAATTCCTTTTTTAACAAGCTGCAACATATAGTAAAGAAGATCGATACAAAGGTCGGTACCCGATCGAGAATAAGTCTCTACCCATACTGCATGGGTTATATTCTAAAAAAAACAGACCTCAGACGAATTCAGAATGTATACAGCAGACTTTCTGTTAAGCCAAATCCTATCAGCGTGTTTTCTGTCGGTGATTTCAACATTCTTAAGGAGTGGGGAATTACACCCATTAATATAGGAACCGGCGGGAAAGACGCCCATACAACCTATGAATCTATCTCGATTCAATCGCTCATCAGGCTTAAGAATATATTTTTGGAGTACGTAAGGTAATTTACTTTTCTTTGAGGCGTTTCGTCAAGTATTTAAGAGCATCTTTTGCACTCTCCTGCCCACCCAAACCAAAAGCTAAACCTCCAGCGATGGCAACCATTGCCACGATTCCCGTAAAGAGAATGCGAACCAGATCTTGCGCAACACCAAGCTGATTAAGGACGATGAGAGCGGTGAAAAAAAGCGTCATCCATTTGGCGATGAGGGAAAAGGTGTTGGCGGATGAGGATCCGATCGTACCGATGCTGTGACGCACGACATCAGCGATAAGATTGGCAGTTATGAGTCCGACAAAACCGATAATAACCGCAACTATGACGTTTGGTATATAAAGCAGGAGCTGGTTTAATATTACCGTGGCTCTGTTTAGCTGGAGCACTTCGAGGGTAGGCACCAAAAAAAGGATTATTACAGTCCACCGTAACAATTCCGCGAATACTTCCTCCCACATCTTCACCTCATTGCGGTTCATAAGCCGCATCTTCTGCAGTATCACATCGAGTTTGAAAAAAGAAAAAAGAGTCAGAAGAATCCTTCTTAAAAGGCTGGAGAGAAAAATCCCAAGGAACAGTATAAAAATTCCTCCAAAAAAATTAGGAGCGTAGGTTACTACCCTTTGGAAAAAAGAAGATAGAATACCGTTTACAACTTCAAACATAGTTTGGCATATCACGGCAGTACTTCGTACTCTTTACAGCTTTGAACCGAACCGTGACTTTCCAGTATTATAGCAAACACACATAAAGAATATTTGCGCTTAAAAAGATTATTCACAAGAAGGTAATACCTGATTGCATTTAAAAGAGAACGAAGTTTTAGTGGTGTAACTGCCTCATAGGGCAGTCCCTGACGCCTGCTGTAGCGTGTTTTTACCTCAACGAAATAGAGCTTTTCTCCTTTTTCGAAAATCAGATCAAGTTCACCGTAGCGAGCATGGAAGTTATGGTCCAATAACCTGTATCCCTGTTTCAAATAATACTGCCGTGCTATATGCTCTCCATAGTTTCCCGTGGTTTTATTGCTCACAAAAGAAATATAGAGAAAAGCATCTGTATGCGCAGTCGATTATAGTCTTAAGAAGTTTTTTTCTTCGCAGCTGTTTTTTTCTTTGGAGTTTCTTTTATTTGCTGATAGAGCTTTGTACGAAGTTGCTGGTCGGAAAGGGTGCGGATGAAATAAAGCTTTGACTTTGTATAATTTGATTTTTTGACGAGACTCAACTCTTGAATGAATGGTGAAGACAAAGGAATCAGTCTCTCAACGC
The DNA here is from genome assembly GCA_964415435.1 of uncultured Gammaproteobacteria bacterium. Lineage (GTDB taxonomy): Bacteria > Patescibacteriota > Microgenomatia > UBA1406 > GWC2-37-13 > CAYPZT01. Next base: position 11,961 of record CAYPZT010000021.1, read on the forward strand.
CGATGCCCGAACGTGTCATCTTGCGTACAGTTATTGTCTTGGAAGTTGGGGTAATGCCATTGATTTTGAGCACAATACCCTCAAAAAGCTGTAATCGCTCCTTGTTGTCTTCCTTAATGCGATAGTTGATTCGGATAGTGTCTCCGACTGCAAACTTGATATCTTTGTATGTTGTGCTATTGGCCATATAGAACAAGTATTATAGTTAATTGTGAGCCAAAATTCAAAGGTAATTCATTTGTGTCCCAGTTCATCGCGTTCAATCTGCCATAAACGATTGTATTTGGCCACACGCTCACCCCGTGATGGAGCGCCAAATTTGACAAAATCCGCCTGTATGCCCACTGCAAAATCAGCTATGAGTGAATCGTTCGTTTCTCCCGAGCGGTGTGAAACAATATAGTTGAAGTTGTTCTTCCTGGCTAGATCAATGACAGACAGAGTCTCGGTAATGGTACCTATTTGATTCGGCTTTATGATTATGGTCGAACATGTTTTCTCCTTGATGGCCCGGGCCAGACGTTCCTTATTTGTAGTCAAAAGATCGTCACCGACCAGATAGATCTGTTCCGACAGGAGCCTTGACAGTTTTGCCCAGTTTGCCCAGTCGTCCTGGTTCAGCGGATCCTCGAGAACAAGAAATGAATACTCTTTTGTAAATGCAACAAGAAAATCGATATATTCATCTACTTTGAGGGGATGAGGTTTATCTTTTACACGGTACTTGTCTTCATGGTAGAAGTGTGACGCGGCCATATCCATACCAAAAAAAACATCAACTCCTGGTTTACAGTTTCTTTGAATTACCGTCTCGTTTAGAACTTCAAGTGCATCCATATTGGTAGTAAAGTTAGGAGTGAAGCCACCCTCTTCGCCGACTGAAATATTTGCGTTTCTATACTCCAATACTTTTTTTAATTCATGAAATATCTCAACTCCCAGCTGATACGCTTTTGAAAAGGTGAATGAGGAGGAAGGAATAATTTGGAACTCCTGGAAATCAAGATTATTGTTGGCATGCTTTCCGCCGTTGATGACATTAAAAATGGGGGAGGGTATTTTTTCTATTGGTATCTTATCCTTAAAAAGTTTTTCGTAAAGAGCATTAATATACATAAAAAGAGGAAGCTTTGCTTCCGCTGCGCCTGCTTTTAGGAAAAGCTGTGAGACGAGCAGTGTCGTGTTGGCACCCAAGGTAGATTTATTCTTGGATCCATCAGACTGCACAAGCCACGCATCAACCTCCGATTGTTTGGAAGGAGACACGCCGATAAGTTTTGGCGCAAGAAGATCATTCACATAAGAGACGGCACGGAGCACACCTTTACCGTTAAAACGTTTATCGTCATTGTCACGAAGCTCAAGCGACTCGTATTTGCCTATGGAGGTACCGGCTGGAATAGAGGTGGTTATGAGCGCACCTGTATCAAGCAGGAGACTGCCCTCAATAGTGGGCACACCACGGGAATCAATTATCTCATAGGCCCGCAGGCTTTTTATTTTCGCCATAAAAAGAAATGGTTATACAGTTAAATGATGATTGTCTGAGTGCACTGAAACATGCTTTTTTTCAATGGCATGAATGGCCTCTCGTGTCCGGAGAGCTGCGTCAGGATTTATAGAAACACTTGTGATGCCCTTTTTTACCAAACGCTCGACAAGTTCCGGATAGTCTGACGCTGCCTGGCCACATATGGAGCACGTTATGCCATACTTTGCGCATGTTTCCACTATATGTTCAAGTACGCTCATTACAACCGGATTCCTCTCATCATATTCGTTGGCAACTTCCTGGTTATCGCGGTCTACCCCAAGAAGCATCATTGTCAGATCATTCGTTCCAATCGAAACTCCATCAATGCCGATCTTTATGTATTCCTCGAGTCCCAAGGCGCTGCTTGGCACTTCGACCATGATCCATAATTTAAACTCTGGGTAGTCGAAAAGTCCTTGTGCTTTTATCATCTCTTTTATTTTGATGAGTTCCCATGGAGCCCGGACAAAGGGGATCATAAGATGCAGATTGCGGTACCCTTCCCTCCAGATATTTTTGATCGCGGCGAGTTCCATCGCAAAAACATCGGGGTGCCCGATATAACGGTATGCACCTCTAAAGCCAAGCATTGGATTTTCCTCTTTCGGTTCAAACTCCGTACCGCCCGAGAGATGCCTATATTCGTTTGTCTTAAAGTCTGTTGCCCTGTAAACGACCGGTCTGGGTGCGAAAGGCCGTACGAACTTATGCAGATCATGGGTAAGTCTGTTAATGAATACGTGCTCCTTTTTACGCTTTACGAACTCCTTCGGATGCACACCTATCTCTGCAATCATAAACTCTGCCCTAAGAAGACCAACGCCGTCCACGTCGAGCTCAGACACTTTTCCAGCAAGTTCTGGTTCTGCCATGTTCACGTATACTTTCGTGTGAGTTTTGATGTGATGTGTGTTTTTTTCCTCATGTTTCTTTTCATGCTCCTGTTTCTTACTCAAGATACTTCCTTTAAATACTTCTCCTGTCGCTCCATTCACACTCACTACATGTTCATGCTTTAAAATCCTGGTTGCATTTTCTGCGCCTACTACAGCCGGAATTCCCAGTTCCCGTGAAACGATTGCCGCATGAGAAGTGCGGCCTCCCTTTTCTGTCACAATGGCACTTGCCTTCTTCATCGCGGGGACATAATCAGGATTCGTCTGGGGTGCAGTAAGGACATCGCCTTGCTTTATCTTGTCGATCTCCTTCGGTGAATGGATTACCTTGACTGGACCGACACCGATTCCCGGCGACGCCGGAGCACCCACAACGAGTGGCTTTGCCTCTTTTGAATCAGCAGTTTTTGATTCCTGTTGACCAGCTTCATTTACTTTTACTGTGGTAATCGGACGGGACTGAACAATAAATACCTGTTCCTTTTCCATTGCCCATTCAATATCCTGCGGAAAATAATAGTGACTCTCAATATCTTTAACAAGCATCGCTACTTTTACTATTTCGTTGTCGGTAAGCTTTATCTGAAATCCTTCGTGCTTTGAAAGATGCACTTCCTTATTGGCGTTTCCGGATTTTACATACATCAGATTCTGATAGTGCACATCTTTTTTCGTCACAACAAACGACCGCTTATCAATCTCGTAGTGATCGGGTGTTACCTTGCCTTGCACTATGTATTCGCCGAGACCAAAGATTGCCTCTATAACAATTTTATTTTTATCATTTGTGACGGGATCGATACTGAAGGCAATACCCGAACGATCTGACTGGACCATTCGCTGCACAACCGCCGCCAAACCGACCTTAAAGTGATCGAACTTCTGCTCATGACGGTAGTAAATGGCGCGCTCGGTAAAAAGCGAAGCCCAACACTCCTTTACTTTCTGCAACAAATGGGACTCGCCTGTCACATTAAGGTATGTTTCCTGCTGACCGGCAAAGGAGGCGTTAGGTAAATCCTCGGCAGTTGCCGAAGATCGGACGGCAACAAGAGGAGGGGAGTATAAGTGCTTTATGCGATGGTGCGCTTTCGTAAGAAGGTTCGACCCTGCATGCAGATAACGATGCTCCTTCTCCAGCATACCGTCGTAGTAGGAAATTATTTCGTGCGCCACTGTTTCCGGCATTGACGACTTCAGGATAAGATTCCGTATATGAAATGACGCCTGTTGCAATTCGTGTGGATTATCGTAGTTGACTATTGAAAGGAGTTCCTTGATCTTAGGCTGAATACCCGCATTCCGGATGAATTCAAAATAAGAGTGAGACGTAACAATAAAACCATAGGGAATCGGTAAATGGGCCAGGGTCATCTCGCCAAGATTTGCACCCTTGCCACCAACAAGTCCGACATCGTTTTTATCAACTTCCTCAAACCACACCACGCGCTTTTTGACCATACATCTACTATAGCGAATCCGCTTACTTTTTTGCAAGGGTGTTATTATGGCTTTACAATGACAAGAAAAAATGATATAAAGTGCGGATGTTCGTCACAAAGGCTAGCAAAAACATTCTCGCTGTGACCCTGTTGTTTTTTTTACTTTTCTCACTGCAAAACAATGCCTATGCTCAAATTGCGGGCGGCTGGACTGATACGGGGCCAAAAATAATACAGACAAATGTGTCCGACAAAGTTGGTATTGGTACAACTAATCCTACAAGCAGACTCCACGTAGTTGGAAAAACAAACCTTATAGGCAATGTAGGTATAGGTACTACCAATTCAAATATGCCACTTCTGGTCGGGGCAGGTACATTGACGGGTTTTGCTCCTCATAATGATGTTTTTTCAGTTAGGCAAGATTACTCTGCGAACGAGGATCATCTGACCGCAACTGTAGTATCTAATTTTACCGGTACAAACGCTCTGAGCGTGCAGGGCATTGAGAGCTATATAACCACAAATCACACATCGGGGAACGTAAATCTGATACTTCCGCAGATTGCCAACGTTGAGCACCGGGCGGCCGGTACGATAAACTGGGTAAAACTATACTCAGGTGCATTCATAATGAACAACGGCTCCGGAAATGTTACAAATGTCGCCTCGCTCTTGTCCTCACCGGTCGTGCGCATAGGCTCTCCGGGAAACATACAAAATTATTACGGACTTTATCTTGACGCACAGCCCACATCAGGGATAACGAACCGCTACGGAGTTTACCAGATGGGCGTTGGCGAGCTGAATTATTTTGCCGGCAAAATCGGAGTCGGAACCACAAATCCTGCGTTTGAAGTTGATGTTATGGGTACAATCTCGGCAAAAAAATACACAGTGGGCGGCAATAATGGATCAGCAAGTGCTGGCAGTGGTACCATAAGCGCTTCAACCGGCTCAACCACAATCAACACCACGGCAGTAAAATCTAATTCTTTGATATTCGTGACCTCAAGAACGAATGTCAACTCACCACTATCTGTCACATCCCGCGTTGCCAACAGTTCATTTACCGTTTCTATCGGTGCTACCCAGTCGCAAAATGTAGAATTTGATTGGTGGATAGTTGATAAACAATAAACGCGTTTTTTGAGGCAAAATAGGATTGACAAACATTGAGCACTTTGTTAAACTTCTCTTTACCAATGAAATTAAAACTTTCATAAAGGCACATTGGAGACTTACAATCAGTACTCCTAACAGCCTTCATCAAGAAAAAGTAAGTCTAAAAAAACGAAACAACGCTTTGATAAGTGCGCATTTTTTTGGTCCGGGAGCTCTTTTTACAATCTAGTGGGCCTGTAGTTCAGCTGGCTAGAACATCGCATTTGCAATGCGAAGGTCACCGGTTCAATTCCGGTCAGGTCCACCGAGCTGAAGCTTGGTGTATGGTATGCACAAGATACCCACCACTCATCTCGGCTAATTTTGAAGATCTTTGACAATCTGGTAGTGTAGGCAATAACAAACATCGCATCACGTTTGTGTTATGGTGTGAAAATGATAAGAAAGATGGGAGAGATAAAGCAAATGGCGGATGCCTTGGCAATTTGGGCCGAAGAAGGACGCGTGATCGAGCGCGATATCAACGATGAGCCCTCCATCAGGCGTTACTAATCGTTGGTTTCCGAATGGAGTAATCCGGCACAGAGAAATCTGTGTCACTTTTACCGCAAGGTAATTGTGGGAACCCTGGAAACTGAAACATCTAAGTACCAGGAGGAAAAGAAATCATCACGAGATTCCGTTAGTAGCGGCGAGCGAAAGCGGAACAGTCTAAACCCCGATTTATCGGGGTGTTGCGGGAGTCCAATGTGTTGTTCTTTTGGATAGAGGAACGGCCTGGAAAGGTCGACCATAGGAAGTGACAGTCTTGTACTCGAAATTCAAAAGAACGGCTAGGAATTTCCCAAGTACCACGAGGCACGGCAAACCTTGTGGGAAACTAGGTCGGTCACGATCTAAGACTAAATACCCAAGTTGACCGATAGTGAACAAGTACCGTGAGGGAAAGGTGAAAAGTCCCCCGTGAGGGGAGTGAAATAGAACCTGAAACCATTTGCTAACAAACAGACACAGTCTTTCGGCTGCAAAGTCGGAGGATGATGTCGTGCCTATTGAAGAATGAGTCAGCGAGTGTACGTTCAGTGTCGTTTAACCAACAAACGTTGGGAAGGCATAGCGAAAGCGAGTCCAAATAGGGCGTTTTATACACTGGTCGTACGACCCGAAACTAGGTGAGCTAACCATGGGCAGGACGAACCCCTCCGAAAGGAGGGAGGAGGTCCGAACCCGTTGTCGGTGAAATGACATGGGAGGACTTGTGGTTAGGGGTAATATGCCTATCGAACCTAGAGATAGCTGGTTCTCCTCGAAATATATTTAGGTATAGCCTGTTCGATTACGTCATGGGGTAGAGCTACTGGATGGTCTTGAGAGCCTTTGGCGATCCGGATCAACCAAACTCCGAATACATGACTATTGTCGAATGGAGTCAGTCCTATCGGGATAAGCCGATATGGGCGAGAGGGAAACATCCCAGACTC
>CAYPZT010000022.1:0-18101 GCA_964415435.1 uncultured Gammaproteobacteria bacterium
GGCTGACTTTTATGAATCTGAGTATGAACGGGAAAAGTGGGAGATAGAGCATGAACCTCAGGGTGAGCGGGAAGAGATAAAGCAGCTTTATAAAGATTACGGATTTTCAGGGCATGTTCTTGAGGAGATCGTTGATAAAATCACCTCAGATAAAGAGGTATGGCTCCGGGTGATGATGGAGCAGGAACTCAAATTGGAGGCGATCGACAGAAAACGTATTCCTTTCGAGGCAGGTATCGTTGGTATATCGGCGGTTGTAGGCTCGGTCATTCCACTCGTACCGTTTTTCTTCCTTCCGATTATGCCATCCATAGTCGTCAGCCTGATCTTATCAGCAGTCTCTCTCTTTATTGTCGGATATTATAAAGAAAAAAAGACCCTCGGAAAACATTTGATAAAACAGGGCATTAAACTTATGGCAATCGGTATGGTTTCGGCACTCATCGGATTTTTTATAGGCAGTTTATTTCAAGTAAAAGAAATATGAATCGTCAGCTACAAGGTATTATCGCATTAACAAGCGCTGCATTTATATACGGACTTTTTCCGATTTTCACGCGTCTTGCCGGTGCGGATCTGCCATTTTATTTTCAAAACGCCGTCAGGCTCTTTATAGCTTTCTTCATATTTCTTATCGCAACAATCCTTCTTAGAAACTGGAAAAAGGTGCGGAAGCAGGATGCAAAATGGTTTGTACTTCGCTCGAGCGTAGTCTTTTTATCATTCTGCGCTTTTACCTATACACTACAGTTCCTGCCCATAGGCACGATGCTTTTTACGTTTTATGCCGGCTCTACAATCTCAGGGTATCTTATCGGAAAATTTTTCTTTGGAGAGAAGCTTACATTTAAAAAATACCTTTCACTTGGACTGGCAGTGGTCGGGCTGTTTCTTATCTACTCAATAAACTTCGAACCGGATAAGTTTGTATATCTTCTTCTAGCCTTTGGTTCAGGGCTTTTTACCGCGATGTGGAATATCTTTTCTAAAAAATTATCCGATCACTATCCGTCTTCACAGCTTAATCTCATCGACAATGTCATTGCGATGAGCCTGGGAATTGTCGTTTCTCTTGTGCTTCGAGAGACTTGGGTTCTGCCGGAGGCATCGACTCTGTGGCTCGTGAATCTGTTGTTTGGTCTCGGAATTGTAGCGACGGATATTCTTATCGTGTACGGTTTTAACCGGCTGGAAGGGCAGATAGGCAGTATTATCATGCTCTCCGAGGTTCTTTTTGCCATTGCTTTCGGCTATGTGTTCTTTCAGGAGTCGGTCACCATAATGACGGTGATCGGCGGATCAGTGATCCTCCTTGCCATCATTCTTCCTGAACTTAGTATTTTGAGGAGAAAGAAGCCTTAGCCTGTTTGAGTTTTAGACTTCATATCCCGGTCCAAGAGAAACCGCAGGTATTCTGACTTATTCATCTTATTTTCCAGGGCCATTTTATCGAGAAACTGTGATTGTGAGGGGGAAAGGAAAAGGTTAAACCTTTCGGAAAACTGATCGTCCTCGACGGTTTTCACAAAATTCTGAATGATCTCTTCGATGTTATATTCATTATATTTTGCTCCGTAAAAATAGCGGTTCTGTATTTTTTCGGTGAAGTCCTCAAAAAGAGATAAGCACAGAACATATTTTTTATTCTGTATCGCAAGCGTCGCCTCATGTCCGAGCTGGAAATCTTCGTTCGTGATCTCGATGACAACGGCATCTGACCACAGGATACCCTTCCGTATAGCCTCGTAATGAATTTTTTTCGGATACTTGAGATCCTCAATTTCATCTTGGGTTAAGAGCGACTGATAATTTCCTTTTTCAGGGGAGATAACCTCGGCGCCTGTATCTTCAATGGCTTTTAGGACCTGATTATAGTTTTGCTGATACTTTTGTTTCCCTAAGTATGATGCGGTGTAAAAAACTTTCATATTTTTTGTACATAGATATGTATATGAAACTATTTACTATAAAGCTCTAAACTATTAAAATAGCTGTTGTTATACATATCTATAAAACTATGATACACCAATTCGGTATTCATCTCAAGGTTCGTGACATTAACCGTTCCCTTTCTTTCTATAAATTATTTGGCTTCAATGAAATATTTGGGCTTGGAAGCGAAGAATTCCTTGGCAAGCTCCATCCCTCGATTCCAAAAGTTGCCGAGAACTACAACGGAGTGGTGTTTGAGATAGGAAATGCACTCTTTGAAATTGCCGATGGACATGTTGCCGTGAAAAAAGAGGTGTTTCAGGAAGTTGTGCCAAACTCAAAGTTGTCGGCCATGATATATGTCGATTCGGTAGAACACATTGATAAAGTCTGCAGAAAAAACAAAATCCACATTTCGGTCCCCATCAGGAAGTACCATTGGGGCACGAAGGAAGTCGTTATAAAGGATCCGGACGGATTTGTGCTCGTTTTTATTGAGCGCCTGGAAAAATGAGATAGGCGCGATTGAAGGTGGTGAAGTCAACTTCATTTTTTCCCTCAAGTTGAACCCTATCTAGAATCAAACGATCTTTTTCCATATGAAGATCGATTATTTTTAGGCGCTTTTCGGTGCCGTCGATGAACACCTTTGTCCAAATACCCGGCCATGGAAAAAGTCCGCGGAAGAGGTGAAAAACCGCATAGTTTAGATGATGGCCATGGCGGTTTGAACCATGACTATATTTTTCTAGGTACTCACGGATAATTGCAGGCAATTCTTCATAGGCAAGCGTCTCGCCCCCCATGGATTTTACGAGAGTTGCCAGTGATACGTAACCATCATCACGCCTTATGAGTCGGGTAAAGGTGGCTTTTGAGTGATCTTGGACAGTTTCTCTCGTTCCTTCAGACAGTGTCTGAATATTTTTCTTAAATAGTTCGTATCCTAGATCACTTAGTTTTTCTTCCAAGTGAGATCTTCGCTCTGATGGTTGGACAGAGTAGGTGACCTGATCAATAATTGGTCCATGATCGATCTCTTGATCCATCTTCATAAGGGTTACACCTGTCCTTTCCTCACCCAAGATGAGTGGATAAACCATAGGAGAGGGGCCGCGAAAACAGGGAAGAAGGGATGGATGAATGTTCCAAAAACCATAACGGGCTGCGGTGAGGGAATCTGCGGGAATTATTTTACCGTAGGCATACAGCAGTGCAATATCAAAAACATGAGAAGTATCAGGAGGGACCGTTTCAAAAACCTGCAGTCCGTATTTTTTTGCCGTTTCCTTGACAGGGGAGGGGGTTAGTATTTTTTTCTTCCCAACAAGTTTATCTGCCTGTGTTACCACCCCTGCAACTTCAAGAGGAAGTTCTTTATCCAAGATTATTTTCTCTAAAAGTCGTGCGGAAAAGTCTGGAGTTCCAAGATAGAGGAGGTGAAGTTTTTGCATTGTCCTATTGTATCAATAAAAACCTTAAAACTTCAGACTTCCTTCAAACAGCGGGTAGAGTTTTTCCTGGACAAGCGCATAGATCAGACGGCCGTTCCGGCTGTTGCGGAAACTGAATATGTAGCGGTCATTCGTTTTTTTGACGACGAGCGGCCGGCCCTGAAATGAAACGGAGGCGGTGGATGTAGTCGTGTCCATGATCTCCTGCAGTTTATTCTGGGCAAGGCACGTAACATGAAGGAGGGCGTCTTTGCCTTCCACAAAAACAGCCGTCATCGATGCCTCGTTTTCAGGTGCGAGATTAGTAGGATACAGAAATGAAACGGCACAAACGGGAATAGTATAGCTTCTGTATTCAAGGGAGGGGATAGGTGAGGGTTTTGCTGTTGGGGTGAGTTTTATCACGTAGTCTACAACATTATTCACGCGTTCTACATTCTGGCCGTATCGTACGCCCACTATGAAAACGAGAATGAGAAACAAGAATAGAAAAAGAAGTAAAGGTCCTTTTTTGCGAAACATACTGTAAGTGTAGCAAAGATACAATCACTTGTTTGATTGTTCAGCGAAGAATGCTTTGATGATGTCTTCTATTGATTCATCCTCGACCGTCATGTCTGACATGGGAAGCTTTTTACTGATGGTCTTAATGCTTTCCGGCAGATCAAGTTTTGCGATATGGTAGCTTATACGGGTTGGGCTAAACTCAACCGGTTCTGCTACTCCACGAGCCTCAGTCTTATTAACTGCCTTATCGAGAATGACGGTTACCTTTTTTACCTTGGAATATTTTTCTAGGATTGTTTCAAGAGATCCATCGTAAAGAATATGTCCGTGATCAATGATGATAAGCCGGGAGGCCAGTCTTTTGACATCTTCAAGATAATGGCTTGTGAGCATAATAGTTGAACCGAACTCCTTTTGGTAGGTTTTTACGAATTCGCGCACAGCTTCCTGCGAAAAAATATCGAGTCCGATTGTGGGCTCGTCAAAGAAAATAACCTTCGGCCGGTGGAGAAGTCCCGCAATAAGTTCCATCTTCATCCGTTCTCCTAACGAGAGCATCTTTACCGGTTTTTTCAAAAGAGGTTCAGCCCTAAGAAGTTCAACAAGGGTAGAGACCATCTGTTTATACTGAGCGTCAGGTATGCTGTAGACTTCCTTATTGAGCGCAAACGTTTCGGTTGCCGGCAGGTCCCACAAAAGTTGATTGCGCTGGCCCATGATAAAGGAGATCTGCTTGAGAAACTCTGTCTTTTTTTCGAATGGGTTAAATCCCATTACATTTACTTCTCCCGTTGTAGGATAAAGAATACCTGACAGGATCTTGAGAGTTGTAGTTTTACCGGCGCCGTTTGGCCCGATGAATCCTACGAGCTCTGCCCCATTTATGGAAAAAGAAATATCTTCAAGCGCCTTTACTTCGCGGAATTTTCGTGCAAAAAGGTCTACAAAAAAATTACTTCCCTTGATAGGGGACCGGTATATTTTTGAAAGGTTTTTTACAGTAATCATACAGCTCATCCTCCCCAACTTTGATATTGTCTCAAGGCCCTATTCCAGCAAAAGAGCGATAATGCAAGCAAGCTAAATGATAACACAAAGGCGGCCAGGATAAACGTCAGTGATAGCATTCCAAAAAGTGCTTGAGCGGGAAATGTCATCATTACTCCAATGGGCACGATAAACGTAAAGATCGTACGGATAGGTTCTTTGTAAATATCCATCGGAAACCTGCCCATACTGGTGAGGTCCCGATAGATCATCATCGTATGATCGACCTCGGTGGTCAGGATACCAACGGTCAGTGCGAAAATATGGAATGCGGTCATAATAATAAACGCGTTGAGGATGAAAGCTACGTACAGCAAGACCTCTCCTCCATTCACAAACGGAGTCTGTCCTATATACCAGCCGGTGATTGCGACGTAGGGTATGAAGACAATAAGATCGAGGAAATCTATTCCCCCGGTTAGGATGCGGAGGAAGGGATGGTAGGGCTTCAGAATAACCTGATCAAGTCCGCCCGACGTTACGAGATAACGGAATCGGTATACCTCACGAAACAGGATTTGAGCCATGGTATCGATGAGATTGTATGTAAGGTAAAAAATAATAATCTGATTGAGGCTATATCCTTTTATGGTGCTTACTCTTCCAAATATGAGAAAGATGAGTCCGAAAAGAAATGCAAACCGCACAATCTTCCCTACTATGAAAAGCAAGATGCCAAAACGAGCCTGCATCGTAGTTTTTAAGGAAAACTGCGAAAAAAGCCAGAATAGTTTTAAGTTACGAATCATAAGTTATCTTCCCCAAAATGAAAATGACTTCGTGCCCTGACGCCAGACAAGTTTTGCCACACCCCATGTTGCAGCCACCCAGAAAAAAGACATAGATACCTCAAAGATCGTTGTCGGCGCAACTTTGCCGATGAGAACTGCTGTTGGAAGGTAAAAAAGGTACGGAAAGGGCGTCAGAAGAAGAAGGGTATAGATCGAGCGCGGGAGAATATCGAGGGGAAAAAACGAGCCGGAGAGAAAAAAGAGAAGCATGTAGAAAAGAAACTGCGGACCCCATGTTTCAGTTGTCCAGAAAGCGATAAAGGACAAGAGAAGACTTATGAAATAGGATATAAACATGCCATTAATGAGAAGAACGATAAAAAGAAGAGGTGAGTGGGGTGGCAAGAGAGGAACATGGAATAGGAAAACGAGAGCGGCAACTTCAAAAATAGCAAAAAAAAGGTTCATGAATTTATCTGAAAGGTCGCGGCTGAAGTAATAAGTAAAAAATGAGACAGGCTTAAGAAGAAGATTGATGATCTTGCCATCGTTTATATCAGAAGCAATATCGGTGGTTCGGGTTCCTAGCACAAAGTTTGAGATGAGATTGGCATAAAGAATATAGGAGAGAAAATCGGCCTTATTGTATGCGCCGAACTGTCGCGCATGCTCAAAGACCGCGAACCAAAGAAAGAATATTACAATCAAATTTATGAACCGGCGAAGGCGCCAGAGCACAAAGTTAAGTCGATACACGAAATATTCTTTTATAGTCACCTGAAAGACCTGAAGATACGTGCTCATGACCCAATTATACCCCTGTATTTAATTTGAAATATAAAATTCGAAATTTGAATTTAAATTAAAAATTTCAAATTGACAAGTAATTTCCATCTTTAGTATACTTTCAGTGATCCTCCAGATGAGGAAAGGTAGATCAAACTTTTTCTTGACGCTATCAACCTTTAGGGTAACCAGGTACCATTCGGCACCTGGAATGCGATGAGTTTCGCTGTAGCCGTGGTTACAGAGAGCCATCCACCCGATATGATGACAGGAAAAAGTCATCTCGAGCCTCGTCCAGAGGATCACTTATTATCCGCTTGCAAACGTTTATAAATAGGTTATAATAAGCTCATTGTTTGTCCCCTTGATACATGTCCCTTAAGCATTCTCAGTACCAAAAGTTGATATTGACGATCCTTACCTTAACATAATCATGAAAGGCATCGTACTACCTATTATTACTAATTTACTCATTGTATGAATCCACCTAAAAGGACCACAGACGTGGCAAAAAAAACATCGACAGATGATGATTCGATCGATGTTTCCTCAATGCTTGACAGTTTCGAATCAAAACCAATTATTCCCTATACAGAAGAACCTGCTCCTTCGGCCGAATCAAAACCACAGGCCAAAACAGAGTCTAAGGAAGCAAAACCGGAAGATAATAAACCAGTTGAAGAGCGTTTGCGTGAGGATCTAAAGCTCAGCTATCCCGCAAAGGGCACACTGGACATTACGTTTGGCGGTTATGGTTTCCTGCGGCAGGACTACATTCTCAATCCGGATCGTGACATTTATGTCTCAACTTCGCAGATCAGACGCTTTTGGCTTCGTCGTGGAGACGAAGTGGAAGGCCTGGCTCGCCCTCCGAAAGAAGGAGAACGATTTCACAGCCTGCTTCTTATTAAGAAAATAAACGATCAGGAGATGACGGAAGAAGCTTCACGTACCCGAAAGAACTTCGATCAGCTCACATCTCTTCATCCTAATAAACAAATAAGACTCGAGACCGATCAGGATACGCTTTCAACTCGTATTACTGACATAATTGCCCCCATTGGTTTCGGTCAGAGAGCGCTTATTGTTTCTCAACCTAAAGCAGGTAAAACAACCTTCCTAAAAGAGATTGCTCAGGGTATCACTAAAAACTACCCCGAAGTGTATCTTATGGCGATCCTCATCGGAGAACGTCCAGAGGAAGTTACCGAGATAAAGCGATTTATAAAAGGTGAAGTGGCAGCCTCAAACTTTGATGAGTCACCTCGCCAACAGGTCAAGGTTGCAAACCTTGCCTTGGAGAGAGCAAAGAGACTTGTTGAAATGGGCCGGGATGTAATAATTCTTCTTGATTCAATCACTCGTCTGGCTCGTGCTTATAACCTGTCAGTCCAAAATAGCGGTCGCAGTTTGTCCGGAGGCGTTGATCCTCAGGCACTTTTCCCAGCTAAAAAATTCCTGGGAGCAGCCCGCAACTGTGAGGAAGGCGGAAGTCTTACCATAATAGGCACTGCCCTCGTAGGCACCGAGAGCCGTATGGATGATCTTATCTACGAAGAGTTTAAAGGCACTGGCAATCTTGAGATTCATCTTGAGCGCAAGTTTGCCGAAAGACGCTTGTTTCCGGCAATTGATGTAAACCGCTCGGGTACACGTCATGAGGAGCTTTTGTTTGATAAGGAAACCATGAAGAAGATTAATACCCTTCGACGCATGTTGTCACTTCTTACCCCAGAAGAGCAGCTTGTAGCGCTCTCTGAGAAGCTCGGTAAGACAAAGACAAACAAAGAATTCCTCGACACCCTAAACGTGGGGAAGTAATCGGGCGACCTAGCCTCAGAACGTAGATTTTTTGATACGGTTTAGTAGTGTTTTGACATGGAGTTTTTTTATCCAGTAGAACACTGTTCCTAAAAAAATAATCCTTCTCCTATATCCAATTAGCACAAGGGCCTACTTTATATAGTGAGTAACTTTCCTCTTAGACCGGCTTTTCACCTTTTCCAAGACCTTATTCCTACATTACATTGCGTTTCCTGTTGACAGAGATTTCTTAAATGGAGTATACTCCCTACTAGTAGGGAGTATTAGACCGAAAACGTCAGAAAACGTGCGGGAAATAAAGGACGAGACAAAAATGAAGACCTTAGCAACAGACTGTATGTTCTAGGATTTAATCCCTACGGGAGAATAGCAAAAAACTAGTAGACGTTATTTTTATATAACATTCACGACTGTATACATGGACCCAAAACAGAGAATCAATAGAATCATCGGACAACTGCGAGGTATTGAGCGGATGGCGGATAATAAACGGGAGTGTTATGAGATTCTTCAGCAGATATCTGCCGTTAAAAAAGCAATAGACAGCCTTTCCAAAGATTTAGTGGTCTCGGATATATGTAAATTTGTTCCAAAGGAGAACACAAAAAAGATTGAAAGGATGGTAGAGCGTGCGATTAACCTTTGACATTTTATAAATTTTGTTACAATGCAATTCCTGACCTATGGAAAACAAGGTTGAAAAAGTAGTAGTGATAGGTGGAGGACCAGCCGGTCTTGCCGCGTCTCTTTATACAGCCCGAGCAACACTTTCTCCTCTCGTCTTTGCCGGATCCCCTCCCGGTGGACAGCTTACGCTTACAACAGAAGTTGAGAACTACCCCGGTTTTGAGTCGATTCTTGGGCCAAAGCTTATCGAAACGTATAGAAATCATACTCTTAAATTTGGAACACGTATTCTGGACAAGAATGTTACGCGTGTCGATTTCTCAAAGCGCCCCTTCTCTATTTTTACGACTGACACCAACGGAGAGATAGAAACAAAAGCAGAAGCAGTTATTTTGGCAACAGGAGCAAAAGCGCTGTGGCTAGGTTTAGATTCAGAAACACGTCTGAGAGGTAAAGGCGTATCTGCATGTGCAACCTGTGATGGATTTTTCTTCCGTAATAAAGATGTTGCCATTATTGGAGGTGGTGACACCGCCCTTGAGGAGGCGCTAACGCTGACGAATTTTGCAACTAAGGTGTATTTGATCCACAGACGTGATAGTTTTAGAGCATCAAAGATCATGCAGGAGAGAGTGAAGACCCATCCTAAGATTGAGATCCTGTGGAATTCTCAAATCGAGGAGGTTTTGGGTGAGAGTAAAGTAGAGGGATGTCGTGTCGTGTCAGTCCTTGATAAAAGCAAGCGCGACCTTGCAATATCTGGATTCTTTGTTGCTATTGGACACAAACCGGATACGGATATATATAAAGGACAGTTAGAGCTCGATGAGAAAGGATATATCCGCACATTCAGCAGATTGTCTGAAGATTATTTCCGTGGAATGATTGATCTTGGTAAGGAAAAAATTGAGACATATCGTTCATCAGGTGCAAATTATTCGACAATGACGTCAGTCGTAGGAGTGTTTGCCGGGGGGGATAACGTTGACTATATTTACCGGCAAGCAGCGACCGCCGTTGGTATGGGGGTACAGGCAGCTCTTGACACTGAGAGGTGGCTTGAACTGTCTAAAAATGAAAAGAATAAATAAGTTTTTTAATAAGTTAGAAAAATTTTTGGAGCCGTTATTTTTCGTACGATTAAAGCAGCGCATTCCGTTTCCTAATCGTACTGCAAAATAAGGTGCCCTCAATTTTTTCTGCAATTATTAACATTTATTTAAATCCTATGGCTAGCGAAGGACAGGAAATGCTTGAGTCTGCTCTTGAAATTATTCGTAAGACCGCCCTCTCCCTCAAACTTGATGAAGAGACGATAAGACGCCTTCTTGAACCGGAAAAAATTCATGAATTTAACTTCGATGTAAGACTTTCAGATGGTGAAAGCAGGCTTTTTAAGGGATTTCGTATCCAGCACAGTAGTGCCCGCGGACCATATAAGGGTGGTATTCGTTTTCATCATGGCGTTTCCAAGGAAGAAGTGCAGGCCCTGGCGACACTTATGTCCATAAAATGTGCCGTTGCAGGCATTCCTTATGGAGGAGGCAAGGGCGGTGTCGTGGTCGATCCGAAGAAACTTTCAGAAGCAGAGCTTGAACTGCTTGCGCGGGCGTATGCTCGGCAAATCGCTCCCATTATCGGTCCTGAGGTTGATGTACCGGCACCAGACGTAAACACGAATCCGAAAATCATGGAGTGGATGGTCGATGAGTATATGAAGCTTCAGCCAACTTCAAAGGATGGTGCAGAAAAAAGCAGACTGCTGGGAACATTCACAGGAAAACCTGTCAATAAGGGCGGAAGTCTGGGAAGAACAGAGGCAACAGGAAGGGGTGGTCTTTTTGTACTGGAGTCGCTTCTTAAAGTAGCAGGCAAAGGAAAAAAACCGGAAGACATAACGATAGCGGTGCAGGGATTTGGAAATGTTGGGTACTACTTTGCAAAGCTCGCTTACGAGAAAGGCTACAAGATAGTTGCGGTTTCCGACTCAAAAGGAGGCGTGTACGTGAAGGAAGGGCTTGATCCCGACACCACCATGCAGTGTAAAAAGGAAAAGGGAAGTGTTGCAGGCTGCTACTGCAAGGGATCGGTTTGCGATATCCGGTTTGGAAGAACAGTCACGAATGATGAGCTTCTAGAGCTTCCCGTAGATGTGCTGGTTCCATCGGCGTTAGAAAATGTTGTGAACGTAGATAATATGAAGAATATTAAGGCAAGTGTGATAGTCGAGATGGCAAACGGACCGGTCACGGAAAAAGCATATGAATACTTCGCAAAAAAGAAGGTTATGATTGTTCCTGATGTCTTGGCTAACAGCGGTGGCGTTACCGTTTCCTACCTTGAGTGGTACCAGAATATCCATAACGAGAAGTGGACGGAGGATAAAGTAAATAAGAAGCTTAAGGAAATTATTACCGATGCCTTTGCTACGATCTGGAAAAAGTCACGTACAAAAAAAATTCCTCTCAAGCAGGCTGCCTTTGAGGTTGCGATAGAGAGAATAGTGTCGAAGCTTAAATAATTGATGGGGCCTGTCTCGAATGATCCTCCCCGCCAGGGTTCGCAAAAGCTCCACGCTGTCGGGGATACCCCTCCTTCTCGACACCCGCCCAATTATTTAAAAAAAAGTGGAATCAAAGTACAGGCTACCATACCTATTACCTTAATCACTTCTGGCAAAACTTCCTTAGGTATAGTAGGCCTCCTCTGAAATATCTTTTTTCTCATTTTTTAGAGATTTAATTTATAACTAGTCTTCCTCAAAGTTGCTTACAGGGGATAGCGTATAAAGGGAATCTATTTCAACACAAGAGTATTATTGTCTGAAAGATTCCAGGGGGTTGTAAAGACGGATTATTTCAGATAATCTGCAGGATTGAGAAGAGCTCCTCCTTGTCGTACTTCAAAGTGAAGATGGGTGCCTGTTGATCTACCCGTTGATCCCATGTTTCCGATCTTCTGGCCTTGAGCTACGACCTGGCCCGGGGAAACATCTATGACGGAAAGATGTCCGTAGAGCGTCTGGAATCCATTACCGTGGTCGACGATGATATGGCAGCCATACCCGTACTGGATACAGCCTGCAAATGTTACGGTACCCGTATCGGAGGCAAGAACGGGAGGTTGAGAATTATTGGCGATATCAAAAGCCATATGGTACCACACAGGGTACTGAGTGATAATGCCGGTCGTTGGCCAGATGAAGTTTGAGTTTCCCTGCACACCTGCCTGTGCCTGAGCGAAGAACTGAGATACTGCAGGCTCTGACTGTATTACGCCATCTGGAACGTAGAGCGTCTGTCCTGGTGTAAGCTGGAAGGTATCGAGGTCTGCAAAGTCGTTGAACGGAAAGTTTACTATCTTTTGAGCATCTGTTTTGTATTTCTTTGCGATAGAGTATACAGATTCACCGGAGTTGACCTTGTGTACTATTCCTGTAATGGGTGGAATGTCGAGCTCCTGCCCGGCCTTGATTGTGTCCGACTCAAGATCGTTAGCCCACTTGATTGTGTTTACGCTTACATCGAATTTTTTACTGATTGAGTTCAGGCTTTCTCCAGGTTGCACCTTATAAACGATAATCTTATCGCGAGGTTTGGCTGAGATAATGGTGGTAAGGGCGCTTTCATCTGGATTGTAGGAAACGACAGCTGCCTGGAAGCTTTGGCTGTCTGTCGGTGAGTTTATGAAAGGATTATTTTCGGCAATAATCGGACCTCCGATAAGTGCACCTGCAATGAGCAAAAAGAATGTCGTATTCAGAAAGGAAGTTGAGTACTTGCCTCGTTTTACCACGAGGAAAGCAACGATAAGATCTTTTGCCTTTTCAAATTTGACCGCGGAAGAAACGATCTTATGTCTAAAATATCCTTTGATGAACTCTATATAAAGCTTGAATCCTTCCATAAGAGGCTAGGTATATTGTAGCAAATCGACGAAACTCAGTATTTATTGCGCTCCAGGTGAAGCCTCTGGGGGGAGTTGGATCTTCGGGTCAACCGCATCCTGTGCAGGAGTGGGGAGGGTGAGCTCTTTGGGCTGGCCTTGACTTTGCTCCTGTGTCTCTTCGGGAAGTTTCTTTTTGAACTCCTCAAGATCAGTTTGGGCACGAGTTATATCTGCCTTATCTGTCTGTGGATTCAGGAGTGTAAGAGTTGTCTGCATTGCAGCAACCGCTCTTGGATAATCTCCTGTCTGATATGCTGCCCATGCCAGATTGTAGTATGCATTTGCCCAATCAGCTTTAAGTGCGACCGCCTGCTCAAACATTCGTAATGCCTCTGGAAAGTTATTCAAAGAGTAGTACACGCCGCCCAGACTTAATCTGTAGCTCGGGTTCTGAGGATCAGCCACAATGGCTCTTTGATAGGAGGAAACGGTCCAGACATCTGCGCCTTCGGCAACAGTCAGGACATTTCTGTATATAGCTGCCAGATTATCCCAGTTTGTTGATTTTTGCGGATTTAGTGCGACAGCTGCCTTTGCTTCCTCGATAGCCGCTTGGACAGCCTGTGCTATGATCTGTCTATCTTCCTCACTAATCGTTGCCTGTTTATTTTCTCCGCTCTGCTGCTGGAGTGCTCGCTGAGCTACGTTGTTGGCCAATAGCAAGTTGGTCTGGGCAAAGTTAATATGATACCGTTCAATGTAGGGGTTGAGGACTATCGCATTCTGCTGGTTAACGTACAGATCACGGGCGTTGTTTTGAGCTATCGCATCGAGTGCTTTCTTAAATTTGTATTCCGCCAGATAGGTTCGACCCAGAAAGTACGATCCCATGCCTACAAATACGACTCCTAGGAGTGCAATGCTAAGGTATAAGGGCAGAATATGTGACACGTCATAGCTGACAGCCTTTTGCTCGTCGCTTTTTTCGGTGGCAAACAGGCTGAAGAAAATAACAAGAAGAAAGAATACAACAAGAGACGGAGGCAGGAGAAGGAGTACTCCTAAAAGAAACAGTCCAGGCAAGAGGAGCGGATTCAGGCCGCGACCTTTATTGAAATCGATATGCTTTACTGCAACAATCAGCAGAAGAACAAATGCAATTAACCCCAGAAGTCCGGTTTCGCTCAAGATGTGAAGGAAAGTTGAGCGCGCAACAACGAAATAGCTTGTCTGCCATAAGCCAGACTGATTGTATGCGGCATCCTTTACTTGTGTAAAGATCGCAGGAAAATTGTCCACGCCTATTCCAAACAGCGCAGTCATTGGGTTTTTGAGGATCTCAACACCTGCATACCAGGATAGTCGTAAAGGAGGAAGAATGAGTCCGCCTGTTCTGGACGCTTCGTAGAGTGTATAAAGCGTGAGAAGAAAAGCCACTGCCGAAAGCGCAAGAGTAATCATGTAGAAAATACGCATGCCTGCAGAAGGGCCTTTTTCAACGGAGTCAGATCTTCTCGTGCGAAGTGCGATCATGAGATGGGCAATAACCATGCTTACGACAAAGCCTAAGAATATGGCTAAATCAAGTTGTGAACCAAGAGGAGAAAAATTTTTCGTCTGTAGAAATAAAAGCCCTGAAGGTAGAGATACGCTTTGCAGCGGGTTTAGGAAGAAAAAAATCGCACTCACAGAGAGGGCGAGCGCTGAAGCATAAAGCGCGGTCAGGATAAGCTCTACTTTTCTGCGTGAAGCATAAAAGTAGAATACTGCAAGAGTCAGAACCATTACAAAACCAAAACTTGGAGATAGGAGCGCCTGTACTTTGTTCGTGGACGTAATAATTGTCGATAAAGCGACCGCAATAATAAAAAGCAGAAACGCATTATCGAAAATTCCTCTTTCCCAGACGATTTTTTTCGTAACGAGAAACTCTATGACTGAGATGAGGATAAGAACAAGACAGCCTGCCGCCAGTAAGTACAGTTTGTTCGTGACAAAGAACTCCTGCGTTAGCGGAAGAAAAAACAAAGGGAAAAGGAATGTCATGCCTGCTAGGATAAGTGACTTTACCTTAGCAAATAAAGAAGAATTTTGTGACATATATTTGAGTGTAAATGGTGGCTAAAGCGAATGCAACAGTAAATTACTATATTTTCCTATTTCTTACTGACAATAGCAACGCACTCTCGTATACAGGAATGGCCAGCTGTTGCAGCAGCCATTTCCGCCCGAGGTACAGCCCGATCCGGCCGATGTATTACAAGATATATCAGAGTATCCCTGGTAAGTGTAGTTGCTTTCCGAACTATAGCAGGTTTTGCCTTGAGCCTGGCAGTACGCACTGCAGCTTGACCAGTCAGACTGATGGATGCAGCTTCCTGTGATGGGCGTGGGGGTGGGGGTTGCATTTGGGTTCGTGGTTGGTGTTGGGGTAAGCGAGGGTTGGGGGCCCGACGGTGTGGTCGGCACTGCAGTAGGTACAGTAGTGGGGCCGCCGGTAGTAGTCGGGAACGGGGTCGGTGTGGTCTGAAGAGGATTTCGTTCAAGACCGATATTGGGACTCGACACACCATAATTATATTGATATGATGGTCCGCATCCCGAATAGCAGCCGAGGCTTGCAATGACAGGGTCCGTGTCGATCTGAAGATCGCTGTAGAGTCTGAACCAGGTGGGACAGCTTATATTTTGGGTTTGATAAAGATAGTTGTGACGGGGAAACTCAGGATCACAGGGAAGCCGGTCGATGTGGTTGAGAAGATCATTGGGAGAATTTGCGTGAGTGCCGCAGATATTGCAGGTAACGCTATTACTTGCTCCTGCAACAGGTCCATCGTAGCAGATTTGTGCCGGAGTAGGATAGCAGTTTTTGTCGTTGTACCAGTCCTCCAATTTTTTGGAGAGGGTTGTCAGATCGGTTTTTCTTCTTGAGTCAAAACTTTTATTCAGTTGCTTCTGGGGATCAATAAGTGCAATTACTGTAACGGCAAGAGTCACCACGACGCTAACAACAATAAGAACCTCCATGAGGCTGAAAGCAGAAATAGGAGTAAGACGACTTATGGCTTTATCTATTTTCATATCTAGTTTCGAACGTCCAATTTTGGCTTCTCTTCGTTTAATTCACAATCCACCAGTTGAAGTGTATATCGTTTGAAACCGAACCGTCAATAGCAACCTTAAAATATGGTTTACAGTTGTTGGTTGTGGGCTGTTCATTAGCAGAACATGATTGTTTTTGTGCAACATAAAGAGTCTTTCCAAGAGTAGGTGAGGTTGCCGTAACGTAGATAAGCGACTGATCCGTAACTTTTTCGTTATAAACAAGTACTTCAGGTGATCCGGTAGGCATAAGCGCTACACCTGCAGTCTGAGATTCTGTCTTAATGGATGGAGCGAAAATTCCATTTTCATTAAACGTTTCATTCGCAGATGCGATGACGGCAGAATTGGTTGCTTCGAGATATTTATCAAACGCGACGCCATTTTTGAAGAATGCCGATCCTGAGGCGTCGATTGAGGCAACCTCACTGCCTTGAGCGTTTTTGATGGCGAGTTTTGATTCATTGTCTGAGGCTGAGCTAAGTTTTACGTTCACGTCCTCACCATCTGCGAGCGCTCTTATTTCTCCGGTCTGGACACCGCCCTTGGCTATGACCGTGCCTTGAGTCGTGATATTTCCATTCTTGGCGATCACAACCTGTCCGTCAAAGATGTTTATGGTATTGAGTGCACTCAACTTCAGATCGGAGCTAAGAGCAAGGATCGAATTATTTTCGAATAGGAGTGTGCCGACCATAGCGGAGTTTGATACGGTGAGGTTATATAGATTACTGTTGCCCGTTACGGTCAGCGTATCCGTTGTCAGCCTTGAAAGGGTTGCCGAATCTGTCGCAAGAAGCGGCATGTTTTCAGGAAGGGCCTGGTAGTAGGTGGGGTCCGGGATAGGCTGATTTCGAAGGTCGGCCAATATACGCTGTACGTCATTTACATTCGAAGACAGATTGGAAAGATTTGCAGATTGGCTTGAGACCTGACTCTCAAGATTTGAGATGTTTTCCGCTTCTACTCGTCCGGCTACAAGTCTTCCTGAGATTGTAGCTTCATTCGTGTTTAGTGAGCCGGCAATGAGTGCTCCGGAAACACTGGCTTCCTTCGCGGCAAGTGTGCCGCTGAATGTGGCGTTTCCGGCAGAGTCGATCGAGGCTACGGTTTTGTTTCCAAGTCCCTTAATGATAAGTTTGGCAAGCTCACCCGAACCAGTCGGCGCAGTTTGCGAAAGATTTACGGTGAGGTCTTTATCTTGCGGTTTGATTTCGTTTGTTTCAACCGTATCGATCTCTGCGGTTTCGTTTACTGTGAGATTATCAGCCTCGATAACAGGTGAAGTAATTTTTTCGTTGACCAGGAGTGTGTCAAAGCGACCAGTAAGAGAAGATAATTGTTCGGACGTGATATTTTTCGCAACGAGGATATTTTTAACGAATGCATTTTCTGCAGTCAGATAGCCTGCGGTTACTTTTCCGGATACAATTTGTGCGTAGTTACCAATTTTTTGTATCACTTGACCGGCTGAATTTACCAAGCTAAATGAGCCTGTGGAAATGTTATTAGTATCGTTTGTCAGATTGCCGTTATAAGTGACAGGCTGACTTGAGTCGCTTCTTAGTTCGACCGTTCCATTTGAAGCGATATACATATCGGGATCGTGCCATGATTTGCTGACGTACGTCATAATGTGTTCTTTACCGCTAGGATTCCATGCTTCCATAGCTGTCCCTATGATATAGCCCAATGCTGTTGCTTTTCTGAGATAACCTGGTCGTGCTGAGGCGGCGAGTGGGTCTCCTGCTCTGATGGGGTCGGAGTCGGGATCAATTTTGCTGTTTACCTGACCTAACAGTCCTACGATGACTTTACTACTGTTGCCATTCCCATCTTCAATGCTATTTCCAACAAATCCGGCATTTTCAGAGATAACTCCAAGAGGGGTATCGCCAAACCTAGCTTTCACAACCTTACCTTCATTATTTAAGGCGACTACTTCACCGCTTTGGAGATTTGTTTCCCCAGCTGTAAAGTACTCTGCGAAGTCGGCCGCGTTGGTGACATACTGTACACCTGTTGTGCCAACCATACGGACAGAACCTATACCGGTACCCTGTCCACTGCCGTTACTGACATTGGAATAGAACTGGATGAGACGTGACTGTGACGGGTTTGATGAGGTTGAACCGATACCTATGCGTACCACGGCAAGTGTACCTCCCACTCCCCGGTTTACAAATGTTGCAACCGGTGTCGT
>CAYPZT010000023.1:0-17623 GCA_964415435.1 uncultured Gammaproteobacteria bacterium
GACCAAAACGTCCTTCATACAGCAACTGCCTTCGTTTGTAAAAAAAAACAGAGTCCTGTCGGCGCCTCTTTATCCTTTTGCTTTTGAGTCCTTTGATTTCGAGGGATTTGATCTCGTTATATCGGTTAGCTCGTCCTTTGCAAAGTCAGTGATTACCCGGCCTGGGCTGCGACACCTGTGTTACATGTTGACACCGACACGATATCTGTGGATGTACCCGGAGCTTTATATGTCAAAAGAGATACGAACGATAGGATCTGCGTATATAAAGTACATAAAAGCATGGGACTATGCCTCATCTGTAAGACCTGACAAAATTGTTGCTATATCAAAAACGGTAGCAGGGCGCGTACAGGGTATTTATAGAAGGCAGGCAGATGTTATATATCCTCCTTTCGATGCTGACTACTGGCACGCACAGGTAAAGAGAGAACAAAAGGTATCTCTACCTTTCAAGTCTTTCTATCTTATAGTTTCTCGTTTGGAGCCTTATAAGCGAATAGATATTGCCATAGAAACATTTAAGAACAGGCCGTATTCTAATCTGGTGGTGGTAGGTGAAGGCAGCATGGAAAAAGCTTTAACAGAAAAGATTCCGCCGAACATTAGGTTTCTGCACAGGTTGACAGATGCAGAGTTGGCTTACCTGTATAAAACGGCGGACGGTTTGATCATGATGCAGGAAGAGGACTTTGGCTATGTTAGTCTGGAGGCACAGGTGTTTGGGTGCCCCATCATAGCCTATAATAAAGGGGGAGCAACCGAAACGGCCAATCCTAGATCATCAATTTTTATAGATGAGCAGTCGGTTAGGGGGCTTGAGAATGCACTTGCATCAATGCATACGATATCATACAATTTAAAGGAATCAGCTTTGCGAGAAGGGCCAAAATGGTTTCGCTCCTTTTCTAGTAAGAGGTTTAGGGAAGAGTTTTTCTCTTCTATCGCCAAAATGAAATAACATATGAAAGCAATAATATTTGCAGGTGGGGCAGGTACAAGACTGTGGCCACTCTCACGAAAAAAATCACCGAAACAATTTGAAAAAATCGTAGGAGAAAAGTCTACGCTTCAGCTTGCGGTTGATCGCCTTCTTCCCGAATTTACGTACGAAGATATATATATCTCAACAAATGTCGCTTATCGCGATGCGATTGAAGCTCAACTGCCTTCAATACCAAAACAGAACTTCATCTTTGAGCCGGAAAAGAAGGATGTGGGCCCTGCGATGGCACTCGCATCAGGTATTTTCTACAAAATCGCCCCAGATGAACCTATCGCAATCCTCTGGAGTGATCACCTGGTAAAAGATGTGGAACTTTACAAGAAAATCATCGTAGCTGCAGGTAGGTATGTGGAGGAACATAAGGATAAGATTATCTTTATATCCCACAAACCCCGCTTCGCGAGTACCAATTTAGGATATATTCATGTAGGCGCAAAAGATCACGAATCTGACGGTGTAGAATTTTTTGGATTCCAGGGCTTTAAATATAAGCCCGATACTGAGACCGCAAATATGTTCTTCAATTCCGGTGACTATGCGTGGAATCTGGGTTACTTTGTAACTACCGCTAGGTTCATCCAGGATTCATTTAAACGATATGTACCGTCATTGTATGAAAATACTCAGGAGATACTGGCTTCCTATGGTACGGCAGAATACGAAGATGTGCTTGCTGAAAAGTATAAGAATGCAGAGAGTATAAATTTTGATAATGCAATCCTGGAAAATCTGGACAAAAAAGACGCACTTGTCATAGTCGCCGATATTGGATGGAGCGATGTGGGTGCGTGGGAAGCACTCAAAGAAGCGCTTGAGTCTCAAAAGGGAGATAACGTTATCAGGGGTAATGTACATCTGGAACACGTCACAGATTCCCTGCTATATAACTATGAGGAAAGCAAACTTGTAGTTGGTATCGATCTTGAGGAGCATATTGTTGTTAATACAAAAGACGTACTTCTTATTGCTAAAAAAACTTCGGTCGACAAGATAAAAAAGCTCGTAGAAAACTTTAAGGGGACGGAGTATGAAAAACTGACCTGACGGATACTATGAAGTATTTACTCTTTTTTTTTAAGGGTCCCGGATATGCAAAATATCTCAAACGTCTCATGGATATAACGAGCGCGGTCTTCCTTCTTATGCTCTTTTCACCTGTTTATCTACTTGCAGCAATAGGGATACGTCTCGATTCTTCTGGACCCATTTTGGCTGATGTGCCGGAGCGAGTAGGACAAAATGGCAAAAAGTTTAAGATGTTTAAATTCCGCTCTATGATTGTAAATGCTCATTACGTACTTCGGACGGATCCCAAATTCAAGACACTTTTTGAGCAGTATAAAAAGGGCAGTTATAAACTAAAAAATGATCCTCGTGTTACGAAAGTGGGAAAATTTATTAGAAAACACTCGGTTGATGAAATTCCTCAGCTTGTGAACGTGTTAAAAGGTGAGATGAGCCTTGTAGGTCCGCGAGCCTATTATCCCGATGAGCTTGAAAATCAGCAAAGAAAATTTCCCCACACGAAAAATCTTGTCTCTAAAGTATTATCGGTTAAGCCCGGAATAACAGGCTTATGGCAAGTGACGGGACGAAGTGAAATCCACTTCGATAAGCGAATAGCTATTGACGCGCGTTATGTGGATAATATATCATTATGGCTTGATCTTAAAATCATATTTAAGACGCCCATTGTTATGTTTAGCGGTGAAGGTGCGGTATAATATATGTCTATGAAAAAGAAACGCAAAGTTCTAGCAATTGTCGGCGCAGTCGTTTTGGCAGTTGTGGTCTTTATCTACTTCTTTGTGTATGCCCCATTCATGAGGATCAGGACAAAGGGCATGCTCGTTGTGGCATCAGCCAAAGAGATGAAGCAGGTATTTTCGCAAAATGATATAGACCTTCTTAATGCAAAGTTAAATGACTTTACGGTCAAATATAATGACTTTCAAAAGGAGGCGAAGTCAGTATATTGGATGAGTTTCATACCCTATATTGCTGATTTTAAGAATGCTGTTGAGGCAGGTGACTACATGGTCAAAACTGCACAAGAAAGCTCGAAAGCAGTTACTCCCTACGCTGATCTTATAGGGTTTAAAAAAGGAGAGGTGTCGTTTGTCGAGAAGACAGCTGAGAACAGGCTTCAGACTGCAATCCTTACTCTAGACAAGGTACTGCAGCGCATTGATGTGATCTCAGGTTATATTGATGAAGCTGAAAAAAGAATTGAAAAAATTGACCCGAACCGGTATCCGGAAAAAATTGGTAAGACTGAAGTCAGATCAACGATAACTACGGTAAAAGAGCAATTCGCAGGCCTCTCCTCACTTTTTGTCGATGCAAAGCCACTTATTAAGCGTCTACCTGAAATGTTCGGAAAGGACGAGGAAAAGACTTATCTTATACTTTTCCAGAATGACAAGGAGCTTCGCGCAACGGGAGGCTTTTTGACAGCCTATGCTGTATTCAGAGTAAAAGACGGTAAGATAACCATTGATAAATCGGCCGATATTTATTCACTTGATGATAGTATTTCTGCACATCCGGCAGCACCTAAGGAAATTACAACCTATCATAAGAATGTAAGCCAGTTTTTTATACGTGATAGTAATTTATCGCCAGATCTGCCTACTTCGATTGAACTATTCAACTCGCTTTACAACAAAAGCGGTGAAAGAGTCAGTTATGACGGTATCATAACAATAGATTCTCAGGTTCTTGTAGACATGTTGACCATCTTTGGTGATACGGAAGCGGGCGGTGTCCGTTTCTCGGCTCAAGAGGATGAGCGCTGTGACTGTCCTCAGGTCATTTACCAGCTTTTCGATATGGTAGATAGGCCAGTAAACTACATAAAAACTAATCGTAAGGGAATACTGGGCGACCTGATGTACGCCCTTTTCTATAAGGCCATCGGATTTTCACCATCCAAGTATTGGGGTACGCTGGCACAATCAATGTTTAAGAATATGCAGGAGAAGCACATACAGATATACTTCACAGATCCTGATCTTCAAAAGTCGGTTGAAAATCTTAACTTTGCAGGTCGTGTACGCGACGCAAAAAGTGACTACCTTCTCGTGAATAATGTTAACTTTGCTGGTGCAAAGTCTAACCTGTTTGTTGAAAAAACAATCACATCGGAAACTGTACTCAAGGACGGGGCCATACAAAGAAAGGTTCATATAGAGTTTCGTAACCCGTATCCGCACTCTGACTGTAATCTGGAAAGGGGTGGACTGTGTTTGAATGCAACGCTTCGGAACTGGATGCGTGTCTATGTGCCAAAGGGCTCAAAATTAACAGAGTTTAAAGGATCAGAAACAAAAGTGAATACCTACGATGACCTTGGTAAGACGGTATTTGAGGGGTTTATGACAGTAACACCTCTCGGAAAGGCAGAGGTCGATATTACCTATACTCTTCCGGAGAATATAAGTACTAAAGATTACAGTCTCATGGTTCAAAAACAGGCAGGTACCCAGGATGATAAGCTCGTCGTTACGATTGATGGGGCAAAGAGTTATGATGGGCTTTTGAATCTAGATCAGATTGTAAAGAAAAAATAACCTATGGCACGGAGCATTAAAACCGAGGCCATTATCTTCAAAAAGCGATCACTTCCAAACGAGGACCGCATTATCACTATCTTTTCCAGGGATCTTGGCAAAATACGCACAATAGCCAAAGGCATCAAAAAGATAACGAGTAGGCGACTTCCTCACGCGGAAACAGGAAACCTCATAAAGATTACGCTGCATCAATCACGTGATTATTTTTACTTCAGCGACTCGCAGCTTATTTCCGGTTTCACTTCAATAAAGGCAGACACGGCAAAAATGGAGATACTTTATTATTTTTTCTTTATTTTGGAGCGCTTGCTTCCCGAGAATCAGCCAGAAAGACATGTATATAATCGCACTCTCCAGCTTTTAATTGAGTTATCTGAAGATAAGGTGGTTAAAAAATTTCCCGTACTTCGTTATATGAACGATTTTTATATGGATCTTGGCTATAGCGAGAAAGAAATGGCGTTTGAACCGTTGCAGCGGGCAATAGAGGAGACGATCCATCAAAAGCTTCCGGAGCTGCATATATAGAAACAAACACGCTAACCATTACCGTTTTCTCGTTTGTTCTTGGTTCTATTTCTGTTTCTTCCAAAGCATATGGGCTGGTATAATGGGGAAATGGAAAAAGTAGTTTCCTTATGTAAAAGAAGAGGTTTTGTATTTCCTACGTCTGAAATCTATGGAGGTCTGGCAAATGCCTACGACTATGGTCCTTATGGCGCAGAGCTCTTCCGTAATATACGTAACCTCTGGTGGGAGGAGTTTATCCATAAGCGTGCCGATATGAAGGGTATTGATACACAAATAATCCTTCATCCGCAGACATGGGTTGCCTCAGGCCATGTAGCATCATTTTCTGATCCATTAGTTGAGGACATGGTAAACCATACGCGTTTTCGGGCAGACCATCTTATTGAGGCCTGGACAAAAAAGAATAAGAAGGAGGAGGTTGTGGTGGAAAATATGACTATGGATGAGATGTCCGAGTTTATTAAGAAAAACTCGATTAAAAGTCCACAAGGAAATCCCGTTACTGCCCCCAAGAAATTTAACCTCCTTTTTGAAACCTCTCTTGGAACTGTGGCTGACAGTAAGGCGATAGTATATCTGCGTGGAGAAACGGCACAAGGAATCTTCACAAACTTCAAGAATATTGTAGATTCTCAGCGTGTCAAACTTCCGTTCGGGGTAGGTCAGATAGGAAAAAGCTTCCGTAATGAGATCACGAGCGGTCAATTTGTATTCAGAACATTCGAATTTGAGCAGGCAGAAATAGAGTATTTTTTTGATCCAGAATCAAACGATTGGAAAAAACTATACGAGGACTGGAGAAAGGCAATGTGGAGTTTTGTTGTTGATATACTGGGGATACAAGAAAAGCATCTGCGTTGGAGGCAGCATACAGATAAGGAAAGAAGCCATTACAGTAAGGAAACTTATGATTTGGACTATCAGTTTCCCTTCGGCTGGAAGGAGTTATGGGGCGTTGCATATAGGACCGACTATGATTTGAAACAGCACATAGAAAGTTCTGGCTCCTCTCTGCAGTGGAACGATGCGGCCACGGGCAGAACGTTCATTCCCCATGTAATTGAACCCGCTCTAGGCCTAAACAGAGCCTTTTTTATGGTGCTTAATGATGCGTACAGGGAGGAAGATGTGAATGGCAAGGTGCGTGTCTACCTTAAGCTGCCTGCGAGGCTTGCTCCTGTAAAAGTTGCTGTGTTTCCTTTGCAAAAAGATGATACACTGAAAAATAAGGCGCGAGAAATTTTTGATGAACTTAGCTCTGTGTTTGTGACAGAGTTTGATGATGCCGGCAATATTGGGAAGATGTATCGAAGACAGGACGAGATAGGTACGCCATTCTGTGTGACCGTTGACTTCCAGTCAATGGAAGACAATAAAGTTACGGTTCGTGATCGGGACACAATGGAGCAGACACGCATCGATATCCGACAGTTAAAAAGCCATTTTATTACTAAATTACAAATTAGCTAATACACATGGATAAAAATAGAAAAGTAATCATTGCAGGTGGTGTGGTTCTTGTCATTCTTTTGTTGGTTGCCGCAAAGGTGTTTTTCCTAAACAAGTCGGCATCAACTGTGCAGAATGGTACGAATGCGCTTCCAACCGAAGAGCTGATCCCAACTGTTGACCCATCTGTTAAGATCGATTTGGTTGCGACCGTACCAGGAAAAGAACTCACACTTACTGTCTCAAATTTGCCTGAAGGCACCACGGATGTGGAGTATTCACTTTCATACGAGACCGTAAAACAGGGGATACAGGGAGTCATCGGTACTGTAAGTACAGCTGATGGTGAAACTGAATATACAAAAGAGTTGACGCTAGGTACATGCTCTTCAGGTACATGTGTCTATCATGACGTGGACGGTCCCATCAGACTTTCTCTTAAGTTTAATGGTTCATACGGAGAGAGAATATTTGAGAAGGATTTTAATCTCTAAGAATAGAAACAATTATACTGAATGTAAAGGAGGTGCTAATGATTCATGCCAATTATCAAATCAGCAAAAAAGAAACTACGTCAAGATAAACGCAAACAGGATGTAAATGAATACTATCGGTCTGCAATCCGTAAATCCGTGAAACAGGCAAAAAAAGCCACAGGTAAGGAGCGTTCTAAAATGGTCCAGACAGCGTATTCAGTTATTGGTAAAGCCGCTAAAAAAAAGGTAATTCACAAAAATAAAGCAAACAGGCTCAAATCGAGGATTAGCAAACTACTGGGTGCTAAATGAAATACAAAATCAATCTGCTCACTCTAAAAAAAGAGACCCTAGCTGATAGGTTTATTTATTTTGCCTTAAACTACCTCCGTTATATACTCGTCATAACGCAAATCGTAGTTATTATAGTTTTCTTCGTGAAGTTTAAAGTTGATCAGGATATTGTCGATCTTAAGGAGTCGGTAAGTCAAAAAGAGGAGATCATCTCAGTTTCAAGTCCGCTTGTTGCGGAGGCCAAAAGCCTTGATCACAAACTAAAGGAAGCGAAAATTATTATAGGCAAACAGAATAATCTTCTTGGAGAGATGAACTATGTTCTTTCTATCTTCCCAGCGGATTTATTTCTCTATACTATGAATATAGAGGGAACCAGCGTGGTACTTGACGGGACAAGCCAGAATCCAAACGCCATCAAAGCATTCTACGAACGTCTGCAGAAAGACAATAAGTTTAAGACGGTGACGTTGAAGAACATAAGAAAAACTGAAGCGGGCTTGAGATTTAATTTGGAACTAACTGAGTTTAAAAACTAATATGGCCATTGATCGTCAGACATTTACGAAAATAATTACCCAAAAGGCAAAGGATTACACATACGCCATAGGGTTTTTCCTGACATTTTCATTCTTTATCATATTTGTCATAAGGCCGAATTTAATCAATGTATTCAGTTCGGCCTCGCAGATTGAGGAACTGAAGAAAATAGAGAATGTGTATGATGCGCAGATTGATACGATCCTTCTCATCCAGGCCGATTTGGAAAAATACCGCCCCGATCTGATATATGTTGATGAAGCTATCGCCGGATCACCGCTTGTAAATAAGGTTTTGAGTGACATAAATGCTGCAGCTGTCGATAACTCCATTGATGTCGTGAGGCTTGATGTGCACGACATTAACCTTAAGAGCACTGATAAACCCGACCTTCGTGGTATAAAAGTGGAAATGGATTGTACCGGAACATTTGATGAGGCATATGCATTTTTGCAGGATATTACCAACCAGCGTCGTCTTAAAGTTGCAAACGAGGTGGCTATCGCGCGAGATTCAGAAGCAACCGATAGTGCCAACCTCAATATCACTTTGCAGTTGGAGGGATACTATCTATGAAACAACGAGAATTATTTATCATTTCCATAACCATTTTCCTTACAATCGTAGCGTGGATGCTTTTGGATATTTATAAAGTGAATGCAAATGTGACAGTCGGTTCCGAGTTCAAAATCGGTCCTGCAGTAAATTATCGCATTGATCCGCAAACACTTCAGCAGTTAAGAGAAAAAACAGAATAATGGCCTACTCTGACTATTTTCTCAATAAAGAGAAAAAAATACCGTTGCCAATAGTACTGGTGTCCGTATTGGTCATAATTTTTATCCTCGCACGTCTTATGGGTTCATCTCCCGCTCCTTCAAGAGCAACAAAAAATATGGTATCTCAGGCAATGACGGTAAATGTCAGCACGAATAGAGCCGGAGTTTATTGGCAGACTTTGGAAAAGGCAAAAAGCTGGATTCTTTTGGGTGAGAGCGAAAATGACATTACCCGAAGAATTCTTGATGAGAGAGATGTGCCAGACAGTTTGGAGCCCCGTTTAAACCACTTCGCCGATGTCAGAGATATTCTTCCCGGAAAAACATACTTTTATGTTATTTATATTCAGACAGACACGGAAACATTCTTGGTAAAAAACGGTGAGGGTTCTCCTTACTCATTCACAACGCCTCTCGAGAACAGTTCCACAGCGAATAAGCCTGCGTACGGAAAAGTCATTGCCGCGAACGGAGGACCGGTAGTAAATGGTTTAGTGTTAATCACTGTCCCTTCTGCATATCCGCAGATGGCCCTGACAAAGTCTACTGGTGAATGGCTAATCCCTCTGAGCGGACTCATTGATAAAAATGGTAAAGGGATAGTTTTGGAGGATAGTACCTCTGTGGCTGTGGAGATTCTTACCGATGATGCGAAAAGTATGATTCAAGCAGTGGTTTTGAAGTTGAGCCCGCTGCCGCAGACGATCATTTTAGGGAAAAACTATTCTTTTACCGGAAATGAAAAGGTACTCGCTGCTTCCGATTCAAATACAACCCCGGCAGGAAAAATAGACATAATCACTCCTAAGGATAACTCAGTTATACCGGGAAACACACTGACAATACGGGGTACGGCCTTGCCCTCAGCCACCGTTTCCGTTACCGTAAGAGCCACTAAAGAACTCACTTTTTCGGGAGTCGCAGGTACTGACGGAATCTGGAGAGTGGTTATTACGGAGCCGCTTCTCCCTGGAGCATATACGGTAACATTGAAAACAAAAGACGATAATCGGCAGGAAGTAGCTATACAGCGAAGGTTTACCATTGCAAAATCAGGCGAACAGGTTCTGGGATCTGCTACAGATTCTGCTACTCCTACAGTGACTGTACCCACTGTGGTAACTCAAATTTCGCCTACTACAGTCTACAATACGTATCCAACGGCAACACCCTATATCGCAACTGATTCTTCTGGTCCCGTAACTGGTGGTAGCGGGGTTGTCCCGTGGCTATTATCGGGTGCCGGTGTCGTTATTGTCGCCGTAGGTGTATTACTTGCATTTTGAGCAGAATTTCACTTACAATGAGGTATGGATCTTCTTTCTTTGTTTGTATCAATAAATAAGCTAAGCCTGCTGGCTTTTATTGTTGTTTTGGGTTTTTTAGGTTACGAGATATATTCATTTAAAAAGGAAAGCAAAAAGGGCGCTAAGCCTGCAGTGCCTAGATTTACGGGGGATACTTCACTGCAGATATCAAACCCTAAGCTGGTTACCGAACAGACTCGATCCATCGAAAAGAAGAACATGACCATATTCATTGTCTTGGGTGTTCTGCTGGTAGTATTTGGGATAATTACAATACTGGGCTTTGTGAGGGTTACCTCAAATGCAGGGTCTTCCTCGAAAGCTATTCCTACCCCAATTGTTACGTTCGCTGCATCAAACGGTATCAAGATTCTCGACGAAACTTTCAAGCCCCTGCCAGATGAAAAGATCCCCAGTCTCGTTCCGGGTACCGTTATCATGATTGGGGTGGAAACGGTACCGAATACCGACATAGACAGGGCACGAATTCGGGTAAACAGTAATGCATGGAATATTACCGATATTACTACTCAATTCAACAAGGAGTTTAATATTTTCTATATACCCTACACAATAGCTACCGACACCGTTAAGTTAGACATTCAAGCACAGCTTCATTCGGCGGAAGATGGCTGGCTTGGAGAGTAATATGAAAAACAAGCAAAAATTATTTACAGGCTTCTTGGTAGTTATGATAGTCGTGCTACTTTTCTCGATATTTTACATAAGTAGAGTACTGCTTTCAGATACCACATCAGGAAACGCTTCGTCGATAGCGCCGCGCAAAACAAAAGCCGCAGGAAGGACGTACTCAAAATTGCTAGCTATTAACGCTCCGCCGCCCGAATCTGAAGAGGACGAAATGTTATCGGTAACGCCGACGGCTGATCCCACAAATGATTCAGAACTTCCTACCCCCACCCCAACGGAAACAATATTAGCACTCCAGACCGTGAGCATAACTGTGACGCCAACCGATGGAACAGTTTCGCCGACCAGTACAACACAGACAGACACACTTCCCGAAGCGGGATTTTTTCAGAACACACTCATACTTTTTGCTGTTTCTTCTATTTTCCTCTTCGTGGCGTTTATTTTTTAAGCTACTGAATGGTATCTGTAGGGCAGCTGTCTTTTATCGATGAACACTCAATGTAGGTGTGTATGGCGTCGTAAGTTCCATCTGCTGGAATGAGGACATACTTTCCCTCGTACTGTGAATAGTCGGGGACTACAAAAAGTTCCTGGGGGAGTACTACAGTTTTTACAGACGGTTTGCCTTTTTTAACAAGATTAAAGAAGATCTCGGCAATCTGCTGATTTGATATGTCTCGTGTTACGGTCTCATCGAGAAGCTTATAGACTTTTTTAATTCGTGCCAGGTCTAGGCTTTTTACCTCACGCGCAACTGCATGAAATACTGCGACAAGAACATGCTCTTGCCGTTCACCGCGTGCAAAATCGTTTCCTTCTGGTCCCAAAGAGTGTCTGGAGCGTACATATTCAAGCGCTCGTTCGCCATCGAGGTGTGTTAATCCCTCTTTAAAAGAAACAGTCTTGTATCTGCATTTCAGTTCAGGGTCACCACTGCATAGGTCATCTTCCTTGCCTGCGACTGGATATTCATTATCGACAAAACTGTTTCTCACCATTACATCTATACCACCTAACTCATCGATTAAATGTCTAAATTTATCGAAATCGACAACGGCTCCATATTGGAATGTATGACCAACAACTGTTGCGGCCTCTGCTTTTGCAAGACGAATTCCTCCACCTTTTTCTTTTGCCTCTCCGTATGCGTATGCAGTATTAATTTTGTCTTTCATCGTCTCGCTCCATATGTCGCGAGGAAGAGATATGATAAGAAGCTTATTTTCTTTCACGTCATATTGGAGAGACAGAATGGAGTCGGATAAGTGAGGGCCCTCATAGGTATCGCCCGCAATGCCCAGAAAGAGGATGCCGACCGTACCGTTAACTTTCCTAAGCTCGCCTATTCCAGGTAGTAGAAGTTTAAAGGGCGAAACTAATACTGTCCCGGTCAAAAATCTGTAGTATGGTATGCACAGTAGAACGAAAATGAGTAAGAAGAGAGAGAAGATAATTAATATTCGTTTCATACCTTTAGATGTGAAGCTAGTTGAAGAAATTCATTTGCGTCCAATGACGCCCGTCCTACTAAAAAGCCGTTGATTTCTGTGCTCGCCAGGTACGAGTCGATATTTTTTGTATTTACGTTCCCGCCATAAAGAAACAACTGTTCTTTTTTCAATGATGCGGTTTTTTTGACATCAAGGATAGTTGAGAGAGACTCATCATAGTCCTGGCCTACAGCACTTTCAGGTTCGTATGCGACAAATGAGCTTTCATTGGGTACTGCGTCAGTAGCGTTTTGGATACAAGTGATGGAGCTGATAGAGCGCGGAGCAAGGAGACGAGCCTTGGCAGCGATAATCTCATCTGTTTCATGGAAGTATTTTCTTCGTTCGGGATGACCTATTATTGCAAAATGTATCTCTGGAGGAAGGAGATCTGCTGTTACTTCGCCCGTATAGCTACCGCTTTTAAATTGCGAAATGTCCTGTATTCCTACATATACATTCTTGAGTCCGCCCAGATAGGAAATAACCGTAGGAATAAGAATATAAGCAGGACATATTACGAATGCTAATGCATTCGAGCTCAATAGATTGGCAACAGTCTGGTTTCTACGTATACCATCTCGAAATGTTTCCATCCAGCTCGCGGCTTCGGTCACAGTTTTGTTTGCTTTCCAGTTGGCTACAAGGTAAAACATGCTAACATTATAGAGGTATAATCATACACTATGCAAGATTCCTTATTAGCTCACCTCAATAAAAAACAGAGAGAAGCAGTACAGCGGATAGATGGGCCTTCCATTATATTGGCAGGAGCTGGTTCTGGAAAAACTCGAGTACTTGTCTACAAAGTGCTCTACTCAATTTTGGCAGGAAACATTGATCCCGATTCAATTATTATGATCACTTTCACCAACAAGGCAGCAAGCGAAATGAAAGCGAGAATACAAGGACTTCTGAAGGACAAAAAATCAAGGCTTGGCTATATAGGCACGTTTCATTCGTTTTGTGCAATGATACTTCGGCGGGATGGATTTCATATAGGTATTGATAGGAACTTTGTAATTTATGACGATGATGACCAGACGGCACTAATCAAACATATACTAAAGGGTGTTGATCGTAAACTTACACCCTCATATGTTTCATACCGAATTTCAGCAGCAAAAAGCCATCTGATCTCGCCCCAAAAATACGTGGAGCTTTTCTCCGATTTTAATGCGCCCTATGTTGCACAAGTATATGAGACATACGAAAAAGAGATGAGAAAAAATAATGCCGTTGATTTTGATGATCTGCTTGTCAAGGTAAACGAGCTTTTTACGAAGCACCAGGACGTACTCCTTAAGTACCAACAAAAGTATCCGTACATTCTTGTAGATGAATTTCAGGATACCAATATTGCTCAGTACGAGCTTACAAAAAAATTATCCCAGAAGTCTCATAATCTGACGGTAGTTGGAGATTTTTCACAGAGCATATACTCTTGGCGAGGGGCAGACATACGCAATCTGGAGCGGATACGTGAGGATTTTCCCGAAGTGAAAACGTTTTATCTTGCGGAAAACTACCGTTCAACCCAGCGGATACTTGATTATGCCTATAAGGTCATTTCACGCAATCAGACACATCCTATTCTTGAGCTTCACACAAAAAATAAGAACGGGGAAGATATCGTATTTTACGAAGCCGATAACGAAGAAGAAGAAGCGCTTTTTATCGCTTCGGAAATCGAAAGACTCAGAGGAGAGAGAGAATACTCTGACTTCGCGGTTTTATACAGAACAAACGCTCAATCGCGCGTGATAGAGGAGGCATTCCTTCACAGAAGTATTCCATATGTTCTCATCGGGGGTGTGCGATTCTATGGAAGGAAAGAAATAAAAGACGTTCTTTCTTATCTCCGGCTTGTCACCAATCCAAAAGATGAAATGGCGAAAGAGCGGCTGGTTAAGTTAGGTAAAGCACGCTGGAAATCGTTTGCCGCTATTTATCCAGACCTCCATGCGCGTGCAGCAGATCTGACGACAGCAGAGATTATGGAGCAGATACTTAAAGAAACAGGATACCTTGGTATATATAATCCGGAAGATGAGGAGGACTATGCAAAACTCGAAAACATTAAGGAGTTGAAATCGGTCGCTCTCAATTTTCCTGATCTGAGTCAATTTCTGGAACAGGTAGCGCTCGTTGAGTCAGAATATTTCGAAGGTGAGAAGAAGAGTAATCGTGATGGCGTCCGGCTTATGACTCTTCATCAGGCAAAAGGTCTGGAGTTTTCCATGGTATTTATTGTCGGTCTTGAGGAGGGGATATTGCCGCATGCCCGTTCAATCGACGACCTCTATGAACTTGAGGAGGAACGGCGGCTTTTTTATGTTGGGATAACGAGAGCTCGTCACCGTCTTTACTTGACCTATACCCGCAGACGATTTATCTTTGGCCGTCGAGGAGAGGCAATGAAGTCGAGATTTATTGAAGACAGAATCTAGCGAAAAGAATATGTATAATAGATCAAGTATGCAGCTTCCCATTACAGACAAAACAGGAAAACATCTTTCTCCTTCTGAAGTTAAACACAAAATGACTAATCGAGCAACTAATATTTTTGTTGAACTGTTAGTCTATATTCTTCATATTTCAGGATGGGTGCCTCTTCATCACTTCCGAAGATTTATGTACAGACTTGCAGGGGTAAAGATAGGGCAGGGGTCAACCCTTCATATGGGAACGCGATTTTATGAACCCTTCCGGATATCGATTGGTCGAGATACGATTATCGGTGAAGGAGCGGTACTTGATGGAAGAGCGAAACTTGAAGTTGGTAGTCATGTGGACATTGCCTCTGACGTTATGATTTACAATTCCGAACATGACATAAACAGCGAATTTTTTGCAGCGCGTACGGAACCCGTTGTAATCAGTGACTATGTATTTATAGGTCCTCGTGCTATTATCTTGCCTGGTGTTACAGTCGGAAAGGGTGCTGTTATTGCGGCAGGTGCAGTTGTAACATCTGACGTACCTGAGTTTGCGGTGGTCGGAGGTGTACCGGCGAAAGTAATTGGAGATAGAAAAAACAAAGACCTTCATTATAGACTAGGACGTGCCCGCTGGTTTAGATAATCAGTCGGCTTGGCCCACAAGATAAACCGCAGCCCATGGACGGTAGGCGGAGAAAAAGTTCTTTTCAAAGTGGACTTTACCGTCTTTGATCACCTTATAGTCAAATGATGCTTTCGCACCTCCAACGGCAAAATCAACCTGTCGCACAATACCTTTTTTGAGTGTAGGATCATCCTGATAAACTGGCGCTGGGGCCGGTTGAAGATCGTATACCGTAACAGGTGAAATTTCTACTTTTCTGTTATCACGCTTACCATAAAACTTGAATGTAACCAGATTGTTTTCCTCATCAACCTCGGTTTGTATCAAAATAGAAGCAGGAGTGTCGTTGAGGAACTTCAGATCAACAGTTGGAGAGAAAATGGTGGCATCAAATCCGGGCTTAGAATCGTTTTCATAGTACGAAACCCTATATGCATGCGCATGTCTTTCGGTTATTGGTAGACCCGCATTGAGCGCCGCCCTAAAAAGGGTAGTTGAAATTTGACATACTCCGCCGCCATCCCCAAGAACGGTTTTTCCATTCTTGATTACATACGCAGGTTTATAACCGGTTAACGCAGAAATATCACCTATCGTCTCGCCGAAAGAAAATACTTTTCCCTTAGGTATGAGGACACCATTAAACTTTGATGCCGCCAAAAGCACATTGTGAATGCGCTCAGGAATGGAGTGCGTATAGTCCGATTTTCCTTCAGCAATAAGCTCCTCTATGCCAAATTTATTTGCTTCGGCAAGGGTAATCTCCGGCTTCAGAACGCGGGAACGAAGACTAACCGTTATAACAGCCGGAGTTTTTGTGAAAGACTTAATCGTCTTGTCAATATCTTCTAGAAACCGTTGAGACTCTATCTCTGCACCGTTTTTCTCCTGCCTAAACTCATTCACTTTTCCGTCCTCAAATTTAAAAAGCGCGTTTTTTGCGGGGGCATTGTAGCTTTCCTCAAATGTAGTGAGCCTCTCCTTAACGTAGTTCTCATCATATTCAGGGTAAATTGCAAAGTTAAAAGCACGAAAACCCATAATGCTCGCTATCTGTTGATAAATGCGGGAAGGGAAATGGCTTGATCTACCGATAAGATATGCACGATCTGCAATTCCTGTGGCGTCATATTTGAGTCGCAGTGTTGTTGCCGAGAATGTGGCAATCTGTGTTTTGTTGTACTCAACGTTAATGGATGCCTTTTGCAGTTCTTTATTCTTTTTTTCAAATAGTTCCTTTACTTTTTCAGTGGACATATTGCCTACCTTTACATTATTTATGTAAACGGTAGGATAGATCCTGTTTGCATACTTCTTTTCCTCATTTTTCAAGACGAAAAAAACCACAGCAAAAACTGCTGCCAGAACAAACATGCAGCCGATAGAGAGTTTTAAGATTATAGTGTGTCTTTTCGTGCTTTCTGCTATCATGAATACTATGGTTGATGATAAAACAAATGATGCTCAAAATCAATCTAATCCGGAGGTACCGCAGAACATAACGCCCCCTGAATTAGTTCCGTCAGAAAGCCATCCGGTGTATGAAAGCGTCCCTATAGAGGAGGTTCCCGCAGAGGTACCAGAGGAAGTTTCTCCTGATGTTGTGGCGCCGACCCGGGAGGACGTTGCGAGTTCTCCTCCTCCTGTTCCCGAGGCTGGCGATGAACCACCTATTCATTACGACGACAGCAAGAATAAGTTTATTTTTATAGGAATTGGAGCTGTATTTTTTATCCTTCTTCTTTTTGTTTTCGTGCGGCTTTTTTTTGGAGGAGGAGGGGGAGCAAAACAGCCCGTTACTCTAACCTATTGGGGTTTATGGGAAGATAAGCAGGTTTTTGATCCCCTTATCCAGGAATATACTCGCAAAAATCCTCACGTCAAGATTGACTATGTCAAGATGGCTCCCCAAGACTATCGAGATAAACTTCTGGCAAGAAGTAAAAATGGCACAGGGCCGGATATATTTCGCTTCCACAATACATGGCTGCCTGAAATACGTGACGTGGTCTCTCCTCTTCCGGACAATATTATGAGTTCAGCCGATTTTGAAAAGACATTTTATAAAATCCATCAGACTGATCTGAAAATAGATAACCATTATTATGGACTACCGCTTGAGATAGATGGACTTGTCATGATTTACAATGATGCGCTTCTGAAGAAATCCGGTATCCAACGCGCTCCAACCAGTTGGGATGAACTTCTCAACGATGTGGTGACTATGACAGTACAAGGATCAAATGGGGAGATTATAACCTCGGGCGTGGCTCTTGGCACCGCTACCAACATTGATCACTTTTCGGATATATTTGCCCTTATGTTGGTTCAAAACGGCGGGAAGCTCGCCGATCTTACTGAACCTGAGGCAATCGGTGCTCTTGAGAGCTATCGTAAGTTTGCGGAAGCTCCCAATAACGTCTGGGATGAGAGTATGCCGCAGTCCACCCTCGCCT
>CAYPZT010000024.1:0-17488 GCA_964415435.1 uncultured Gammaproteobacteria bacterium
ATGTGTTTAAGAGGTACGTTTCCGGCCACCGCCCATTCACCAAAACGGATATAAGGATAGTACGAAAACAAAAGTCCAAAGGTAAATATCCATGAACTGAAAATAAGCTTGTCAAAAAAGGGAATGAGCATGAAAAGATTCAAAAAATACCACGGGTGCCACTCTTTAAACAAAAACAGGTATGCCAGCAGGAGAACGAATCCGCCCAGCGCCAGCTCATTTCGTTTCCTGTCGTTTTTGGACAAAATTACAAAAGGAAGAGTCAGGTATTTTATGGCGAACGAAAAAACGAGAAATAATGTCCCTACATACGGTCTTGTCTTTTTTAGAAGAAAATATATACCGACTACTCCGAGGGAAACAGCTATAAGATCGTTATGGCTATTCATGAGGCCCTCCACAAGTACAAGTGGATTTGTGGCAAAAAATAGTCCATATACACGTTTAATCCGTGACAGGAGGTATACGGCAAGAACATAGAAGAGAACGAAAATAAGTTTGAAAAGGAAATAATCTACTATAAATTTCGCTCCCGACAGGAAAGATGGCACGAGAGATATGACCAAAAACAGTGGCCCGTATGGATAACTCCTATGAGTCCAGTGCATAAATCGTATCCATGGGTCGTGAGGGAAATCGAGAGCTTTCATCAAATACGGATTCTGATGGTAAAACGTTAGGATCTTGGCATCAAACAGATAGTTAAAAAAATCGTGCGATAAAAACGGGTACGACACAAATAGGATTATTCCGATAAAGACGGCCAAATAGAAAGGGTTGTAATGCGAAACTTTGCGGAGGAAATGCCTGTGAAACAGATATAACACCAGTAATATCGCCACATAGATAAGGAACGACCAGTCACGATGGAAGTATCCAAGCCCTACAGCCCATTCACGAAACGTGGTCCAAGCGGGAGAGTTTATAAAGGTGATATTGGGATCAACAAGAGAGTAGGAGTATAGTGAGAAAACAAAAAGAATAAGCCCGTAAACTAATATCATATATAATAATATCGCATGACGATACGCAAACTTATTATACTACTCGCTCCCCCCATTTTACTTTTTATACTCTTCGCAGGACTCCGATGGTACAACCTGCAGGAGCGTATAATTTTTGACTGGGATCAAGAACAGTTTACCAATCAAATCTACGATCTTGTTGTCAATCATAAACCTACGCTTCTCGGCCCCCGTGTTGTAAGCGACAAAGGTTTTTTTCTCGCGCCTTATTTCACTTACCTTCTTGTTCCCTTTTACCTGATAAGTAAACTCCATCCATATGCACTTTATTATTTTATCTTAACGTTCACCGCTATTTTCTTTTTCTCAGCCTATACTATCGTGTCCAGACTATTCAGTAGGCACACCGCGTTTTTATTTCTTCTTTTCTGGTCAATAAATCCCATCCTTGTTGGATATGACACTATTCCCTGGTGGCCGGTAACGATTCCCCTAGGTGTACTTTTAACATGGTTCTCTC
Organism: uncultured Gammaproteobacteria bacterium; assembly: GCA_964415435.1. Taxonomy (GTDB): domain Bacteria; phylum Patescibacteriota; class Microgenomatia; order UBA1406; family GWC2-37-13; genus CAYPZT01. Next base: position 1,486 of record CAYPZT010000024.1, read on the forward strand.
TGAAAAATATTTACGACAGAAACCGATATCGCGACTGGATATTTCTGGGTGGGGTTTCAGCACTTTTTGTAAACATGCATTTTCAATTTGTTTTCATTATAGTATTCTCGGTTCTATTTTTGCTTCTGTTTCTTTTTAAAAACAAAGTTGGCTCCGGTAAAATACTGTCGGCCGCAGGCAGTTTCGCCCTACTATTCGCACCGCTTCTTATCTTCGATATCCGCCACGATTTTCTGAATACGAAACTTTTCCTTGGGTTTTTCTCTCAGGGACTTGATACTATGCCGCCGGACCCCAATGTCTGGCGAACGGTATTCACTAATTTCCTACAACCCCTTCTTCTTATCCAAAACGAATATCTTATGCTGGCCTTTTATATTTTTATGGTGGGCGTGCTGATTTTACTTACGCGCACGAAGAAAAAATTTTCCCATATTTTTTACACAGCATCACTGGCTTTGTGGCTTATTTTCCCGATAGTTTTCATTGTATACGGCAAACGTCCGTCGGAGTACTACTTTACTTTTCTTTACCCATTTATTTACATCGCAATAATTGACTTATTCGTGAGTTTCCGTAAATATCTTGTTCTGTATGCACTAGTTCCACTTTTGATCTGGGGAAATCTCACAGCCATGCAGAATACCCTCATACCCAACATATTCGGGTTAAAACAAAAAGATCTTGCGATCCAAAAACTGAAACAGGTCACCGAAGGAAAAAAGTTTAACGTGTCCTTTAAAGTTCCGATCGGAGGACATACGGGATATGACTATCTCATAAACTATTACGGCATAAAACAAAGCGGAAACTGGGAGGATGACCCTCTCGTCCAGATTCACGTACCCGCAGATGAGAATGATATTCAAATAGGTGCAATCGGCATTATTCTTCCTGAAAACTTTTAAGATATGTCAAACACGAAGGAAGTTTCAGACTATATCTCACACCTCAAGGAATCCGAAGATGTTAAGACTACCCACCTCGTGACAAGCCACCTGTACGGCAATCGGCCTTTTACCGCCCAGACTCTTTTTGAGAGAATGGAAATGATAATGAGACAAATGGATCGGATAGGCATCAAAAGCCAGATGAGCGCTCCCTTTCAGCTTGCAAAGCATCTGGCCCAGCTTACAAACGACTTTACCCGCGAAGCTGGATACATGGAAACGGGCGGACTTGCCGGAGAAACTTTGTCCCATCTCAACAAATTTTCACTCGAGCATCGTCAAATACCACTCGATGAACACCAGCTCGCTTATCTTCTGGACGGCAACCTGGCAGTACCCATCTACTATCTCTATAAGCCGCGCCTTGCCTATGGCGACTACCAGCTCGATATAGGAACCCAGGTCACGAGCCACACGTTTGAGAATGCATCAATCGGGATTATCTTTCGCCCGATTCCAAAAATTATCGCACCCGACAGAAACCAGGTATCAAGTTCGCAAGGAAAAAAACTTCTTGGTGGCAAGAACTCCTAATTTGCTACAATCAGTTCATGGAGATAGGCATTGTAATCTTTAGCTATAATGAGGAGAATCAGATCAAAGAAACCATCGATTCCGCCAGACTCCTTACCGACCTGGTGACAGTAATTGATCTTGAAAGCACCGATCGGACCGCGACTGTCGCCAAAAAAGCGGGGACAGCCGTCATTAGCTTTCCTCATACGATATACGTTGAACCCTCACGCGAATTCGGCATCACCAAAACGAAGGGTGACTGGATATTCATATTGGATGCCGACGAGCGCATTACGCCTGAGCTTGTGAAAGAGATTGTCGAAACCATTCCGGGAACCATGCATTCTCACTTTCGGATCCCCCGCAGAAATATATTCGGCAGAAAGATATGGCTCCGGCATGGCGGATGGTGGCCAGATAGCCAAATCCGTCTTATCAAAAAAGCGGCATTTAAAGGCTGGCCTAAGGCCATTCATTCGACGCCGCATATCGAAGGAACACAGGGTGTTTTGCACCAAACACTTCTTCACTACTTCCACGGTGATGTTTCCAAAATGGTAGAGAAAACAACCGTGTTTGAGGACATAGAATCCGATCTTCTTCATAAGGCGGGCCGCAAAACAAAAACACTTACCTTTTTCCGAAAATTTGCCGCCGAGTTATATCGGCGGCTTATCCGCGACCGAGGTTTTATGGATGGCAAGGTTGGTATAATGGAAAGTGTTTATCAAGCTTATTCGAAAACAATAACATATCTATACCTCTATGAAAAAAGTCGCTCTGTATGATCCGTACCTGGACGTAATGGGCGGCGGTGAAAAACATATCCTGTCAATCATAGAAGTACTTGAATCGGAGGGTGCGGAACTTACTTTCTTCTGGGATAAGGATATACGGCGGGAACTTCAGGAAAAGCTACATATAACATTCAGGAATAAAGTCACCTTTTTACCCATACCATTCGAGATGAAAGGAAATGCCTGGGAAAAGATTAAACTGCTTTCAAACTATGATTACTTTTTTTATGTTACAGACGGCAGCTATTTTTTTTCCTTTGCAAAAAAAACAATTATCTTTTGCATGTATCCCCGACGGGAGCTTTATAACATGAACCTCGTAAACAAAGTAAAAACACTTGGCAACACCTTCATAGCAAACTCATACTTCACTAAAAGCAATCTACAAAGATGGGGCGTACATGCAAACGTAATCTATCCTTACATCAACAGCGATCTTATACAGAGGTTCGGCACCAAAAAAAGGGAACCAGTTATTTTGTCAATCGGCAGATTTTTTAAACACCTGCATGCAAAAAAACAAGATCTTATTATCGATGCATTTCTTGACTTCAAAAAGCAGTATCCCTCATCCCTAAAACTCGTGTTGGCAGGCGGCGTAAAACACGAGGATGCCGGTTACTTCGAGATGCTTCAAAGCAAAATAAAAAATGAAAAAGATATAAAACTACTCCCAAACGTAGGCTACGAACGATTAGTCGAGCTGTACCAGACCGCCTCCTACTACTGGCACTTCACGGGATTTGGCGTTGATGATTCGGTCGAACCATATGCTGTGGAGCATCTGGGCATTACACCTCTTGAAGCTATGGCAACAGGACCAATTGTATTTGCATATCGTGCAGGCGGACTGCGGGAAACTGTGAAAAACAATGAAACCGGATATCTTTTTGGTTCAACCGAGGAACTATTTTCACAGATGAAGGAAGTTATGAAAAATAAGTCGTTGCAGGAAGCCATACGTATGAATGCGCATACCTTCATTCGCAGCAATTTCAGCGAGGAAGTATTTATCAAGCGCGTTAAGGAGATAGTATTATGATCAGCGTTATAATCCCGACATACAAAAAAAAGGAGCAGCTTATCCGCAACCTTGCACATAATCTGCCCTTTTTCAAAGAGTGCGAGATAATCGTCGTTAACGATAATCCTGCTGAAAGCATCGTCGAAGATATAAAGCAGTTTGAAAGTTTAGTTCTTATCTAAAATAAAAAGAACCTTGGTTTTTCAGGAGCGGTAAACTGCGGTGTAAAAAAAGCAAAAGGAGAGTTTCTCTTCCTTCTTAACAACGATGTGCTGCTGCACAACGACGGCTTTATCTCGCTTCTTGACCGTTTCGCAAAGCATCCGAATCTTTTCGCGATCGCACTTTCCCAAAGGGATAAAGACGGTGCGCTAGGCGGCAAGAACAGGATACTTTGGAAATCAGGAATGATCCTGCATGAGAGATCACCAGCTACAAGTACCGGTGTGACGGCGTGGGCAGAGGGGGGTTCGAGTATTTTCAGAAGTTCTCTCTTCAGGGAGCTTGGAATGCTAGATGAGCTCTATAGCCCGTTTTACTGGGAAGATGTGGATCTGTCCTATCGTGCGTGGAAAGCAGGATACGAAGTCTTATTTTCTTCCGAGGTGGCGGTCACCCATCATCATGAGTCGACTATCGGCGCTTTTTATCATACGCATAAAATAAAGGAGATCTCCTATCGCAACCAGTTTATTTTTAACTGGAAAAACTTAACCGATACAGAACTACTTATTAAACACTTGCTGTCTCTGCCTCTTCTCGTTGTTTTTGCCGTGCTCGGTGCCGACTCCGCTTTATTAGCAGGCATTGTAAAAGCTTTTTTAAAACTTCCGGCTATCTTTAAGGAAAGGCAGAAGCTTAAGAAAATAAATAAAAGGACTGATCAGCAAATTCTTGATATGTTTTAGGTGATCTATGAAGAAACTCATCCATCTGCTTCTTCTGGGCGCGTGTTTTCTGTCGCTTGCGTTATCAGTCATCGATCATGACACAGTTCCCCAGTGTTTCAACGCTGATGAGGCAGCCTTCGGATACAATGCTTATTCAATATTGAAAACGGGTAGGGATGAATACGGCGCCGCACTGCCAGTGCGACTTAAATCGTTTGGCGACTATAAACTGCCTCTTTACACATATGGATCTGTACCGTTTATTGCAGCAATGGGTCTTAACGAGGCCGCTACCCGCGCACTCAGTATGAGCGTTTCATTCCTTCTACCCATAGCCGTATTCTTTCTGGCTCGTGAACTTTTTAGAAAAGATGGTTCCGCACTTCTTGCGGCATTTCTTGTCTCCACATCACTTGCGCTTCATATCGTCAGCAGACACGCACATGAAGCGTATCTTACCGTTTTCCTGATAACCACAACTGCCTATCTATTTTTGAGATTTCTGCGGAACAAAAGTCCGTACTCGATGTTAGGATTTTTTGTAACTCTCTCCCTATGTCTTTTGGGTTACCAGTCTAGCCGTCTTTTTGCAGGATTCTTCTTTTTAGTTTCCTTACTCTATCTTTTTAGAAAGAAAGTGCAGAAATCGTTTGTAATAATCTTCTTTATAGTTCTTATCGGTTTCGGACTAATCGATATTATCTACAAACCGGCACGTGTTAATAACCTCGTATTCTGGAACACTCCTGGGTTTACGATGCAGATTAATGATCTCAGGGCAAAAGGCGGTAACCGGTTTGTCTATAACAAGGCGACTGTCGGGGCGTATGTCCTGACCGCAAAGTACCTAAGTCATCTTTCGCCTGAGTTTCTTGTTGTAAAAGGAGACTCGAACCCACGCTTTGGTTTTCCGGGTATGTCACCTATGACATGGGTTGAATACGTGTTTATCGCCGCGGGTATATTCTTTTTGTTTAAAAATAAATCCAGATACAGATATTACCTGCTGGGACTTCTTCTTATTTCCCCCCTCACCTCCTCGCTTTCATGGCTCGAGCCCTCCATAACCCGCTCGTTGTTTTTCTTTGTACCGGCGCTCATTATCAGTGCATATGGGGTGTATGAGCTCCTGAACTATCTTAAGAGGCACATTATCCTGTTTCCTCTCCTTCTTGGTATCGTCATCATCGCTGGTCTGGAAATAATGGAACTTTCCAAATCATGGTCATTTTATCTCAAGGAATATACCAAACAGCCGACTGTCACCCACGCATGGCAGTGCGGCTACCGGGAACTGACAAAATATGTTGAAGAAAAGTATGATACTGTCGATCGGTTTTATATTTCACGCGCGAATGGTCAGCCGTATATTTTTATGCTCTACTACCTGCGGTACCCTCCTGAAAAATATCAACCTCAGGCATCGCTTACCGGACCGGATGAGTATGGCTTCGGGCAGGTTGAAAAGTTTGACAAGTTTGTCTTTAGTATGCCTGAAAAACTAGAGCCTGATACTGTCGTCATTGGCAGTCCAAAAGAATTTAACGATCCGATGTATAACAAAGACAAGACCAAGAAAATAAATATAAACGGCGAGGATATGTTCTGGATCTATGAACCCTGATGATATAATGTCGGCATGAGTGAGCGTTATATCGTATCACCTAACCATCTGATGAAACCAGTGGTAGACTCCTTGTTGGCCTCTCAATGGGATGTCTATAAAGAACAGGCAATCAAAAACACTGCGGGTGCAGATTTTTCTTTCCAGACAGGAAGATTTGCCGGTATTCTTACAGTTGCCCCGGGGAGCGAACCCGAAAGACCCTTCTACAATCCCCTTGATACTAATGAACAGACACCTCTTGTACGTGCAATTGCAGTTGCCGGGGTAGAGGCTCATTATTGGGATGTGGTAAGTCAGGGAGTCGCAAGAGGTAACTTTCCACCCTTGGAGTTATATAGCGCTGAGGTACTACCGCTTCTGCTAAGGAAAGATGGAGGCGCTGACCTTGTTGTGAATCAAAGAGAAGGCAAAAGATATGTACATGTAATAACTTCCGAAGATTTTGCCAGCTATCCAGCGGAATATATACAACAGATAACCGGAACTCCGCAGGACAGAATAACCGAACTCATAAGAAGAAGGGATTTCATGAAGGATATGCATAACCGATTCGGACTTCCGGAAGCCGGCGAGGCTGTTGATAACGAGCTTGTCGATGCTGTGATTAAATATAAAGACGCCCTACTCGAGGTATACAAGATGAATAAAACGGCGTATTCGACAGTCTACCCCTATTAAATAAGTGCAATTAGGGCGATGTTGTAGATTGCGTGAATAAGTATCGGCGGAATGAGGCTTCTCCTTGTCAAGAAAATGATACAGCAGGCCAGACTTAATACCACGTCTGTCACCATGAAAACGATAAGAGTATTCCCTTTTATGCCGCTTGTGAAAAGAATCGGCACGTGGAGAAAGAAAAATAGGACGCTCGCAATAAAGGAGGATGTGATCATATTTTTAGAATCCTCATAGAGTCGTTTCAGCACGAATCCCCTTGATAAGATCTCCTCCGAAACGCCGGTTGCAAGAGCCAATACAACAAGATATCCTATCATCGCAAAGTCCATAGGCGATGTATTCTGGAAAAGTACCAGATGTCCGAACTTCATGAAGTTAGCAAGGAGCGCGCTTGCGGCGAAAACACCACCCACTCCAAACCCGACCAGTAGGTCAGCGCCCAGCTGATTGAACCGCAGATCAATGGATTTGAGAAATTTCTTCTTTTCGTAACGCGTGATATACCAGTAAACAGGCAGAATGAAAACTGCAGGCTTGGCTATAAACTCATCAAACCACTCGGGTAGATGCAGATATGCCCGATAGAACGCCCAAATTATGAGTATGACCGCCCATAAGTTTAGAGCACGCTGGGTAGGTGATATTTTCGCCTTGGTAGTGGCTGCTGCGGTCGTACTTGCCATTATCCCTACACTCTACTAATTTTTGCACCTGAAATCAAGGAGGGTTTGCCTACAAATTTCTTTTCATAACTACTAATCGCTAAACTCCTTCCAACAACCTGTTTAATCTAATTTTCAAGACTCTAGATATTTTATTAAGAACTTTCACACTTGGGTTAGCTTTCCCTTCTTCAATTCTAGCCAAGTAAGTTCTGTCTACAGCTGACATCAACGCCAACTGTTCCTGAGAAAATCCAATTTTTTTTCTTTCAAATACAACCCTCTTACCTAATCTCTTATAAAAAAAATTCCCTTTCATATTAAAAATAAAATTAATAATTTTACTAATTAATAGTAGATGTAATACAATATTTCATTGAATTTATTTTCAATAAATGACTAAATTATCAGAAGAGTTAAAACTCCACTATAAAAGAACGACGAAGAGTATTGTTTTTAGTAACGGCTACTCTTTAAATCAAATGGCTTTGGAAATTTGGGAAAGGAGTGGATACAAGGGCTTTGATTCAAGTATGTTGTCTAAGGTTGTTAATGGAAAAAGAATATTTAGTGCTTCTCAACTACAAATCTTTTGCTCGATCTTAAAACTAAAACCAAAAGATAAAATAAAGATAAAAAAGTCACTAGTTCAGGACTTACTTGAACAAAGAGGTCTTGAGCACAAATCGAATACATCAGCGACTGATCTAAAAAAAATACTCTCTGTAGCGAGAATACTTCGCACAAAGGGATTACCCGATGAAAGCATTAGTCTAGTTCAAACAACACAACATTTGATTGAGGATGTGGGTTTCTATTCTGAAAATACTAGCCAAATGCATAAAATAAGCCTTTCTCTAAGTTTGGAATTAGTCCGAGCATACGGAGAAACGCAAGGGGCTGGACAAATGGGTAGACTAACAAAACTTAACAATTATTGTATTAACTTAGCACAAAAACTAAGAGATCAAAAAATCTTAGATATGGCCTATATGAATAAAGGCGGTTGTCTTTATGTAGCGAAGCAATGGAAGTCTTCAGCAGATTTCTTAGAAAGATATTATCCGAAAGTTGGTGATCTAACTAAAATAGAATTCCTACGAACTCTTTTATTGAACTACATCTTTTTGAAAGACATTTTTCTTGTAAAAGCGACCCTCAAACGAATATTTATTCTTATGGATAGAATAAATTATGACAATAATAACGAAATTGCCTCACTGATTGAAGCAATTTCTCGATCTTTTTTATATCTGGGTCTTTTAAAAGAAGCGAGAACTATTCTAGAATTAGTGAAGGTTAACGGATTGGATCCCTTCTTTCAGTCTCAAATATTAAGATGTAAAGCAATTATGATCTGGAAAGAATATCAAGCAAAAAAGACTGTTGATTTGGATAAGTTATACAAAATACAATCTGAAATGAATAGTTCAAGATTAACACATTACATTCGACATAAAAAACAGATTAACTATATAATTGGCTCAATAAATTATTACTAAAAAATGAATATTACAGCAATTATTTTATCAGCTCAAAAACAACTAATTGGGAATCCCTACGATCTCGCTCATGATGTTCTTCATCATAACCGTGTTGCTGAGAACGTATTACTGATAAAAGAAGGGGAAGATGCGAGATGTGATTCAGATCTGCTTTTGGCATCGGCATGGTTACATGACATTTTTGGAAGGAACCCAAAAAGCTTTAAAAAGCTTCTTACTGAAGTAAAAATTTATATTCAAGAACGAAAAAAACTGGATATTGTTGCAAGAGCAATTTATGAACACAGCTTTGGGAAAGTGCCGACTACCATTTATAGTAAAATTTTATATGATGCAGACAAATTAGAATATGTAAATAAACATAGACTTACTAATTTCATACAGATATATAAAAATGGATATTTAAAAAAAAGTCTGTTTATAGATTATGTAGAAGAGTGGGAAACAAAAATAAACAATGTATATAAAACACTTAATTTTAATACTTCTAAAAAGCTTTTCTCTCGATCATTAAGTAAGGCAAAAAAAATAATGAAAGAAGCAAAGAGAATATCTCTACAATAGAATTCGCTGCAGTCAGATATGGCCTATAATATGATATACTTCTTCCATGGCAGAGTGGCAACCTTCAAGAAAACAACAGGCCGCATTTAATGGACTGAAAAAACGATTTCCCGATTACATCGGCCTCAATAAACTGCCTGACTATGTACAAATTGATGAAGAAACAGGCGAACCCGTCTGTACTGTCATCGATACTAGTCTCGTCGCAGTAGAGGATGGTAAACCTACAAAAGAAGGCTTCAATACGCTCATAGGCTATAGTTACTGTCTCACCTGCCTCGCCACAAATCAACCTCACGAAAGGAAAGAAGAGCTGACCATAACATCAGAACCTGAAGTGGCCCGAGATATGAAAGAACTTAACGAAATCGAATTTACGATGAGACATCAGCGTGCATGTCCCTACCGACACAATGACTAACTAGCTTAATTCAGGAAGCGGAACCTTTAAACTCTTGCCTAAGATCAGTACAATAATCCTGGTGGCCGTCGGGATCATCTAGTGCAGATTCATGATCCTGCGTTACCAATAGCAGAGTTGCCTCTGTTTCTTTTGCATCCCTTTGCGGGTTTTGCGCAATCGCCTGAAAATATGTTTTGAAGTTATGGCACGATCTAGGGTTGCGATAGTATGAAAAAGCTGCCGCAGCTTCGGGACTTACTACTTCTTTTTCTTGCCTGAACCGTTTCAAGCTGAAGTTTAAAGAAAAAGGTGGTTTACTTTTTTCTGCCATATTAAGTTTACGCAGTTCCCTTTTGTGAATAAATGTGCCAGGCTGAAGCGCATTGTGCGTCATGAACCGTTTTTGCTGTGTGTACAGCCACCACGTGGTCTTCTAAAATAGCTCCAGCTAATGCTGCAAACTCATCCGAAGACATCTCTCCAGCTTTCGCATCATATATTTCCTGTACATATCTGCTGAATGCCTGACATGATGTTCTATCTCGCTGATATAGAACTGCAGCCAACCGCTCAGGGCTTAGCGAGCTACCCATAGCAACGAAGAATCTTTTGACGTCTATCTTCATCCATCCATTCGGTTTTTTTTCAGCCATAGCCCTATAGTATAGCATAGTTGTGGTATAATAGTGAACATGTCAGAAAGGCTTATCGGCAGACAACATGACTTCAACCAGACCTCAACAGGCAGACTGCTCCGCCCAGATACGGTTGGCGCAGACTTTGGTGGCGAGAAACTTCGGTACCACATAGACAACGACCCCGACCACACAGTACACCATAAAGCCAGTATCGCTCTCGAACTCCTTATAAACGGACAAAAGGGTTCACTTTCTCTCTACCCTCCCGATGTACAGGAGTTTATGAAGAAATCAATCGCCATGCAAAGAAAGGAACTCAACCGTCTGAAAGGCCTGATCAATCGCTATCACAGAAAGAACGGAGTACAAAGCAGATAATTTGGATAGATTTATTTTTTGTAAAATGCAGAATCGAAGAACGGAATAGCGTCTTTGCCGTCCACGCTTCTTTTCATCCGTACTTTTTTAAGCTGCTCAAGGAATTGATAGTTTTTGGACCTATCCCACTGAGTAGCCCTGGAGAGAGCCTCTACTACTTCATCTGTTTTCCACTCTTCCGGAAAAAGAGCATCCATTATGCCGTTTAGCCTCAATCCTTCTTCAATATGCCGCTTCTTGTTCTTTATATCCATTTCCGAAGGATCAGCAACTTCCATATCAAATATACGCGTACTTGCTATACCCATCTCTTCATCTTCTAGGGCCAGGCTCATATTAGAGAGGGGTGCTTCAGCTTGGTTCAAAAAGGTAGCTGGCAGGCATGCAACTGTTACGAGGTTCATTCTTAGATTTTCATAGTTTGCAATATCATATATGCGTGCCTCGGTTGTTATTTTATCCTTTTCTCTTACGGGAAAATATGCGACGACTCTGGTATTAATGCCATTATAGAGAGGTTCATTAAGCATTCTGACCGCGTGGATGCCGTGCAGCTGCATTTCAGGACCAAGCCCCTTGCCTACCACAATGAGTCCGTTTTCGGATCTGTAGATGTCTGACGGTGCTTTTGTAACCATCTCAAGAACATCAGTCATAGGAAGATCCTTGCTGCGTGGCGCAATACCTCTGCCCTGCCTTGTCATAGGCCCATATTATAGCTTCGCTAGGCTCCTTTTTCAAATACCGGTCGTAAACCTAACCAAACCCACCTTTTATTCATATCGTATAATAGGCAGTATGTCAGAACGCGCCAGCTTCCTTACCGTAAGTCTTACTCTCGTGGCAGTAGCCGTGGCAGGCATGGCTCCCGTCTTTTCGGAAGTTACCGTTGATGACTCGTACTGCCTCAGTCTCCCGCCGCCTACACCCCAGGTACTCCCGCTTCCGGCAATCCCAGTAAAAAATATAGAGCTACGAGAACATGGCGATAAGCAGAATATAGTCATGGTAGCACCTGCACCAATTGAGCCTGATCCGGACGTCAAAAATGTGGCACGGGTGTACTACCAGGGAGATACCGTTCCGGACTCTCAAAGCGCGGTTCCGGCCTCATATGAGTACGAGGCACAAATCGAGCCCGAGCGTGCGGCCTGTATCGAGGTCTTCCGTGCCGGCAGTCACACAAATCAGGTCTCAAGCTCCACAACCGAACTGAGGCTGGAGCAGCCAAAGACCCTGCCTCAGCGCGTAGGGGTAAAAGTTGGCACCAATAGCTTGTTCGGCAAGGCACTACATCTTCTTTCTTCCCATAAATAAAGTCCTATAGGATTTGCTTTTCGGCCTCAAAAGTGGTATAATAAAGGCCTAATTTATACACATCGGGTGTGTATTGCATACGCCCATATGGGTATAGATAGTTTCGAGTTCTTTAACAATATGCGGAATAAGTTAAAATCTTTGGATTTTGACTGCTTGCACACTGGGTAGAACCAGGTACCATTCGGCACCTGGTGAGAGCTATACGTATATTGTTAAAAATTCGTCAAAAAAAATATATTCGCACCTCACCATTCCGCCCATTGTGCAGGCAGATCAAACATCTAAGGAAAAATCTAAGAGAAAGGAGTAAGAGAATGGAAACTTTCGTAGAACTCATCCGGAATTTCGGACAGTTCAATGCCGATCCCTTCAGGATTGCATTATTTTCAGGAGGCCTCAATTTTATTGGCGCTCTCCTTGGGTTTCTCGCTCAAAAAGGCTTTAAACCGGCAGGGTTTACAACTATCGCGATTCTATTTGGAACCGCATGGTTTTTTGAACTCGCAAGTGTTTTGGCCCTTGTGGCAACGAACGTAGACTACGGCTGGCAAGCTCTGGTTATCTGGCTTTTCGCCAACTTAATTGGGGGCATTTGTGGATACTTCGTATCCGAACTGCTTCCGAAAGGAGACTAACAGGATGGACCTTAAAAAAGTCCTCATCGCAGTACTGCTCGTAATCACTTTGTTCGCCTTCTTTATGAATGGCAAACAAGAGGTTGCGCGCATGAAACAAATCGGTGGTATTAACTACACCGAACAGCGGTATGGTAAATAGGGAGTTTGCCATGAAAAAGTATTGTATCTGTCCTGCGTGTACAAAATGCCATGGGGCAAAAGGTATTCATTGCGGACTGACAGGTAAGGAGCGGCAAGCACATTGTTCTGAACACGGTATTCTGCAACCAGTTCAAGAAGCGGTCGCACAAAACGATGCCTCACAAGAAAGTCCATCTGGACTTACACTGGCAGTACTGATTACGTGCGTTACCGTTGCTCTTCTGGGCATTGGCGCAGTCGCCTACACTGTTGTCTTTGGATAGTGTGTTAATACGACAATCAGTGGATCAGGTTCTCTATGAAAGGGCACATCTCAATAACTGTCGATACTAAGACAGACTAGAGAAGACACCGACTCGGTGTTATCGCCCGTTTGCGAGGGAACGTACAACCAAATACATCGCAAGGAACAGTAGGCAAGAGTTTTAGAAGGAGAAAAAAGATGGAACGGATTCCCGATCTCATGATCCTTATGGGAAGCGCTTTGCAATTTTCGAAAGACATGATCACCAACCTCGGTGGCATTATTCTGATGCTCATCGGATGGGGACTTGGCGTCAACGAATTTGCGATCGTGCTGGGGATTGAGTGGAATGTCTTTAGTGTGATTGGGGCATTGGTCGTTATGGTATTGCTGACAAGTATCAATTTTGTCATCGCAACCATTCTGGCAGGCGCCCTGAAACGCTGACATCAGTTCATTGAGAACAGTGAGATCTTCCCGAGAGTGAAGGGTATATGTTGTACCAACATCCACACTCCTGATCGGGAAAAAAAGGATTTCGAGAGGATGCAGAAATGGTTATCTGGGGTTTACCCTGGTATGTATACGCAGTTACTGGGCTATTGATCACACTCATTTTGATGCGGATAGTATTTTATCCCGTCAAAGAAAATACTGAGTATGATCTTTTAGAGGAAGTGATCGACCAGATGGAGCCGGGCGATGCAAGAGACTTTGACTACGACCCAGGCTACAACCTGACAGTGTATGAGTGGCGCCACAAAAAATGGTTTTCTATCGAGTATCAAGTCGAAAGACTCGATCTTGAAGATAAGTGGCGACTTACACTCACACGAAAGGATAAAAGGAGGAGCTAATGTTTAATTTGGCATTTGTCACCATCGTAGTAAGTCTGATCGTTCTCGCCGCAGTCTTGATGTGGAGCGACTTGAGGAGACTCAATGGCGATCATATGAGAGGTATTTTCCTCGCTATGATCATTCTTGCGGTTGCCTCAACCTTCATCGTGGTCGAACTGTTTATAGTCTTTGAATGGCAAACGTCTATTCCCTCTATCATTGGAGGAGTCGTCCTGTGGGCGGCCGTAGGCGTGGCTATGCTGTTCGGACTGAAAGAGGCTATTGACCTCTTGCTCGCAGTTTTCGACGGTTACGTAGATTGAGGAATATTTTCCTTCGCGGGCATAGCGCTGCATTCATGTACGTTTATACGTACCCCTGACAGCCATTCGAATACACCGATCTGGTGTTATCAGCCCGTACATGAAGGGACTTACAACTGAATACATCGCAGGGACAAACATAGGCAAGAGTTTTAGAAGGAGTGACATGAATAACGTGAGTCTTTACGCACACATCATACCAGTATGCTTGGCAGTAGTACTGCTGATCGACGGGTTCAACAAGGGCAGCGGGAAGAATGAAATATTCTTCAAAGGCGCCGAGTCATTTACTGGCGTCGCAATACTGGTCTTGACCGTCGTTGATCTTATGCTTCCTGCAAGCGAATGGGAATGGTGGATTTGGCTCCTGTTGGCCTTCGGCACCTTTGCAGCCTGGCTGGTTTTGCGGCAAGTCGCAGCAAAGTACGAAAACTGAGGTTCTACAAAAAGAGAAAGCAGTTGCTTTTACAGGATTGCTTTCTCCTACACACAAGGAGATGACACAATGGATACGTTTGGGAAATTTATCAACTACCTGGTACGGCTGTTTATCGCGACGGTCGCGCTTTTTGCGATCATCATGGCCGTATTTCGCGTCGCCGGTTTTTTCGCCATCACGACAGTCATTACGTTCGTCGTCATACAAATTGGCGCCGGCTACTATGATTACCTGTTGTACGGGTGTATCATCGTCTGGATGGTTGGCGGATTTATCGCGATCCTTGGAAAGCGGTTTGTTCGCTTTGTAGGATTCGTCCTTTTTGCGAGCGCCGTGCAGACAACGTTTACGTTGATTTGCTTCAGTTATGGGTGGCTCCTTGCAACGGTCATCGGATTGATCGCAGCTGTTTTTTTCACCACAATCGTCTGGTGGATTACAGAATCTCGCGATCGCATCCTGGCCCAGCAAAATCAGTGGAATATGGTAATCCAACGGGATAAAGAGGCCCATCATTAAGCCCACAACCGAATACATCGCACTTGTAAAAACGAGAAAGCAGTTGCTTTTACAGAATTGCTTTCTCCAGAAAAACAATGGAGGAAATCATGGAACATTTTGGATCGATCGCCACCGCTGTCGCATTCCTCGTACTTTTGGGAGTGATCGGCATTGTTGCCAGATGGGTTAGCGGCAGACAGGTACGAGAGCGGTTATACAAATTGCGCTGTCATCTCGGCAACAGAGAGCACATCGTTAAGCGCTCAAAAGTCTTGGAAACTGATGATCGAAGCACAACTTTTGAAGTTGCTTTACAAAATGGACAACACCGAAAATACACGGTGACCGCAGATTACAACATTGCAAGAGAAGACTAACAGCTTTTATCCCGCTCTAGGGCGAACTAAGGTCATATCTTAAAGGAGAAAAAAAATGAGCGCAGATGATGCGAAACAGAAAGTCGAAGGACAACGTAGTCAAATCGCCAATAAAATGGGGCGAAATGCAAACAAAATACGCTTCGATAAACCGTTTGATGTCGGAAACGGCCGCTGGCTTGTTTTCGTGCTGGATCAGCAGGGCATCGCCATCGGCGATGTGACTGTCGGAACCAATGGCACGCTCACCATCCAACGACGTCCATAGCAAAAAGAAGAGGGGCAGAAGATCGCCTCTCTTCTTGTCAGGTATTCCCTTTGGAATACTTTGACACTGAACCAATCTGGTTCATACACTTGAATAAGCGCATAAAGAAGCTCATGCTTCTTACCAAGTCCCCTTTTTCTGGACTCAAAATAACTTATATCCGCGCTTATCTCATCAAAACATAAGGGTTGAAGCCTTCTGGCTTCAGTCTTGATGTTTGTTGAGATAAGTACCAAATATTGTTAACAATCTGACCCTCCGAAGTTCGATAGCCGAACGAA
>CAYPZT010000025.1:0-16507 GCA_964415435.1 uncultured Gammaproteobacteria bacterium
CCACGGCAAGTGTACCTCCCACTCCCCGGTTTACAAATGTTGCAACCGGTGTCGTGATACCCGTATTGATACCCCAGACGGTGAGTTTGCTGCCTGGACTTGTATGCCCAATACCTACGTTTCCGCCAGCATCAATTCTCATCCTCTCATTTGCAGCACTGTCTGCGCCTGTAAAGAACGTAATAACACCTGATGCATTAACAGCCTGAAGTGAAGCGCCCTCGGCAGTATCAGAGTAAATAGTCGCCCTATTCTGGCGTATTCCGCTACATCCGTTTCCACACATGGTAAACCATGCGTTTCTTGTGCCATCAGACAGCCGAAGACCCATATGCGCTGAAGGACCGGTACTTGTGTTTGTTATTTTGAATATGCTTCCGCCGTTTTCATTTTCCCACATCTCGAAGTCTTCGGCAGGATTTGAGGTACCTATTCCAACGTTTCCTGCGAAATAGTTACGCGTTGTATCACCAAGCTGATAGACACCGAATGTGTTGGTTATGCCGGTCGTGGGCTGAGCATCCAGATAAATACCATAAAAGTTTGTGATCGTGCCAGGTGTTCCCAGTCTAACAGTTGCACTTGAGAAGAAGGTTGAAGCATTGGTGATTCCTCCGCTTCCATCCGACATGATAAGCGCGCCATGAAAATTCTTTGAAGCACCTATTGAGCCTGCACCAAGATGCTCCATATTACTGATCATGCCAAACGTCTGCACAATGGTACCACTTGAATGATTTGATGCTACCCACGACTCAATGCTTTGCGCACTTTGTGCCGCAACGGTCTGATTAATACTAAATACGGAGGAGAGGTTGTCGCCAGAACCAGTTCCGTTGTAACGGAAGGTTGCCATGTCAGCCGAAGGGGCGAAACCCGTCAGAGTACCTGAGCCGACATGAAATAATACACTGGGAGCCGTTGTCCCTATACCTACTTTTCCACCACCTGCACGAGGGATAGCAATGGCAGGAATATCATTTGTAATAGACGTATCATTTGTGTTGTGTACACCTATCAGGAGAACATTCGCCAATGACTCATATTGCACAAATCCACCGAGGTAATTATCTCCGCTCGCGCTTTCCACAAATCTAAGAGCGCCACCATAAACATCACTCGTTGCAGTTGTAATACGAAGTTGAGGAGCTGACTGACTATTGATTTCAAGGAGTGCAAACGGGTTCGTAGTACCCACACCCAGGAACGATCCGTTATCATAACTCACGCCCGTTGAAAGTGTAGTTGAGTTGATCCAGCGACCCAAGAAATTCGTAGCCCCACCGGAAAGAGATGCCGTGGGACAGTTTAAGCCTGAAGAGTCGCAAACATTGAATCCGTTTTGGGTAACGGTAGTTCCATAAATACGCCCAAGAACATGCAGAGCGTATCCAGTTCCGCCGGTTGAGCCGATACCTGTATTTCCCTGCACGATAAGACCATTGGTTGGTGCGGCAGCACTTAGATAACCACTACCTATCGAAGCATTTCCGGATACGGTTAGTTTTGAAGAGCCGTACGTTGAACCTATCCCCACGCTGCTACTTCCTACTGTCTGGAATCCAAGAAAGTTATTTCCTCCATAGTTTTCGATAATTGAATAGCCGCTTGCTGCAGTTGCGTTATAAAACCATTTAAGCACCAAGTTGTGGGTTGCATCCTGACCTATCTCGAGAGCACTCGCACCTGTGGTATTACCTATCTCAATTTCATTACCGCCCCCGATATTTGCATTTAATCTGTGACCGACCGTCAATAATTTACTAGGGTTCGTTGTACCGATTCCAAAATTCGTTCCGTTATCATAGCTCACGCCCGTTGAAAGTTGTGTTGTCGAGATCCAGCGAGCAAGGTAGTTGGTGGCACCACCCGATAGGGTTGCAGCAGGACAGTTCAAACCTGAGGAGTCGCAGACATTGAATCCGTTCTGGGTAAGAGTGGTTCCGTAAATACGACCGACTACATGAAGCGCATAGCCTGTTCCCCCTGTTGAACCGATTCCTACATTTCCCTGAACCATAAGTCCGTTTGTAGGAGCCGCTACACCTGTGTAGGCTACCCCGATTGAGGTATTTCCGGCGATCGTGAGTTTTGATGTGGGGGTGGAGGTGCCAATTCCCACGTTACCTCCATTGGTTATGCGTACTCTCTCAAGATTTGTGGTGCCAAAAATAAGGTCTGTTGCCTGCACTGTACCTATGGTGAAGTTTCTGTCTGTTCCTCCTCCTAAGGTATTGTTGAATATGTAGTTTGATGAACCTCGTGCAGCACCAAAGAGACTATTAGTATTTCCGTCACTGGGGGTTGAGAAGGCAATATACTGATTCTTGGCATTGTTCAGTACCGCAAATCTGAAGTCACTGTTCGTGCCGCTTGAAGCATTGTACATCTGAACACCTGAGATGGCATTCGTGTTATCGGCAATAAGTGCCTTTGCCAAAGGATTGCCTCCATTGAAGTCTATGATAGATCCATAGGTGCCAACTTCAAGTGCCGCTGTCGGACCCGTTGAACCGATCCCTACGTTGCCTTGGACAATGAGACTGTTTGCAGGTGCAGCTACACCAGTGTACCCTGCACCAATAATGGTATTTCCTGCGATCGTGAGTTTTGCAGAACTGTAAGTGACCCCGATACCAATATTTCCATTTGGATCAACTAAAAGGTGCGGTGTATTTCCTATTGCAATCTTAAAGAACCCTCCGCTGGGACCGTTCACCACCGTTTCAAAATTACTTCCTACAGCAAAATAATTACCTACTCCCATCGCTCCGCTTTGCAATGCGATCCCTCCATACCCGCTAAAAGGCTCGCCTATCTGAACACTACCTCCATCAGTTCCCAAAAACTGAAAGGGCGAGGATGGATTAGTAGTCCCGATTCCCACATTTCCGTTGACAATAAGCTTTGGGGTGCCGGCGGCTGTTGCATATCCGATCCCCAGAAATGATCCGTTATCATAACTCACGCCAGTACTTAATTGATTGGCACTGATCCAGCGGGCGAGATAATTTGTTTGACCGATGCCTGCAGTCAATGATCCGCTTGTCGGAATCGTCACGCCGGTTATTCCCGTGGTTGAGATGGTTAAGTTATTCGTTCCGGCAAATGTTATCGTCGTAGCATTTGGAATAGTGAGCGTGCCGGTTGTTGCGGTTACCGTCAGACCATTTACCTTTTCTGCATTGAATGCATAAGGAACGGCCGTGAGTCTTACTCGTGAACCGAATGTTTCCCCATCGAAAGTCATCTGTAGATAGATTGAGTCACTATTGAAATCGAGAGTTTGCGGAAAGGTCGTTGTTCCTCCAAGAGTAGCCTGAAAGATGCCATCCGTCACTGTTATGTTCTGGGTTTCACTCCAAGGAGTACCGCTTGGAAGCTGAGTTCCTCCGCTTGCAGCATCATACAGTTCAAAGGTAAATGAATACGTACCGTTACTGATGTTCGTACTGTCGGATTTGTTTACAATTTTTCCCTGAAAATTAATGGTGCGGTTGATGCCTGTTGCGGCATATGTCTTGGTAGCGGCAAAAACCATATAAACGACAAAGAGTAGTATAAATAAGGAAGCTATTTTGAGAAATCGAGGCTGCATAGCGTAATTCCAACATTAACTGACCGTGTTTTTATTATAGATATATTCTTTTATTATTGTCAAGCCCTAAAGATTCTTATCATAATCTTATCAACTAGCCTCATATTTATTTTTATCCACTCAATCGTAACTCTTTTAGACAAAAATGGGTTAATCTTATCACAATCTTATCAATATAGGCATTACCTAAAAATAGCCTCATTTTTTTAACCCATTGACAAAAATGATAAGATTATGATAAGTTAAAAGTATGAAAAACTTCTCATATACCAAGACCCCTGAGCTTAACTCGCAGATAGAGATTGTCGACTCGCTTCGAAAGGATATTCTCATTAAGCCACTATCACCCATGCATGAGCTTGAGCTTCAGTGGAGCACATCACTGGAGCGTATTTACTATGCGTTTGCCTTTGGCGGTATCTCACTTAGCACTGACCACATCAAAAAGTTACTTTCGCCTCAGGCTCATAAGCGCTTGCCTCCCCAGGACAAGGCAGTAATCAGATATAAATCTATGCTCGACTATATCTATTATGAGTGGCTTGTTTCTGACAGATCCGTTACCTCAGATGCTATTCTTACCATGTACAAGATAGGCTTCCAGGGCAAACTGCAGTCAGCTCAAAGCGAAGTAGAGAAAATTCTTGAATACGTACAGATAAATCCGGAACAGCCAATTATTCAAGCCGCTATTGCACAATGTCTGTTCCTCGACCTCTCTCCCTTCAGTGAAGAGAATGAGCGACTGGCCAACCTCGTTTTCACTTTGTTTCTCTACAAAAACGGATACGATATGCGTCGAATGCTTAATTCGGAGGAATATTTTTTTAAGACATTGGTGAAGTACAAGGAACTCAACTCTCGCCTCAACAGATCGACGAATCTGACTCCGTGGATCGAATACGTGATACAGGGCATTGTAGTGGAACTAAACAAAATAATAAATAACGTGAATAATGTAAAATTTAACGTTCGTAATGATGAATTTTCACTTGAGCTGAACGAGAGACAGAAAGCAGTCCTTTCTCTATTGGAGCAGCCCGGTTCTAAAATCAGCAATAAGAATGTCCAAGATATTCATGGAGTTTCCCAGATTACCGCATCGAGAGACCTGTCACGACTCAGCTCACTCGGTCTCATACTTGCCATTGGCAAAGGACGGTCAACCTATTACACAAAAATGTAATTTAAAGTTATTTTGCTATTCATAATCACACCAAAATGATCAAGCAGTTTTTTTTAGTTACATTGTTTTTAGCCGTTCTATTTTTGTACTCTAAATCACTCGTTATCTTTGCCGGGCCGGAAAGTACCACATATGAACTGCAGGAATGGGGCTTTGGAGCAGGTGGAACTACAAGCAATACGTCGCCGTCATACTCACTCTTTGGAACGGTCGGCGAGATAGATACGGGAAAATCTACTTCTCCAAGTTATGGACTTAATGCGGGACTCGTGTTTACTATTCAGGCAAATGTGCCTCCTGCTCCGGATTTTACCAATCCAGGAAGTACTCTCTACGACAGACTGAAGTTTGTTTTGAATAATGGAAGCAATCCTCAGGACACTGAGTTTGCCATCGCCATAAGTACGGACAACTTCGTAACCACAAATTATATCCAAAACGATGACACGGTGGGCACAGTCTTGGGATCAGAAGACTGGCAGACATACACAAACTGGGGAGGAGCTACCGGTTCCTACGTGACAGGCTTAAGTAACTCAACCACATATCAAATAAAAGTCAAGGCAAGGCAAGGAATATATACTGAAACACCATGGGGGCCAACTGCCTCGGTCGCAACGTCCGATCCCTCACTTACCTTCGGAGTCGACTCTTCAACGGTAACTTTTAACAATCTGAACTCTGGAAACAGCTATACAGACAGTTCGAAGTCGACGGTTCTTACCACCTCAACAAACGCCTATTACGGTTATATCGTTTACGGATACGTTACTCAGCCCTTAACATTCCAATCTTCAACTATATCCAACTATGCAAGTACTAATGCAAACCCAAGCACCTGGACAAGTACGGGATTCGGGTATACGACAAACGACAGTGATTTAGCTGGTGGCACTCCCGATAGGTTCACCAATGGTGGACCTAAGTATGCCGGTTTTACCACAACTCAACCAGGTGATCCTGTTGCAGATCATGCAAGCGGCATCGTAACGGCCGTGGTAAATGAACAGTTTACTGTCTCTTACCGAGTTACCGCATCAGCATCTACAAACGCGGGTAATTATCAAACGACCGTACTTTATATAGTTGTTCCAACTTATTAATACATGAAAAAAATTCTCGTTCTGCTATTCAGTATTGGACTAATAGTCCTTACTAGTAAAGCAAGTTGTGCTCAGGAAAAAATTAAGACGACTCAACTTGTCCGCATTTCACCAGTCATACTCAACATATCTCTTTCTCCGGGAAAAGTGTATGTATATGATATAAAGGTTGAAAATCTGCTGGACATTCCCCTGCCGATTGACGCCGGCATGGAGTCATTTGATACCGATGAAGAGGGAAACTATACATTCCTTGAAAACGGCTCAATCAATACTTCACGGCTTATATCCTGGAGCTCTCTTGATCAGGATAAATTTATTATCAAACCAAAAAGTGCAGAAACGGTTCGCCTCACCGTTACAATCCCCAAAAAGGTGCCTATCGGGGGTTATTATAGCGTTCTCTTTTTTACTCCTCGACTTCCTGTTCAGGGACAGTATCAATCGCTTGTTAGCAGTAAAGTCGGCGCACTCATGCTTGCAAGTATCGGTGTTCAAGATCCTTTTATTGCTAAAGCACGCATTACTCAGTTTTCCCCTACTCAAATCATCTTTGATGATAATCCTCTTTATTTTAATTTTCGTGTTATGAACGAATCACTTACCCATTTTACCGCTAAACCTTTCATCGAGATCAAAACACTGGGAAAAGATCCTTATGTTTTCGAGCCCGGAGAAAAAATTATCCTGCCTGGCAAGGCAAGAACATGGAAAACCGCTTTCCAATACCCTTCAAGTCTGATACCAATTCATACGGCTACGCTTTCTGTTTCAACAGGAAATGGTAATTCTGTCAAAAAAAATATATTCTTTATCTATTTTCCAATAAAAAAAGCCATAATCCTTGTCGGAAGCATCATGGTAGTTTTACTTGTTCTAGTGAGAAGAAAACAAATTATTGCTGCACTGCGTATTCTGATCTTTGATAAATAGCACAACATGCTCTTGACAACAAACCTGGAATACCAGTAGATTTAAGATACCCAAGTGGTTTTTTATGAAACAAATTATTACCTCCAGAGCTCTTTTTTTCTATTTCCTGTTCATGATCATCGTGGCTGTTGCCTCGGGATACATCGTGCACAAGGTGAATGCGGGAACACTCACGCCCGCAAAGGTAACAATCTCTAACTCTCGCGCGTCGGGCGTAGGCACGAGCTATCAATTTAACGCAACCGCAAGCGCAAGTACCGCGATAGCGAGAGTAGATATCTATTTTTGTACAACTGCATCGGGCACTTGTACTGCGGCAACCGGTATGAGCACCACTGCCGTGCAACTGGCCAGTAGCAATATTTCAGGTAGTTCAATCACTACTACGGCACCAGCGCAGAATAGAATCCAGGTTAATGTAGGTTCCCCCACCACACAAAGCCCGCTCGCCTTAAGTATGTCCTTTGGCAATATCACCAATCCTTCCACCATAAACACAACATACTTTGCCCGCATAACTACCTACTCTGATGCCGGTTCAACAACCATAGACACTGCAACGGTTGCATTTGCCATTCTTGATACGACCTCGATTGCAGTAACTGCATCGGTCGACTCCACATTTACGTTTACAGTCGCAGGTGTCGGCACCACTTCAACAGTGAACAATGCGGGAACAAATGTCACGACAACGGCAACTACAATCCCCTTCGGCACGCTAACCGCAACGGCAACAAAGATTGCCGCCCATGACCTCACGGTCGTTTCAAATGCATTGAATGGATATCAGGTTACGGTTAAGTCTGAAACGAATCCGCCATTAAACGATTTGACCAGTAATATTGATCCCTTCACGGGGACAAACAGTGCTCCCACAACGTGGAGTGCGCCAAACGGTTCTTCTGCCGGAGTCAACACAGGATGGTTTGGATATACTACAAACGACTCAACACTTGGCTCGGGTACCGCAGACCGTTTTACGAATGGCGGACCGAAGTGGGCGGGATTCTCTACAGTTCCGGCAGAAGTAGCGTATAATTCAGGAGCGGTAACGACAGAAACAACGCGGGTAGGATGGGAAATAGAAGTTAATGCGCTACAACCGTCGGGAGATTACTCAGGTACTATTACGCTTGTCGCAACTCCCACCTACTGACGCATAGTACAGTTTTATAATCATGAGTAAATCCAAACGAAGGAGCCTCAGTCTTCCAAAAGTTTTCGTCCTTATCCTTATTGGTGTAGTTGTAATATCCTCTCTGTACGCCATAAAGTCATGGGCACAAACACAGTTTAACGGTCAGAGTCTCGAAGTTTCTCCTCCGTCACAGGATATTGAAGGAAATCCAGGAGAGACGGTCACCATAAAAGCAAAAGTCAGAAACAGAAATAATGTAACCAACCAGGTAAAGGTTAGAATTGAAGATTTCACCGCTGAAGGCGATGAAGGACAGGTTGCGCTTATAGACAAGGGTCCATACGCTGTGACCACCTGGACCACTATTGAACCCGAATCATTTACGCTTGGGCCTGGTGAGGATCAAGAAGTTACGGCCACCATCAAAATCCCCAAAGGTACGGCGGGAGGACGCTATGGATCGTTTGTTTTTAGTCTTGCCGCGGAGGGAAAAGAAGAAGCAACCGCTAAAGTAGCACAGGAAGTGGCCTCGTTATTTCTGCTTAAAATAAACGGGCCGGTGAAAGAACGACTCACTCTCACCGAATTTAAAGCACCTGCTTTTTCCGAATATGGTCCGGTTCCTTTTGACCTCAAATTTGTAAACAGCGGAAATATTCACGTAAAAACATTCGGACTTATCAATGTTCAGAACATGTTTGGACAAAAAATAGCCGATGTTGTGGTCCCCGGCACTAATATTTTTCCGGATGCAACCCGTGTAGTACACGCAAGTCTTGAGAAAAAATTTCTTTTCGGTCCACATACCGCAACTGCTATCATGTACTTCGGCTCAGGTAACCAGACACTTACCGCAACAACTTCGTTTACCGTGTTCCCCTTAAAACTAGCGGTTGTAACGCTTCTCGTAGTCGCCTTCCTTTTTATAGCTCGCAAGCGTATCTCAAAGGCAATGAATGCCTTATTTAAGTAAAAAGTTCTGTATTCTGTAACTATATGCGTTTTTTACTGGGTCTCACCATCGCATTCAGCGTAGGCTTTGTTGTTCACGCGTTCTTCTTTCCTGATGTTCTCTATAATGGCCTTGCCATGTTCACGAAGAAGAACTTCGGAGAACCGGCGGTTGCCCCAACCACCGAGCCCGACAATCAATTTTTTACGTATGTAAATTATAGGGACGGAAAATTCCGGCCGGGAAAAGTAACCATAAAAAGAAGCAACTATTTGGCAATTACAAATCTCAATCCGGATGAATTCATGTGGCTTGTTTCAGATAACAAGCTTCTCAATACGGGCCGCGGCTATGCAGAAAGCGAGAGACTAACTACAATTCTCAACGAACTGGGAAGCTTTACCGTTACTGAAAAAAACAGACCTGAGGCCATTCTTAGTGTAACAGTAGCCCCATAATGGTAATATAGAATTATGCTTCGCTTTACTGCAGTAATTATCGTCCTCTGCTTCCTTTTTCATATCGTACCTGTGGGCGCGCAAGTTATGACCAGACCTCTCAACGTCACAACAACTGTTCTTCCTAACAGTTCAGAAGGGCAGGTTCTCATAAGTGCGGAGCCTGCAAGTGGTGTACAAGGAGCCGGTACGGCAATCACCTATACAATACAATATCGCTCACAAAGCGGGGGGACCTGGCCATTTACTGTTGAGGGATCGTGGACGGAAGGACTCGTTGACGGAACGAGCTCAACATATGTTGATGTTTTAGAATATCAGGTCGGTTCTGCCACCAATACAGATAACGGCACTACACCTGTTGTAGACACTGTGAATCGGACTATCACATGGGATATGCCCGCACTTTCCCCTTCTACCACGTACCATGAAGTTTCTTTTGTTCTTGTGGTACGTTCGGACATCGCTCCTGATCAAACTTCCGTTTCAACAATTTCCGCCTCGGGAAGCCTGAACGGCGAAACACTTACGGAGCATTCTGTGCAGACCACCGTTAGAAAAGACACCATCACCCCAACAGCGACTCCCACTGTAACCCCTCAACCAAGCGCAGTCCCCACACCGGGTAGTTCTTCCGGAAGCACGCCTACCCCCACAGCACTCCCTACCCCAACAGTAGCACCTCCTTTACTATCTGAATTTAAAAACGTAAAAATAATAAGGATTACTGACTCGTCAGCAGTAATCCGCGTAATAACAACCAACAATACGCGTGCTGAGATTATCTATGGGACGGATAAAAAAAAGCTGAACGAAAAAAAATCCGCGAACGACCTAAACCGGGAACATACCTTTGAACTGTCCGGCCTCCGCCCAGACACCATTTATTATTTTCAGATATATATTACAACTGCTGACGGACGCCGTTTCCTGTCAGATTTGTTTACATTTAGGACTGCGCGCAATCTAGCCCTTGTTTCACTTCGGGACGCCGACATCACCATTTCATCGAATAATATTCTTCTTTCCACACGGCAGGCCGGAGATACAGGTACCCCTCCATCTATCATAGCGACCCCTCTTAGATCCATCACGGTAAGCATCAAACTTAATAAACCCCGCTATGTAAAGTCGCTGAGAGTCCGGTTACGTAACGCTCGCGTGTTGGGTCTGGAAGCGCGTGCATCAGAGCCACCCATACAAGAGGTACAGCTTCTTGAGCTTTTTCCAGGAGTGTTTTCTGGCGAACTCCGCGTACCTCCCGAGTTAGGTGAGTATGACCTAGAGGCAATAGTGCGCGACACGGAAGGCGGATTCAGTACAGAAATTATACCCACAACCTTTTACATATCAGACTTCCTTCGAGTGCTTAACAAAAACGGGAGTGCCATAGAGAATGCGACCGTTATCTTTAGACGCAGAGATCTGCGGAATAATACATTCATACCCCTGCAGCAGGCACTTTCTTACACATTCAAAACCGACTTTGAAGGGGCACTCGACGCCGTGATTCCAACCGGAATATATGAAGTTACGGTATCCGCAATCGGCTATCGGGATATAAAAGAAACAATAGATCTTACCTCGCAAGAATCGTATCCGATTTTCACCTTAACTCCTGATTTTTCTATAGGAGAGATCGTGAGATATTATGAACAATCGATGAGAGATACGACAGCCGAAATAGTTGAGGGGATGCAGATTCTTTTTGTATCGAAGCGGGCACAGGATGTGTCTTTCCTGATGTTTGTGATGGCAGTATTTTTCTGCGGACTTCTTGCGTTATCGATACGTCTTCATACCAGCATCATCGGCATTCCCCTATGGATTATAGACCATGGAAAAGGGAAGCTCCTTCATTTTATGAGTATAAGACCGTTAAAAAAGTGCTTTATGGTGTACGAAGGAAATAACTACCATAAAAATATACCCGGAGTTAAAGTTGTCATTATGGACAAGAATCACCATACCATAGCTTCTTTCAAAACTGACCTTATTGGGAAAGGCGAAGTGCCAAAAGCACTATTTGAAAAAGCACTCTTTCCATTAACGGTCTTCACTTACAGGGCGGAGCATCTTTCTCACCCGACCACTCTTACTAGAGCAGATCTTAACTCCGAAAGGATAAATCTTTTTATGACTAAAGAGTATCTTGAAAAGTCCGATAACCGAAATTTTTTGGCTTGGCTCGTTGATCTAGGGTTTATTTTCATCTCGGACGTATTTCTTATTGGGGTGGTTATCCTCACGGTCCTAATGCTTCTGTACTACGGTTTTTTTGTATCGATTCCCTACCTCGTGATGAGTAGTATTCTTCTTTTATTCTGGTTTATGTATCTGCACCAGATCTGGAAATTCCAGAGAGATAAACGCTAGATGCCGTAGATTTTCCTAACCCACATAAACAAGATATCTTGGTAAAGAAGTACAAGTACCGTGCCGAGTACCAAAAAGGGACCGAATGCTATCCTGCTCTTGAGTTTCTTTCGCTTGGAAAGAATAAGCCCAAGTCCGAAAAAAGCCCCGATTACAAATCCCAGGTACATACCCACATACCCGCCTTTTATCCCCAGTAAAATCCCCATTGAAAACGCGTATTTCACGTCTCCAAATCCCATTCCTCGCCCACGCGTTATAAGAAATAAAAATAGAATCGGTAACATGACCAAAAACCCGGAAAGAGCATCACTTTTAAACTGTTGCAGGATTTCGTTTATTGAAGATTGGCTCTGAGATACATTTGGAACGAGATGGAGAGCAAGGGCGCTCAGTAAAAAGACAAGTTGCATTGAATCAGGGATAATCTGATACTTCCAGTCTGCAAAAAAAATAACAATAAGAGCAGAAAACATAACAAGCCGTATACCCGTTTCAAGTGGATTTACGGCATAGATCACAGAATGCCAAACAGTTAAAAGAAAAACTACGCCCGTTAGAATTTCGACACCAGGATAGAAAAAGCTGAGCTGCTTACGACAGGAACGGCACTTTCTCCCAAGAATAAAAAACGATACTACCGGAAACAGATCGTACCAGGCTATTTTTTTTCTGCACATGTCACAGTGAGACCTCCCCATAATAGATTGCTCCTGAGGAAGCCTGTCAATAAGAACGTTGAGAAAAGAACCGAATGCGACTCCCAAGATGAAGGAAAAAAGCAGTATAAGAATTATCATACGGAAAGATCAGATAGTCCAATTGCGTCTTCGGTAAACGGGCCTATGAGAGCAAGTGTCAATTTTTCAGGTTTGAAAATTTCCTGTGCCAAAAAGACAACTTCATCGCGTGACACTTTTTCTATTTTCTTTATAATCTCCTCTGGCGTTTCAATTTTTTCCTCAAGAAGTTTTTTGTTCCCGTAAAATGATGCTACATTGAACGAATCCTCCATCGACAAGAACATTCGTCCTTTTATGGACTCCTTTGCTTTTGCAATTTCTTCCGTGGTCACTTCCCCATCGGCAATTTTTTTGTGCTCCTTAAGTGTCACTTTTATGGCCTCCTTTACCTTATCAATGCTGTTGGTTATGCCTGCCTGTGTTACCACATTGCCGACATCCGAATATAACTCACGGCCGGTTGAAATATAATAACAAAGGCCCCTCCTTTCGCGTACCTCCATAAAAAGCCGGGACGACATCCCTCCTCCCAAAATAGTTGAGAGAAGCGAAAGAGCATATTTGCGCTGATCAAAATAAGAAAACGCCCTGAATCCCAGACACATATGGGCCTGTTCTGTTTTCTTATGCCTGACGGCTATGAGAGGTTTTTTTTGTGTGTCCTGAAGATCCGCAAGAGTCACCCGACCTGAAGATCCCCACGCGCCAAAACGCTCACGGATATGTTCAAGATAGTAAGCATACCGATCTTCTATTTTTCCTGATGCCTCTTTTGGAGTGTCCACCACCTGATTGAAACTTCTTCCGAATCCACCTGCAACTACCAAAACCGCGTTGCCCGGATGATACAGATCACGAATATAGCTTGTGAATGTTTCTCGGGTAAATGAGGTAACGGTTTCTTTAGTTCCTGCAATGTCGTACCCCAAAGGGGTACCCTTATATAATACTCCCTCGAAAAGTTCTCCCACCTTGCGATAGGGTGTGTCTTCGTACATATTGATTTCTTCCACAATCACACCTTTTTCACGGTTTATCTCCTCGGAGTCAAGAAGTGGATGCAAAACCATATCGGAAAGCACGTCTATTATTTTTTCGAAATCTTCATTTAAGCCTTTTATCCAGTATCCTGTATGATCTTTGGCGGTAAAAGCATTAAAAACTCCTCCCAACTCCTCTATGGTCGAGGCGATCACGAACGAGTTTGGATATTTTTTCGATCCCTTGAAGGCCATGTGCTCGAAAAAATGGGCTATACCGTTGTTGGTCCCATTTTCGTATCGCGAACCTGCCCCGACAAGAAGCAGAGTGGTAAGAGTAGGAAATGCTTTTGTATCGATGAAGATAACCCGTAAGCCATTTTGGAGTGTATAAACGTTTGGCTTCATTGTCATATTGTACTTCAAAAAAGCCTATCAAAGCAAGTCAATCTCGTCTTCAAAGGAAGAATCACTCTACTACTTCTGTGTCCATGTACTCCCCTGACTGTATCATCTTTATCTTCGACTTTATTTTCCATGCCGGATCCCAGTCCGTTTCCGTCTCATTTTTTCCCAAAGTCCCGTGCAGCTTATTTTGTGAACTGTCTATAGTAGTCTGTCCGTATCCTTCATCAAAATGCCATAGTGCGACTGTGTTGGCATCCTCTCCCAGATTACTCAATGGAGGTGAAAAGTTGGACTGATACCGGGCAATATCGGATATCCGCACTTCGTCGATAAAGCCAGCAAAATATCCTTCATTTACCGATCCGCTTCTGCCTATTGAACCAGCGCCGTCGCTGTCAGCTGGCGCAGGCGCATTCGTATTTGTACTCACCAGTTTTCCGTTTATAAACATTTTTCTCTCGCCGTTGGCCTTTTTTGAAATTGCAACGTGATACCAGGGACCAACGTTAATGGTTTGACCTGAACACTGCAGAGAATTGCCATTCTGCTGGAGAAATGCCAGTTGATCTGTGCCGCCGCATTTCTGGCTGTTACCATCAACAAATACCCTGTACATTTCTTTTCCGCTTGCCTTGGCGAAGTCAGAAAAAATGATTTCAGCGTTATTGGTATCACGTGATCGCTTGATCCATGCCTCGAAGGTGAAGTTTTTGGACACAGGAATATTATTTGTCTTCACCATATCATCTATTCCGTCAAATTTCAGACTATGAGGAATGTACCGGATCCGGCGGACCGTCCCTCCCATATCCACATAGTAGAGCATGCCGTCAGGCCCACCTGTAACATCCATAATGCTTGCTGCGGGTGCACCTGACTCATTAGCAGGTTCAAAAGCATAGTCTGCAACAGTCCCGTTCCCATTCAGAACAAGGTAACGAATGACGTTTCTGACAAAGTCACCGTAAAAATACACACCGTTGTATTTCGGCGGAAACTGCGTGCCTGAGTAGATAAAACCTCCCGTTATCGAAGCACGCTTCCCTGGTACCTGATCATACGTGAAAATAGGATTAGTCATGCCGGGCGATGAACATGTGCCTTCGCAGTCAGGCCAGCCGTAATTTGCTCCTTTCACACCTATATTGACCTCTTCTGTTTTATTCTGTCCGATATCAGTTATATAAAACTTATCGTTTTTCTTATCAAAAAAAATTCTGAATGGGTTACGAAGTCCCAAGGCCCATACCGCATCTTTGTTTGGTCCCGTCCCATCAATGAAAGGATTGTCTGCAGGAATCGTACCGTCGGGATTTATCCGCAAAATCTTACCAAGAAACGAGCTTAATTTTTGCGAAGGTTTGTCTGGGTTAATCGTATTGTTCCCATGATCACCCGTACTTATATAGAGCTTTCCATCGTTTCCAAAAGCAAGTGCGCCGCCCAGATGCGTAGCGGTGCTTGCTTCTCCTTCATCAGCCTGCCATAGCAATTTCTCGCTTGCCGGATTTGCCGTATTTCCTGTCACGGTGAAACGGGAAACCCTTTCCGTTCGTGGATTTTTAGCAATGTAAAAGGCATAGATGTAGCCATTTTGAGAAAAATTCGGATCGAGAACTGTGCTTATCAGATATTCTGCACAGTTGGGAATAGTCAGAAGAGGTGCTGATTCTATCGTTGTTTTTCCAGGAAGCACGAGTTTTATTGTGCAGTTGAACTCACTTATGAGCGCCCTTCCGTCCGGCGTAAAATCAATGTAAGTAGGTGAATTTAGCCCGCTCACAAATACCTCGTTTACAAACCCTTCAGGAGCCTGTGCTTCGGTACGGACAGGAGAACGAAAAAACAAGTATATAAAAACCAGGACTGTAGCCAGAAGAAACGTGTAAATTACGACCGCAAATTTTATGCCCATCGCCCACCAGTATAACACATTTGACTATATTGCAACAGTTTTTAAAATGTGACCAAACGAAGCTGTTTTCGTTGGCTTATTGGGGAAAATATGATAAGATAGAGAGACTGCTTTGAAGCGTCCGGGCCCATAGCTCAACTGGTAGAGCAGCAGCCTTTTAAGCTGTTGGTTGTGAGTTCGAGTCTCACTGGGCTCACACTTACTTGTAATACCAGCCGTCATTGCATACACTGGATGTATGCCTCCGTTGAAGACCTATACGAGATATTATGACGATGGTGATACGCAGAATGAACCCCCGATATCACCGCGCTTTTTCTTTTTCCTGAAAGTACAGTTTCTGATACTTCTCCTTCTTCTTATAACCAAAACATTCATTTATAAACCCGTAACGACTACCGTTCTGAGCCAAGCACCTGTACAAAATTCGGCCGTACAGGGAGCTATGACAGAACAGGCATCCATGCCATCACCTACAGCTGTAGCACCTGTTGTGCCGCCTCCTACGCTATCCCCGAGTCCAACGCCAACCTCTGTCCTTGAAACACCAAAAAAGGAATACTCGGTTGCGGTCTACGGCGACTCGATGGTGGATACTATGGGAGAACGCCTAGAATATCTGGAGCATGCCCTCACAAAAAAATATCCCAAGACAGAGTTCACTCTTTATAACTACGGTATAGGTTCACAAACAGTTGAGGATGGATTTAATCGATT
>CAYPZT010000026.1:0-14879 GCA_964415435.1 uncultured Gammaproteobacteria bacterium
TGACAGTCGTGAATACAACGGGTACAACGATCAACCGACATCTTCTCAAGCCCTCATGTGAAACGACGATTGCAGGAACATCATCTTTTTCTGTTACAAGCGCTTCCGGGGAAACTGTTGATGGGGCAACTCTGACATACAAAGCAACCGTTCCAGTCGCAAATCTAAGTGGTAGAAATGTACTGTTTCTTCGCGTACTCTCTTCCTCTTCGAGCATTGCAACGCCAATAGGCGTCAAGGTTGGCAGTAGTTTTACCCTGCCTGTGCAAGGTTCAACGATTACTTCACAAGCCACGACCGCTTCCGGCGTGACAAAAAGAGTAAGACTGTTCCAGTCGTATCCTCAGATCCCCGCAGAGTTTTTTGTAACGCAGTTTTAAAACTTCTCAAAAAACACGTTGCCCTTCTCTATTCCCTTGCCATATAAATAATCTCTTAATGTTTCGACCGCAAGCCGCCCGCCGCAGAGATAGTAGTCTGTATTATTGTCCATACCTATTGCACCCGCCGCAGCCAGCACATCCATTACTTGTGGCACACGCCCTGTCGCACAGTTTGCTCGTGCCTCAGTCGAGATCTTCTCAAATACCTCATCCCGCGAAAAACATAGAGAGTAGGAAAAATGTTTATATTGTTTTCTGAATGCCTCAAACTCCTCTACGTAATATGCATCTTGGCTTGTCCTGAGGCCCCAAAATAGATTAACTTTCTTCTTGAGAGTGGGCAGTTGTGCGTGCAATATAGAGCGCATAGGAGCAAGTCCCGTACCGGTTGCCATAAGAATAATATTCTTACCGCGTTCGTTCAGATGGAACATACCTGCCGGACCCTGGAACATCACCTCATCTTCGGGGGTTATACGGGGGAGATACTCGGAAGCTGCTCCTCCGAGAATAATTTTCACCAAAAGTTCGAATGTCCCGTCTTTTGAGGGCGCAGAACTCACCGAAAATAATCTACGAAGAGGTGTCTGTCCTTGGGGGACAAAGAGAATGAGGTATTGACCCGGCACAAACTCCACAGGTTTGTCCGCCTGAAATTTAAACATGATAACATCGGAAGACATCTGCTTTTTCTCGACCAGATGGGCCTTATAAGTTTGGATCATAGAAGATAATTATACCTTAGAGCCGGGCTCGCTGGGAGATCTCGGCCTCAACGAGCTCTTTCGGCCGACCGTATTTAAGTCGCGATAGCTGAACAATCGCCTGGGCAATTTTTTCATTGGCCTCTGCTCGAAGTTTTTTTACGTCCTTTGTCATATCAACCGAAAATGGGGGAATAGGCTCATTCTCTACGATGGTTTTCATATAGGCGTGAAATCGCTCTATATTGATAAGATCGGTCTCCGAAAACACTGGCTGGAATTCGCGCTGCAGATACGAAGCGTCTGTTACGCCGACACGGAAAGAAATAAGGGTACCTACATTACCGAAAACCGCGTTTTTTACTTCCTCGTCCATCTGCCCAATAAACTGGTTTGCTACCGTCAAGTTAAGATGATATTTTCTTGCCTCGGACAGAATAGTGGCAAAGTCAGGGGTTGCAAAGTTTTGAAACTCGTCAACATATAGGAAAAAATCCCGACGGTCCGGCTCGGGTATTTCCTGTCTGCTCATTGCGGCAACAAGAATTTTTGGGATAAGAACCAAGCCTAAGAAGCTCGAGTTTTCCTCGCCGAGTTTTCCTTTCGAGAGATTTATAAGAAGAATTTTTCCCTCATCCATAACCTTCCGGAAATCAAACGCCGACTTGGACTGCCCGATGATGTTCCTCATGGTCTTGTTGGTCACAAAACGGCCGAATTTCGATACGATATAGTCGAGGACTTCTGACTTGTGAAAGTCTGAGGTTTGCGCAATTTGATCTGTCCAGTAACGGCGGATTATTGGGTCCTGCACCTTAGGCAACAGCTCCTGCACATATTTTTGATCCTGAAGAACACGTACCACCTCGATAAATGTTGCTCCCGGCTCATACATCACGGTAAGCATTCCGTTTCGTACCGCATGTTCGAATCGAGGACCGATGATACCGGTACGCTGCGGATCGTAGAGCTTGTACATGAGGTTTATGATGG
The DNA here is from genome assembly GCA_964415435.1 of uncultured Gammaproteobacteria bacterium. Classification (GTDB taxonomy): domain Bacteria; phylum Patescibacteriota; class Microgenomatia; order UBA1406; family GWC2-37-13; genus CAYPZT01. The sequence continues at coordinate 2,081 of CAYPZT010000026.1, forward strand.
AGGTTGTGATAAAGTGTTTTTGGTCTTCTGTATGCGCTTCAAGAAGATTCAGACCCATGGGGCGCTCTGTATCTGACGGATCAAAATACATCACGTCCTCTGCCCGTTCCGCAGGAATGTACTTGATGATATCATCAACCAGATCACCGTGCGGGTCTATGACGCATACGCCGTGCCCTGCGCGGATATCCTGCTTTATCATCTCCTTAAGGAGTTCTGATTTTCCTGTGCCCGTTTTTCCGATAATATAGGAGTGCCTGCGCCGATCCTCAAATCCGATATTCACCTTTCTTTTCACACCGCGATAGTAGCCAAGTCCGATAAAGGTACCGTTGTCCTGAGGAACCTCGGATGAAACCGGTGCTGTTTTTGCTTTTAACCACTGAATATGCGGCGTCTCGACTGTTTTATTAGGAAAATGATATAGTGATGCCAGTTCGTCTGCAGAGAGGATAGAGATCGACTTGGCGAATGGCGGCTCGAGTACAGGAAAAAATTTATAAATGAAGTTGATCATAAAGCCTCCTTTAAAAAGCACTTTTGCGCTTTTGAAAGAGTTCTGATCAGAGTTGAACTGAGTGAAAGCGTTTTTTATATTTCGAAGATGCATATTGGCAACATCCTTGGATTTTGCTGATACCACAAAACGGATGGTTGTCTCGAATCCTGTCTTTGAGCTTTTTTCGTCGATCCGCTCCAAAGCTTTTGGGTCGGTCTTGAAGGTCGCCTTTTCTGGATTGGCTTCATTCTTTTTCGTTGAAGAGACGTAGGACTTCCCCAGTTTTTTCCACTTTCCCTCCGCAGGTCTTATGAGTAGCTGGATCATCGCGCCCTCCCCGTCGTTCATTTTCGCCAGTGCTCCGGTTATTGACGCCATTGAGTCCACAGGAATGTCCTTGAAGACCTTTAAAGGCATATATGGTTCATTTTTAGTGACAAGTGAACCGAATGCGACGTTTCCGTCCTGTGAAAAAATATTCGGCTCATCTACTTTTTTAATATCGGCGGTTGGATAGTAGCCGTACACCGTCTTCTCAACAAGATCGATGAGCCTTGCTGGAGCGGAAATATAGAAACGTATGTCAGAGTTGCGGCCCACTATCTCAAAAGCCAGAACATCGTCAACATCGAGGAAGGAAAAAAAACCAGATTTTTTGAGTGAACCAAATGAGGCAAACATCTGCTCGGCGAGGTCAACCTTTATTTCGTTGTCTTTTTGAAGTCTCACTTCGAGTGTCACCATCTCAAGAGATATCTGTTCACGCTTTTTAAGACGGAAGTAGATGACAACAAGATATAAAAAGGTTAACGTGAGAACACCTGCCAGGCCGGCGGCAAGAAGTGCCAGAAGAAGTGTGATTGTTTGATCAACGATAGATTGTAGGACTCCCTCCATAGGAAAATTATATAGTAATCTATGCTCTCAGGCAGCCCATCTTTATGAACGGGTTCCAAGCGCGTATAATATCCTTTTAGGATAATATGAAAAAAGGTATCACTACCCTCATCTATGACGCCACCCGCGATGTGATTGCAGAATATGCCGTCCTTATTGGTAAACTGGTGCTTATTTGTATTGCGGTTTTTTTTCTCGGGGTCAATATATTTTTTTCGCAAAATATACATCCGCTGTATTTTGGACTCATTGATGAGAGAAGGGATGCAACAGTTCTGTTTCTCCGCAAAATCCACTCCCTCTCTTCATTTCGCTACTTTTTGAGCCAATATACGGCTGTATTCGGTCAGGAACTACCAGCCGACGTGGAAGAAAAGAATGAAGAAAGAAAGAACTTAATAGAAAAGTATGAGTCTCTTCTTGCAAAAAATCCTTCTTCGCGCGACCTTTTATATGCGCTGGCCCAGCTGTACTATGAAAGCGGACGGTACGAACTTTCACACACCTACTTTCTCAAGGCGCAGGCCATCGACCCAACTCTTAAGTAGGCGTATAATGATATATATGCTAAAACAAGCACATCTTTACATAAAAGGCGACGTTATCGGAGTTGGCTTTCGCGCCTGGACCAAGATTCAGGCCAAGCTGCTTAACATTAAAGGGTGGGTCCGCAACGTATATGACAGACCAGATCTTTTTGATAGGGGCGGTGGTGTTGAAACGGTAATCCAGGGCAATGAAGAAAAAGTAGAAGATATGATTGATCTTCTCAAAAAAGGCCCGCCGGTTTCCCGGGTTGAGGACGTTGAGGTCTTGTACCAAGACGCCAAAGAGCTTTTCGACAATTTTGATATAAGAAAATAATAAAACTATGCCAGAGTTAGGAGATACCTTACCTAATCCACAGAAACTAAATCCCGAACAAATTGCGCGTTGCGATAGAGACATTGCAACTATACACTTGATGCAGAAAGTTACGAGAAATTTTCTAAATGCTGTTCCTGTTGTAACCGCAGGATATGCCGTCGAGGCACACTGTGGGGGCAGTATAACCCGATCACACGGCGATATCGACATGCATATTGCCAGCTTAGCAATCCGGGATCGAACTTTTTTTACCAGAAGAGTTGAGGATGCCCTACGTAAAGAAAGTGACCACACAAACTGGACTCTTTATAAAAGCAGTGATGTCAGCTGGGCTCAGGAAGTTGAATTCAGAGAAGATGCTCCTAAAAAAGCTTGGCCTGATAGAAGAAGAGTGGAGCTTAAACTTAAAACTTATCCGGAGGAAACCGAAGATAAATTTCTCATAGACTCTGAAGGGGCTCGAATAAATGTGAAAGTTATGGAATTACATCGTTTAGTAACTAGAAAGATTAAAACTCTTGTTGAGTCGCAAGGGCGGACAACAGGGAGGTTGACCACACCTCAGGATCTACAAGACTTAAAAAGGCTTAGTGCCTTGGAACATTTCAATAAAGATAAGGTTATAGAACTCCTCACCACGATGTATCAAAACGAGGATAAGCTTGAACAAACAAAGGCAAGACACAAAGCTTTTTCTGAAGTCATAAAATTATTACCTTAAATGAAAAATGGGTGGACCTACGGGGAATTGAACCCCGACCTAGCGCATGCCATGCGCTCGTTTTACCGTTAAACTATAGGCCCGGCCGTATCCTCTATTTTATCACACGGAGCCTCAAACATTCTTCTTTAGGAAAGTGTCTACAAGATAGATACTCGCAATGGTCCGCGCTTCAGTAATAGTTCCGTTCTCAATCATTTCAAAAAGCTCCCTCAGTGAATACTCAACAGCCTCAAGCTCTTCAGGCTCATCTCCGTCTAATTTACTTTTTGTGAGTTCACGTGCGATAAATACTGTCGACCGCTGTGTCAAATATCCGGGAGAAAGTGTAAATGTGGCGAGTTTGTCGAGTTTGCCAGCCTTATATCCCAACTCCTCCTGCAGTTCTTTTTGTGCGACCTCTTCAAGCGTCGTAGATTCTTCTATCTTGCCGCCCGGAAAATCAACTACATACCTATCAAGTCCGGCGACATACTCTCGTATGAGAAGGAGTGTTCCCTTATTGGTTATCGGGATAATACCGCAGGAGTCGAACTTTTCGATAATCTCGTACGTTCCCTTTTTGCCTCCCTCAAACTCCATATCAAGTTCTTTTACAGTGAAAAGTTTTGACTTAAAAAGTACACGCTCATTTAATCGCTTTGGCATACAGGAGATTATAGCAGTTATTCTACGAGGCTCTTTTCTTCCTCCGAAGCTATGACGCGGAAACCCACATGATTGTGACCGGCAAAAAAGAGCCCTTCTCCGACTCCGGCCTGCAGGAGAAAGTGTTTTTCTCCACCCGTAAGATAGAATGTTTCCGTTATCTTTTCGACCGCGGCGGTCGACTGCTTGAGAATAATCTGAAGACTGGAGTTTGTAATGATAGCTTTTCCCTCGTCAGTCGCAAGAAAATCCTCTACATCCTGGGTAATCGTGGTTAGTCCGAGCTGATACTTTCGGGCACGCTTTGCAAAGCTGTGAAGATATGCTCCTGAGTCTTTCTGCTTGATGAGATACCATGCCTCGTCAACCACAAGAACTCTTCTTTTTTTGTCCTTACGTACTCTATTCCAAATGTAGTCAAGAACGATATACATCGCGACTGGGCGGAGGTTTTCTTCAAGATCCCGTATTCCAAACACTGTGAACGGGTTTTTTATGTCAAAATTTGAATGCTGGTTAAAAATTCCTGCAGCTGATCCTTTCACAAACTTCTCGAGGCGATCTCCCAGCTCTTTCGCCTCAGGCGTTTCCATTCCCATGAAAATTTTGTAGAGATCCTCCAGAAGTGGCGGTTCGTTCTTGAATGTTTCCGGATCTTGCGTGATACCCTTCTCTTTGTATGCCATGACAAGGGCACGATCGAGAAGCGCATCCTGCGAAGGTGTGAGTTCTCCCATAATGACCCGCATAAGCGAGTGCAGGTCAAGGATTTTATTTGAGAGTTCATCGGGGTCCGGATTATCGCGCGTAAGGTCAAACGGATTAATCTTATATTGCGAGGAGGCAGAAAAAACAATAAACTCCCCGCCTGTTGATTCAGCGATTTTTTTATACTCGTTTTCCGGATCAACGATTATTACGTCCACCCCCATCATAAGAAGACGCAATGACTCGAGTTTTACATAAAAACTTTTTCCTCCTCCCGACTTGCCTAAGACTACTGAGTTTGCATTTTCAAGAGTAAACCTGTCAAACACGATGAGACTGCCGTCGTGCTCATTGAGTCCATACAGGATACCCTCATTTCTTGTGAGCGACGCTGTTGAAAAGGGAAATGTCGTGGCGAGAGAAGTTGTGTCCATGTTTCGCCACACGCCTAGCTTGTCATAAAACATGGGGAGCGTTGACTTAAATCCTTCCTCCATCTGAAGCGTTGCCTGCTTTCCCACAATAAGAAGCGAAGAGAGTACGGAATCGACCTGTTTTGAAATCTGATTCAGCTCATCCAGACTGTCTGCAGGAATCGTAATATAAAGACCGAACTGGAAAAATCGTTCCGCACCCTTGGCAAGCTCTGCCTGTAGGGCGAGTGCGTCGTCCAGTGCAACCTGCACGGTCGGATCGACCACTTTTCCTGCTTTAATATCGTTTTCTATTGTAGCTTCCATCTCAGCGATCTTTCTTTTCAGATCCTCGAGCACCGACTTTGACTCTGTGGGATAGACATACATCGAAACATAGAGCGGATGGTCAAACGTTATAAGAGAGTAGAGCCAGTTTGCAGACACGTAACGAGGATATCCAACCACATAAAATGTACGATAATATTTATCGTCAATCTTCAGATGATTAAAATCTACTTCGATAAAAGAAGGGGCGATTATGTCCTTTATCGACACACTGCCCTTTGTCAAAAATTGGGCGACGTTTTGGGACGCAGGCAATGTTGGAGCCGCTTGTGGTTTTGATTTGTTAAAAATAGTGAATAAATTCATATGTTAGTTATCGGTGAGAACCGTGTCGGTGTAACTTTCGATCGAGCCAAGCCGACGACCAGTTGAGGAAGGATTGTAAAGATTGTAGTACACCTCGACGAGCTCCTGCTTTTCAAGTACTGTGGCACGCAGTCCAATTTTTGACAAAAGTCTGATAAGGTGGTCGCGTTTTGGGTAAAGAGACGTCTTCGCCCGACTTATCACATACTCCTTCTGGAGAGCTTGTGTGTTTGCGCCACTTACCCCAAGCTCAAGAGGTGAAAAGGGAACTACGAAAAAAAAGCGCTTCTCAAGAACCGTATTTTTCTTGACGACTGTTTTTATAAACTCTTTATAGCTTCCAAGGCGCGTTCTAAGAAGATTTGCCGTCTGTCTTTTGATAACTCCATCCAGATACTCCAAATAGGAAGAAACATCCATTTTTTTGGAAAGAATGAGTATCTGAGTTGGAAAGGATAGGGAGTTCAAGAGCCCGGCGTAAGCGTATATCATCGACGTCTGTTCCTCCTGGGAAAGAAGCCAGAAGTTTACCGCTCCCACCTCTATAACGATCGCTGCTGAAAAATCCTTCATGAGAACAACATCATCTTTGACATCCTCTATTTCAATAAAGCTTTGTGTCGAGGCTTTTACCGGTGAGGTTGTCTTGTGGTGTATTCCCGACTTTCCGTTTACTGCTCCGTTTGTATTTGATTTAGGAAACATACGTTTTAATTACGTTATAACAGTTCTTTAGAATGAAATTCGAGAGGTTTCTTATTTGAATTATCGAGCGTTATGTTCATTGTATCAAAAAAGTATGTGTTTTTCGGATCCCTCATCTCGAAGGTATAGGCATCTTGAGGAAGTGCATGAAAAGTTGCAAAAACACCGTGTGGATTGGTTTTAAGAAGTCTCACTGTTTCTCCTTTCTTATCCTTCACATAAATCAAAATGCCAGGAATGGGGATGAGTTTATGATTCTTCACGACCCCGGTAAAAAACGGCTGTCGTACTTCGCCCGGTGAAGCAACTGGTTGTGGCGGGCTTGGAGGCGGCTCCTGCGAATGTAAAAGCTGTTGTGCTATGGGGGTGAAGTGAATGTTTTGCTGTGTCGGTGTTTTTTTGCTTAATGTCAAATTCTTTAACTCAAATAGTGAGTGCACTTCTTTTTTTTTAACATTTCCTTTTCCCGGTTTTGTTTTTTCCAGGTAGGCCGCAAGTTTTTCTTGAGATTCGATGTGGGCAACGGTTTTATGAGGATCGGATGTAAAAAAAAGATTGCTTAAAAAATAAAGCGGCTTGTTTTCTTTGTGAAAGATATACTGTGTCGGCGAGGTGAGGCGTTTGTAAAAATTGCGGATCCATACATCCAAAGGTCTGTCGTTTATGGGAATGAAGGCAAAGGCCGGACCGAGCGCCCCAACAAGAAAACCGAAGACAATGTTAAGAAGAGGAATTGGGAATATGCGGTAAATAACATAGCCGAGCGGAATAAATACAATAAGATACATAAACTGGTGAAGGGTTAGAAACCCGATAAGTTTGAATTCAAATGTGGTTATCTGTCGTGGTATGGGGTGCTGGTCCATACTTTCAGTATAGCGTATAACGAGCTATAGAAACAGAAGCAGAAACAGACTCAGAAGATATTTTGAGCTGATGTTTATCTGTATGTTACCGGAGTGGCTTTTTGCGGGAGAATGAGACTCATTCTTCTGTCTTTTTCACTTATTCTCTCGATAAATACTCGCACCTTGTGCCCGATGTCAAAATTTTCCTCGCCGGTAAGTTTACTTATATGAATAAGTCCCTCTATTCCTGGTTCCAGACGCACAAAATATCCGTACTTTTCCTTACGGACAACTTCGCCTTCAACTTCCTTGTCTTTGGGATACTTTTTCTCTATTTCCTTCCATGGATCGTGCGTTAGTCTCTTTAGCGAAAGGTTGAGTTTCATGTCGGTTGGATTCTTTTCAACAACCATCACGTCGATCGAGTCACCAACACGAACATACTCTGAGGCGCTTGAGACCTTTTCCCATGATATCTCCGAAATATGAATAAGTCCCTCCACACTGTCAACCTCACAAAAGATGCCAAAGTCGGACACACCGAGAACCTTTGCCTTGTATGTCTTGTTGAGCTCAATCTTATCAAAGCGTGCCTTGAGTTCTTTCTGAGAGATGTTAAGAGCGGCTACCTTTTGAGATACAACCAAGCGATTTTTCTCTTCGTCGACTTCTAGAATTTTCACTTTTATCTTTTGTCCCTCGAGCTTTTCCGGATCATTCATGAAATTTTCCGTGAGCTGAATTTTTGGAATGACGCCACGAATTCCCATAAAGTCAATAAATATTCCACCCTTGCCGTACTCACCACAGACGACCTCAATCTGTTCTTCTTTTTCTTTTTTCTCACGGAGGATTTCCCATTTGCCTTTTTGGAAGAACTTCCTCATGGAAACCACTGGAAAACCGTCTTTTGCCTCAGGAGTGATTATTCTTACCTTTACTGTATTTCCTACTTTCAGGTAAGGCAGATATGTTGAGATCTCCTTAACTTCAAGTGCTCCCAAGACTGCGAATGCCTTTGCGCCCACATCAAACACACAACCTTTTTTAGATATGGAAACAATCTTGGCTTCAATCTCCTGATCCTTACGGATCTGCGCGGGCGAATGCTTCTTCAATAGAGCATCCATCGGGTTTGTGGACGTGGTCTTTTCTTTTGTAGTTTTGGTTACTTTTGAAGTAGTTTTAGTTATTTTTTTGGGCATCCCTAGATATCCTCCTCCTCTCCCCTCGGGGAAAGATGTAATACTATACCAAACAGGCCTCAAAAAAACAAGGGGCTGTCTATCTACCACCATCTATATCAATAGATATAGAACTACTATGTATGTGTTATGCACTTGATTTTAAAAGTATATTACTGTATATTATAGGGCACTATGGAGCCTGTAGCACTACCCAATCTCGTTGACAAGTTCATTACCTATCTCAAATCTCAGGGCAAATCAGATTTCACAATTATCGCCTATAGGAAAGACCTTGAGCAGTTTGTCGGTTACCTTACAAGCAAAGAGAAGAATGATATTCGCGAGGTTAAAAGAGAGGATATAGATGGATTTATCAATAAACTTTTGACCGAAAATTACACTAAAAAATCTGCTTCTCGCAAGCTTAATTCCATTCGAACATTCTTCCGCCATCTTAAGAACGAAGGCGTAATCGAACAAAACCCATCACTTGACGTGACACACCCTAAATATACCCAATCTCCCCCTCGTATCTTTAGCAAGCTTGAATATCGCGCGCTTAGGGATTTGGCGAAAGAAGATTCACGTACCTATGCTCTTGTTGAAACCCTCCTTCAGACTGGAATTAAAATTGGCGAGCTGGCAGGGCTTGAACTTGTGGACATTAAGGAAAACGCTCTTCATATAAGACAGTATGGCAAAACGCCAGCACGCGACGTTCCACTTAATAAGGCCGCGAAAAAAGCCATCGAAGACTATATTAAAATCCGTGGTACGAATGGAAATGCGCACCTTTTTATAACGCGCACCGGACACCCGCTTCTTATAAGAAACATTCGTCAGATCATTACTCGATGTTTTAGGGAGGTTGAGATAGAAAACGCAACGGTTAATGATCTAAGGAATACATTTATCGCCTATCAGCTTATTAATGGCGCCTCTGTTGAATATATCGCTCGCATTGTTGGCCACAAGCGTCTTTCTTCCACAGAACGCTTCCTCAACCTCGTAAAAGAAGAGGCTGAAAGAAAAGAAAAACTCGGAGAGCTATAATCGTGTAACATATAACGTGTGTCACGTTACAAGCCACACACTACATGAATATAACAGTCTACACCGACGGCGGATCGCTTAATAACCCTGGAGAAGCGGCAACTGCATTTTTAATCTACAAAGACAGTAAAGAGATCTCCTCATCAGGAAAAAAAATAGGGATCGCCACAAATAACACAGCTGAATATAAGGCTCTAATATTTGCACTTGAGCGGCTTATACAACTATCCGATAGCAATGTTCTTCGTGGTGTACAAAAAATTTCAGCTTTCTCTGATTCTGAACTGATGATTCGCCAGATAAATGGAGAATATAAGGTGAAACATCCGGAAATAAAGATTTTATACGCAGAGTTGCAAAACCTCAAAGAAAAATTAGCTATTCCTGTGATCCATATATATACACCAAGAGAAAACAATACCGCGGCAGATGCCCTCGTAAAAAAAACACTAGGAAGATGATTATCCTTGGATTCGCACCGGCATGATTATATGAATGAAGTCGGGATTTCCCTCCATTTTAAATACAACAGGCGCATCTGGACGAAGTATCTCTATAATGGTGCGCTTACTGCTTGTGTGATTTAAAAAATCCAATACGAATCTGAAATTGAAGGCAATTTTTTGTTCTTCTCCTTTAAGTTCTATGTCTTGTGTTGTGCTGTCTTCAACATCGCCCTCTATCTTGGGCTTACATAAAAGCCCATCTTTTTTGCATTCAAGAAGAATTATGTTTGAGTATTCGCGCGCAAACACAGATATAAGCTTCACATTTTTTATAAGTTCTTCTGTGTCTGCTGCGATTTCTGTTTTCTTCTCAACGGGGAGAACTTTTTCGTAGGGAGGAAATTCACCGTCGATAAGCCGTGAGTAGAATTCAGAGTCTGACGTACGGACGCGTATAAGTTTTTCTTTTACTGAATAACTGAATCCTACCTCTTTTTCCCCTTTTATAACGGCTAGAATCTCCTCCAGAAATCCTGAGGGGATAATGAGAGAGGGTATATCTATCTCTTTCTTCGTTTTTACAAGAGTAAGTCTAAAACCATCTGTTGAGACCATCATCATATCGTTTTCACCTGTAACAAAATTAACCCCGGTGAGTATGGGTCTAGCCTCATCTGAGGACGTGGAAAAAAGCACAAGAGGAAGATTCTTTGTGAGAAAAGACGATTTTACCATCTGTTCCTTCTCCTCAATTGCTGGAGGTACAGGAAAATCTTCGCCCGCCATAAGCGGAAATGTCCCCTTCTTTTTATCCTGAGAGATAATCATTAATTTATCTTTTATTTGAAGAGAGACCATACCAGGATTAAGAAGCGCGATAAACTCTAATATTTTTTTGGGTTCGACTATTATTTTTATATCACCTTCTACCTTTGCTTTTGTTGAAGTGTGGAAAAACGAATTAAGATCGCTTGAGTAAAGATGGAGCCTTTGCTCTTGACCTTCTCTTTTTGAGATAATGTAGACTCCCTGAAGAATGGGAGATGTCGCAATCTTATTCGATGTAAAGTGAGACGCTCTCGTAAGTGTTTCTAATAGGATTTCTTTTGTTATTTCAATTCTCATAAATACAAATAGTAGTAATAGGCCTTGCGTATAAGTGTATAAAAAATGAATTAGATTTTCAAGACAAACTAAACCAGAAAAAAACCTTGTTTATAATGAGTGGACACGGTGTTTATAAATGAAGCGAAGATCGCATCTCATCAATCTCGCGCTTAAGAGAAGGGTCCTTAAGAAGAAGCCTGCCGATCTTGTCGACAGCGTGCATTACCGTGGTGTGATCTTTCCTGTGAAGTATATCCGCCACCTCCTCAAGACGAAGCTTTAAATCGTTACGGAGAATATACATGGCGATCTGGCGCGGAAGTGCAATGTTTTCCGAGCGGGTTGCCGCCTTAAGCTGTGACTGTTTTACATTGTACATCATGCAAACTGCCTTTATTATGTCGCCCGGAGAGGTCCTCATGGCTCTGACCTCTTGTTGTTTCGAAAAGTACGTGTCTACTACTCCCAGATCAATCTGTTCTTTTATACCTAAGATCTTCGCGTAAAGCGAAAGCAGCGCACCCTCAAGGGCACGCGTGTCGGTGATTCGTTCTGCAATAATCTTAGCCGCCTCGATATCAATCTCAATATTTTTTTCTCGAGCCTTTATGAGTAGGATCGCCGTTCGCAGTTCGAAGTCGGGATTTTGAATGTCCACGATAAGTCCTCCGGAAAAGCGAGATCGCAACCTATCCTCAAGGTTTTTTATTTCCTCCGGTGGTCGGTCAGAGGTGAGGATAATCTGACCTCCGGCCGAGACTACAGAGTTGAAGGTGTGGAAGAACTCCTCCTGTACGGTCTGCTTGCCAGCAATAAACTGGATATCATCAATAATGATGAGGTCAAGTGAGCGATACTTTTTTCGAAAACGAGGCGTGGACTTTTCTCGGATCGATTCAATAAGTTCATTCATAAAATGCTCTCCAGAACAAAAAAAGACACGTTTTTGGACATCTCTCTCAAGGAGCTTCCGCGCTACGGACTGAGCGAGGTGCGTTTTTCCTACCCCGACCCCACCATGAAGAAAAAGAGGGTTGTAAGACGAACCCGGGTTGTCGGCAATAGCCTGGGTTGCTGCAAAAGCAACCTGATTGGATGAGGAAACAGCAAAATTTTCAAATCTATACTTGGCGTGGAGACCGGCCTTTGTAAATAGGTCGGCCAAGGACGGCTGAAAACTTAGAAGCGGTGCATCTTTTTCCTGTCTTTTCTTATCCTCAACAAGTGTAAATTCCACCTGCAGGTATTTGTTAAGGTGTTCAAAGAGTAGGCCGCCAACCTCCTCAGCCTTCCGTTCAAGAAAAAACTTCATCCCTTGATTTGGGCAGCCTAAAACGATCGATGTATCAGTAAGACTTATAGGTTTGAGTTGTTTTAATAAAGAAAGTAAAACAGGTGTTTTATTCGATTTCTTATCGGCTCCTTCAATAAATTCTTTCCAGAAAGATGATGGTGACGGCATGTGTAATATATGTGGATAACTTGTCCACAAATAATAAACATTTTCACATTACAAATCAAGAGGCAAAATATGATATTATTGGGGCATGAAAAACTATGTGATTGACACAAACCTTTTTTTTAATATGGGGTCAGGTCTTGAGTATGGAAAAAAAACCGAAGAAGTGGTTGTGACTCTCACATCCTACGCTAAACGCGCAAGAGAAAAAGACCAGGTTGAACTTTTTGTTCCGCCACGCATAATTGATGAGTTTTTGAGTTTTTTTGAAAACAAAGAACAAGACTTTATAAAAGATTTTCTTTCGGTTGTAACGGTAAAAACACCCGATGCGTCCCGCCTCAGCGTCCCAGCACCGGTGTTTTACGAGTTGGTTTCTGACATTCGTAACCGAAGCTATCGTGGTCTGAGAATCGGTGAGGAAGAAATAGCTGCCGCAGCAAAGGCTTTTATGGGCATCTCAACACTTTCCACACCGGAGTTTCAAAAAAAGTCAGGCGAGTTTATCAAGGGTTTTAGGGACCGTTATCGCAACGCTACGCGTGTGGGATTTCTAGATAGTCTAGCAGATCTTGATCTTATCGTTC
>CAYPZT010000027.1:0-14560 GCA_964415435.1 uncultured Gammaproteobacteria bacterium
AGTACTTCGCCCTGTTTATCCTTAATAGCCCGAAGTGCAGATTGAGAGACTGGGATTTTGACAATTAACTTTTTATCGATCGTACCTGTACCCAGTAGTTTTACTCCTCGCTTTTCCGCCCGAGGATCAACGATTTTTTTATCAATGAGTGCTTTCACATCAACGGTCGCCCCACTCGTGAACCCCGACAGATCGCTCAGGTTAATGACATAGGGAGCAACTTTACTGGGTTTGTTCCTTCCCTTTCCACGAAGAAGAGGAAACTTCTTTACAATTCGCACCTGACCTCCCTCAAAGTGAAGAGGAATATTCTCCCGTGCCTTCTGGTGACGCGTAGTGCCTCTTCCTGACTTGGCACCCTTACGGCTTCCCAAACCTCGGCCTAGCCGTTTCTTGCGGCGACCTACTACTGCTGGCAGCTTGGACAAAAATGTGCTCATATATTAGTTTCTCTGTTTTAATCTCGATAATGCTTCCATAACCGCGTATGTATTTACAGTTTGATTTCGCGAACCGATAATTTTACCTGAGGCGTTGTTGACACCTGCCAGATCAAGAATAACGCGGGCAACACTGCCTACCTTAAGTCCGGTGCCTTCTGGTGCCGGCTTTAGGATTATAAGAGCTGCCTTATACTTCAATTGTATCTCATGAGTAAGAGAATTTTTATACATTGGAACGCGAATCATCCTTTTTTTTGCCTGTTTGATCGCCTTTTGAATTGCGGGCGGAACCTCGAGCGCACGTCCTATACCAATTCCAACATTTCCCTTTTTGTCTCCTACCACAACGAGGGCAGAAAACGTGACATAGTTTCCTCCGGTAATCTTTTTGGATACTCGCTTGATAAGAAGAACTTTTTCTTCTATTTTTGCTTCCTCACCCTGTTTTGTGTTGTTGTTTAGCATATTTTTTATTAAAAATTTCAAATTATACTTTTATACCGCCCTCCCGAAGCCCTTCTGCAAGAGCCTTGACTCTTCCTAAATAAGCATATGAACTTCTATCAAATACACATGTTTTAATCTTTTTGCCGAGTAAAAGTTTAGCAAATTCCTGACCGACTAATCTTGCCTGATCGGTTTTCTTCATTTTTGTAGCCTTATCTTTTCTAGCTTTTTGAAGACTCGAAAATGAAATCAACGTCTTTCGTGCCGCATCGTCGATGGCCTGAACATAGATATACTTATTCGATCTAAAGACAGATAAGCGTGGCCTATCAGCCGATCCCATTATATTATTACGATTTCTTCTTTTTCTTCGCAAAATGCGATTAATAGTGACTGCCATAAGTATTATGCCGGGGCTCCTGCTGCCTTAGCTTTCTTGCCAGGCTTAATTCTTAACTGTTCATTTTCATATTTAATGCCTTTTCCTTTGTAAGGATCTGGTTTTTTTATCAGTTTTATCTGATAAGCAACCTGCCCAACCAATTGTTTATCTGCACCAGCGACCACCACCTTATTATTTCCTTCTACCTTGAACGTGATCCCTCCTCTTTTTTTAAATGTGACCGTATGTGAATAACCAACTTTAAACAAGAGATCTTCTCCCTGAAGCTTGACATTATAACCCGTACCCACTACTTCCATACGCTTTTGCCAAGGAGTTTCTACACCAACAACCGCATCGTAGATAAGTTGACGATACAATCCGTGAAGCGACTTTGTCGTCTTATCCTCGCGTGCTCTTATCACTGTTATGTTTTCTCCTTCTTTTTTTATTTCGATACCATCCGGCACCGTTAACTGGATTGTACCCTGAGAACCTTTGACGACTACGCTCTTGCCGTTTATATCAACAGCTACCGAGGCGGGAACCGTAATAATTTTTTGACCTACTTTTGACATGTAATTACCAAATATTGAATAACAACTCACCGCCTACTTTTTCTTTACGCGCCTCTAGGTTCGTCAGAATACCCTTCGGTGTAGAAAGAATGGAATGACCAATTCCTCCCAAAACAGGCTTCAAATCCTTATATGAAACATAATATCTGCTACCCGGTTTTGTAAATATTTTTACATCGGTAACAACTGGAATGTTATGATTGTAAGAAAGTTCCACGATCAAATCCCTACCCTCTTTGCGAACTGTCTGGATATATTTCAAGGAAACCAGCTTCTTAAGGATAGACTCTCTAAATACCGAGTAGGGCATAGTGATCACTGGCAGACTTGCCATGTAACCATTTTTAACTCTGATTATAAGATCGCTGACAGTACTTTGCATATTGTTTAGGTTGCTTCTAGAACTTTCTTTGTAACTTTTCCATGGCTTCTGAAGGTACGTGTTAGGGAAAACTCTCCGAGCCTATGCCCAACCATCGATTCGGAAACCAGGACTTCAATAAATTTTTTCCCGTTGTGAATTGCCAGTTTGTGTCCCACAAACTCCGGCGCGATTTGGGAAGCACGCGCCCACGTTTTGATAGGACTTCTGTCACTTCCGGCTTTCTGTTTCGTGACTTTCTTTAAAAGTTTTTCGTCTATATATGGTCCTTTTTTTGCTGATCTACTCATAGGTTTACCAAGACATTTTTCTAACTCCAGGAATCTCTCCGGTAAGTGCTTTCTCTCTGAAACAGATTCTACACATACCAAATCGCCTCATATAGGCTCGCGCCCGTCCACAAAAGGGACAACGGTTGCGTACTCTGACTGCATATTTTTGTTTTTTCCTGAACTTCACTTCATCCGATGTTTTTGCCATAATTTTATACTTTCTTGAACGGAATTCCTAACAGCTCAAATAGCTTTTTACCACGCTCACGGTTACCCGCATTGGACACCAATGTAATTTCAAGACCCCTTATTTTATCAATTTTATCGAAATCTATCTCGGGAAATAGCGTCTGCTCGCCTAAACCTATGTTTAGGTTGCCATTTTGATCAACACTTTTGTCGGAAATACCCCGGAAATCTCTAAGTCGAGGAATTACCACTTTTACAAACTTCTCCATAAAGCTGTACATACGTTCACCGCGGAGAGTAACCTTTACTCCTATGGGTAACCCCATACGTATTTTAAAAGCTGATATTGATTTTCGTGCCTTCGTGACAACTGGCTTCTGACCTGCGATAAGCGTAAGCTGTTCATAGATCTTATCAATGGCCCCCTTATTGGACACTGCCTCACCTGCTCCCACATTCAGCACAATCTTCGTTACCTTGGGTATTTCCATTACATTTTCAATCTTAAGCTCTGCACTTAATTTCGGTTTGATTTCTTTGTGGTAAGTATCTTTAAATGACATAAGATTTATTAGTTAAATAATTTTTTCACATGTCTTACAGACTCGCGATTTCTTGCCAGCTTTCGTTTCATATCCGATTCGCGATGGCTTGCCACACTTGGGACAGACAAGCATCACCTTGGATGCATCGATGAGGCGCGGGACATCAACGACCCCGCCCTGCGGCATCTTTTCATTTTTTTTGACATGTTTTTTGTAAAGATTGAGGCCGGGAACAAAAAGCTTATTGCTTGCTGTGTATACTCTTTCGATTACACCATCGCGTCCCTTATCTTTCCCTATCATTACTTTTATTTTGTCTCCCTTTTTAAGTTTCATAAGCTTAATACATCTCCTCGGCTAAACTTGCGATTTTATTAAAACCGGCGTCTTTCACTTCTTTTGCAATTGGTCCGAAAATGCGTGTACCTCGTGGGTCTTTTGTTTCTTTTGCCATGAGAATTACACAGGCATTATCATCAAAACGGATATAGCTGCCGTCTTTTCTTCGTCTTTCTTTGCGGGTGCGTACTACCACTGCCGGCAACACTTCTCCCTCTTTTACCTGCGCATAAGGAATAGCTGATCGAACCACCACGTTAATGATGTCGCCTACATATGCGATCTTCCTGTTGCCTTTTCCAGGCATACCAACCATATACGCCTTCTTTGCGCCTGTATTGTCGGCCACGGTCATTACGGTTCTCAGTTGCAACATAGTATTATCCCTGAACTTTACCTACAACTTCAAAATGAACTTCTTTTGAGTATGGTTTTGTTTCTCTAATTTGGACCATATCGCCCTCTTTTATGCCTTCTTTCTCATTATGGGCTTTAATTTTTTTGTGGCGGATAACGATCTTTTGATATTTTGGATGTCGGAATTTGCGCTCAACCGATATAACCACCGTCTTCTGCATTTTGGTCGATGTTACAATTCCCGTCTCTGTTCTTGCCATATTTTTATTTAATTTAAAATTTGCAATTTAAAATTAGCTTTGCACTCGCTTTGCTGACAGTACCGTCAATACAACTGCTAACTGCTTTTTTTTCATAGCTACTTGATTCGTGTTTTTGGGTTTGTTCGCATATACGTCAAGCGTAAGTTTAGCGATCTCATTGCGAAGATCGTTTACCTGCTTGTCAAGTTCACTCACTGATTTTGACTGTAACTCTTTTATATTTTTTTTCATGATCGGGTAATAACTTTTGTTTTTACTGAAAGCTTTGATGAGACTGACCGAAGTACGTCTAAACTTTCGGGACCACTTAGTCCATCGACCTCAAAAAGCATTCTTCCTGGTGAAACTGATGCCACAAAATAGGCAACATCACCTTTTCCTGCTCCCATCGTTACCTCCGGTGGCTTTTTAGTAAATGGCTTGTCAGGAAAAATCCTGATCCAAAATTTTCCTATTTTTTTGGTTGCACGGGCCAAAACGACTCTTGAGGCTTCTATCTCCCTATCTTTTATCCATCCTGTTGTGACCGTCTTTAAGCCATAGGTGCCAAAATTAAGCTTGTCGCCCTTTACTGCAAGCTTTCTCCACATTCCTCTAAACTGTTTTCTGTATTTTTGTCGTTTTGGAGCTAACATATTATTATTTACATATCCACACCTTCACTCCCACATATCCTGACTTTGTGAGGGCGGGAAACTTTGCGAAATCAACTTCCTCGCGGATAGTTGAGGTAGGGATCGTTCCCTGAAAATATTTTTCTCTTCGTGAAATCTCAGCGCCATTGATTCTGCCTCCAAGCTGGATCTTTACACCCTTCCCGCCTGCTTCAATGACACGGTTCATCGCATTGTGCACGGTTGAACGATGCGGAAATCCTCTTACTATCTTCTCCGCAACTGTCTGAGCCACATAGTATGCATTTAAATACGGCTTTTTGACGGGCTCGATCTTAATATCCATTTTTGCTTCTTTTGATTTGGGCGTGATGTGAAGATAGTTAGCAATAAATTTCTTGATATCTTCCAAACCCTTTCCTCCCCGGCCAATAATCATACCCGGCTTAACAGAGTAGAGGATCAGCGTCATCCTGTTGATTGCCCGCTCAACATCTACCTGTGTAATTGATGCAAAACTCAGTTTTCCCATCAGTTTTTTACGAATATTGATGTCTTTAATGAGAGCATCGCGGTATGCTTTTTTCTGTGTAAAAAACCACCGTGAATTCCAGTTAAAGACAATGCCTAGACGTAATCCCTTTGGATGAACTTTTTGTCCCATTTATTTTTTACGACTTGTAACTTTCTTTTTTGGCGTAACTTTTTCCGTTGCTTTCGTTTGAACCTTTGTGAGCTTCTCCTCTACGGCTTTCTTTACTTCCACTTTTTTTGATGCTACAGATGCTGGAGCCTCCAAAACAACAGTGATGTGAGAAAACTCGCGGGCGATTGGTTTAGCCGCACCTTTACCTCCGGCCTTATACCGTTTTAGCGTATTGCCTTCGTCAACGAACAAAGCTTTAAATTGTAGCAAATGTTCGTCTGTTTTTAAAGTTTGTTTAGCATTTGCCATTGCTGAGCGAATCGCCTTATATAATATTTTTGCACCACGCTTGTTACTGTAAAAAAGATGCTCTACTGCTCGCGCAGGGGTCATATTTTTTACAGCCGGCAAAAGAAACCGCAGTTTCTTCGGCGCTATCTTTACATTTTTAAATGAAGCACGAGCTTCCATATTATTTTCGACGCTTAACAACTAATATTGAACTCCACTTTCGTGGATTTCTCGTTCTTTTACCACGAGCCGGCTTACCCCACGGGGTCTTTGGATGCATACCTTCGCCGCTTCTTCCTTCTCCTCCACCGTGTGGATGGCTCCTGGGATTCTGAGCAGTGCCGCGCACTGTAGGTCTTATCCCCATGAGTATTTTGCGGCCGGCATTCCCGATAATTTCATCTTTATGCTCTATGTTTCCAACCCTTCCGACTGTCGCCATGCTCCCTGCAAAAAACTTTCGCACCTCGCCTGACGGCAGTTTCAAGTGAACGTATTTGTCCTCTTTTGCCACGACCGATGCTGCTGTACCGGCGCCACGAATCATCTTACCACCTTGTCCAGGGTACAACTCTACATTATGAACTTCTATACCAAGCGGGATGTTTTTGAGAGGAAGCGCGTTTCCTACTTTCACCTCTGCATTTACACTCGAGACAACTTCATCGCCAAGTTTAAGACCAACAGGATGAATTATATATCTTTTTTCGCCGTCCTTATATTCAACAAGCGCTATGTGTGCATTGCGGTTTGGATCATACTCGATACCGAGTACTTTTGCCTTAACATCAAGCTTATCACGCTTGAAGTCTACGATACGATAATATCTTTTTTGCCTTCCGCCTTGATGGCGTACTGAAACAGATCCAGAAGAATCACGCCCTGAGTGCTTTTTCAAGATGTGCGTTAGATTCTTTTCTGGATTCCCTGTTTTTGGAAAGGGTTTACGTTTTTTTATTTGTTTTTTCATAGGTTATGGCTTAGGAAATAAATTTATGGTACCTTCAAGCACAGTAACGTACGCAATCTTTTTGTCCTGCACCTTTTTTGTCTGCATGCGTCTGCCAACTCTTTTTTCTTTGCCTTTTCTAATCTGAACTGCCACATCACCAACCTTAACACTATAAAGAACAGTAAGTGCTTCACGGATTGTATTTTTGTTTGCTTTGGGACTCACCTCAAAGGTATAGATATTCTTTTGTACCATGTCGGTGGCTTTTTCTGTCAAGATAGGCCTGATTATAATGCCGGTTGTATTCATGAGTTCAAAAGACGACTGATAACATCTTGAATTGCTGTGTCCGCTATGAGGACCGATCTCACTGAAAGAAGAGAATAGGGGTTTAGGGTTGCGACTCTTTCCAATGTAACCTGTGGAATATTACGAGCTGCACGCATTAAATTTTCTGTATTTTGCTGAGGCAGGACAATAAGTACAGATTTTTCGCCTAAATTACTATTCTTAATAAAGGTCGCGACTGTTTTCGTTTTTGGTTTGATTGTCAAAAATTCATCTGAAATACCGTAGATATTTTTTTCTTGAAGCTTAAGAGCAAACGCTTCACGCAGCGACTGTTTTTTTTGTTTCTTATTCATGCGGAGTTCATAATCTCTCGGTTTTGGACCACCAACTACACCTCCACCGACAAAGATAGGAGCCTTAATATCGCCATGACGAGCATTTCCGGTGCCTTTTTGTCTGTAGATCTTACGAGTTGATCCCACTACCTCTCCACGCGTCTTTGTTGATGCGGTTCCTTTTCTCCTATTGGCCTGATACATACGCATGTACTGAGCCAGTAGCGCTTTGTTAGGTTTTTTGATTGCGAGTTCTTTGGGAAGAGTTCTCTCTCCAGATTCCTTACCTGTTACATCGAGCACTTTAATCACAATACCGGCTGTCGCCGTTTTCTTAACAGGAGCTTTCGTTGTTTCAGTTTTTTTTGTTTTAGAAGCTTGAACTGCCATATTTTAGTCTGTTAATTTTTTGATTTCTAGAAGTCCGGCTTTGGCGCCCGGAACTGCACCCTTTACGGTGATACCTTCATTTGTAACATCAACCACTTCCACATTTTTGATAGTAACGCGTATATTACCCATTCGCCCTGCCATACGCTTTCCTTTGAATATGCGTCCGGGGGTTGTGGTCTGACCAATTGATCCTGGTGCCCGCTCGCGATCTGACTGACCATGAGTCTTGGGTCCGCCCTTGAAAGAATGACGCCTTACAACACCTTGGAAACCCTTTCCTTTTGTTGTTCCTGAAACTGTGACTTTGTCACCCTTTTTGAAGAGTATTGTCGGGTCTATAGCCGAACCTACAAACAGCTTTACATCCTTTATCTGCACTCCTTTTTTATTTTCCTCTTCTATGTACTTCACTCCATCGCCAAAAGTCTCCAAACGGAATTCCTTTAAAAAACGAAGCGGGGCCGTTATCCCCGCTTTTTTTAATATACCTTGTTTAGACTTTTTAATATTCTTGACGGCTCCAAAGCCCATCTGAATAGCAAAGTGATTATAGGTAGGTTTTGACTTTATATTCACAACATGACAGGAGGATGTCCTGATGAAGGTTGTCGGAATACGGTTACCCGATTCGGTATATACCTGGGACTGTTCCCTTTTTTCTCCTAAGATAAAAGCCGGCATAGTATTTAGCAATAAAAAAAGCCCCAGATTGGGGCTCCCGACAACAACCAATCTGACAAGACTTATCTCGTATTTTCCTTAATATGGAAAATGGACATTGGCTTACATTATATAACACTAATACGCATGAATCAAGAACAAATTGAATACTACATTTATCTCATTAAGAAGCTCACATTTTTACTTCTACCTCGACACCTGCTGGAAGTTCAAGATGCATGAGAGAATCGATAGTCTGGTTTGTGGGATTTACAATGTCAATAAGACGTTTATGAATCTTAAGACCAAAATGCTCACGGGCATCTTTATCAATGAATGAAGCTTTGTTTACTACGTATACCTCTCGGCGTGTGGGAAGAGGAATTGGACCAATGATAGAAGCACCTGTTCGGATCGCTGTGTCAACGATCTTTTGACAGGTTTCATCGATCAAACGATGGTCATAAGCTTTGAGCCTTATTCTGATTCTTCCCTTTGGCATACTATAAACGTGCAATTAACACTCCTGTTATCCCAAGCCACCAGCCGAAGAACCCGTGGAAAACAGATCCTTCCCCTTCACTCGGGATGACAACTTATTTAATTATCTTTGTTACTACTCCTGCGCCGACTGTATGTCCACCTTCTCGGATAGCAAACTTTAGCCCCTCTTCCATGGCTACAGGATAGATAAGTTTTGCCGTTACCTTGATGTTATCACCAGGCATAACCATCTCAACGCCTGCTGGAAGGGTGACTTCTCCCGTTACATCAGTGGTTCGAACATAAAACTGTGGTCGATACCCTTTGAAGAATGGAGTGTGACGTCCGCCTTCTTCTTTTTTAAGGACATAGATCTCCGCTTCAAACTCTGTGTGTGGGGTAATGCTTCCTGTTTTGGCCAATACCTGACCGCGCTCGACATCTTCTTTTTCGATACCCCGAAGAAGAAGACCGACGTTGTCTCCGGCACGTGCCTCGTCAAGAGTCTTGCGGAACATCTCGATGCCCGTTATAACGGTCTTTGTTGTTGGTTTGAGACCTACAATCTCGACTTCATCATTTACTTTGAGAACTCCTCTTTCCACTCTTCCCGTTACAACAGTTCCTCGTCCCTGGATCGTGAAGACATCTTCAATAGGCATAAGGAATGGTTTATCTGTTGGTCGTACCGGTTCTGGTACATATTCATCAACCTTTGCCATAAGATCCTCTATCGCCTTTATGGACTCTGGATCATCTGAAAGGGCCTTAAGTGAGGAACCCTTAATGACTGGAACTTCATCGCCTGGGTATCCGTATTTCTTAAGAAGATCACGGACCTCCATTTCGACAAGATCAAGAATCTCCTTGTCCTGGACCATATCGACTTTGTTTAAGTAAACAACGATGGCAGGAACATTTACTTGTCGTGCAAGAAGGATATGCTCTCGTGTCTGAGGCATTGGACCGTCCGGAGCAGAAACAACGAGGATTGCACCATCCATCTGAGCAGCGCCTGTGATCATGTTTTTGATGTAATCAGCATGGCCTGGGGCATCGATGTGTGCATAATGACGCTTGTCTGTTTCATATTCTGAGTGATGAAGGTTGATGGTGACGCCGCGTGCTCTTTCTTCTGGAGCCTTATCAATTTCATCATACTTCAAAAACTGCGCTTGTCCCTTTTTAGAAAGAACGTAGTGGATTGCTGAAGTTGTAGTAGTCTTACCGTGATCGACGTGACCAATAGTACCAATATTCAAATGAGGTTTATTCCTCTGGAAAACACCTTGTGCCATAATTTTAAAATAACTATTAAATAATAATAAATATAACTAGATGTACAAATTATATCCAAAATACACAAAAAAGCAAGTCATTCGTGGCAGGTTATGCCATTGATTTTTTCTTTTCGCTTTTTTATGATAAAGCCTAGGATGGGAAAAGTCAATAGTTTCTTGAATAATCTTCGGGGCAGCCTGATCCCTCACCACTTCTACTATCAAAAAATTTCCCGGCAGCCTTTTTATATGTCTATTCTCTATTTCATTGGTCTCCTGTTCTTAATAAACGTAATTCTTTTTATTTCAATACTTTTGAAATTCTCTCCCTCAAAAGTACACGCTTCCATCTCAAGCGTTGGCAAGAGCGTCTCTTCTTATCCTGACAACCTGGTACTTACTTTGCATCAGGGTGGACTTGTTTCCACATACGAGCGACCTTATTTTTTCTGGATGAACGACGGAAGCCGCCAGATACTTCTTGCGGTCATAGACGAAAACGCAGTGCCTTCCAAAATATATGAGTACCGCTCCTTTGCACTTGTGAGCGCTCGCACGATCACTTTCTGGCCATCCAAAAACACTAATAAGATTCATACGTATCCTCTCAGTTTCTTAGGCGATCGGACGATTACAAGAGCAGATGTTGAGTCTCTTATGTCGATAACCGGGGCTTTCAATCGAGTTCTTCCTATTGTATATATAATTGTAGCGGCTCTTTTTCTGTCGCTTTCTTTCATAAGCTCCATCATAATAAATCTTCTTTATATCGCCTTTGCGTCGGTCATAATACTGCTTCTGTTCCGTTTGGTTTTTCCTCAGAAGAGAGCGGGCTACCTTTCCACCTATAAGATTGGACTGCATGCGGTAACAACACCTCTTTTCGTCCTTTATGGTTTAAGCCTCATTGGAATACAGCCCTCCCATATGCATGTTCTCTTCTTTATACTTCTTGTCATATTTATTGGAGGGGGACTTCACGAGGCCCTTTGGACAAAACGAAAGGACTAGTCTGCTAAAATGGTAAGGTGAGAAACGACGTCATTACCCTAAATCCCGACCAGCAAAAAGCCGTCGAGCACACAGCCGGTCCTCTTCTGGTTATCGCAGGTGCCGGAACAGGGAAAACCAGAGTCATAGTCGAAAAAATTAAGCATCTTATTAAGACGGAGAAGGCGCGTCCCGAACAAATACTTGCTCTTACCTTTACCGACAAGGCCGCCCGCGAAATGGAGGAGCGACTTGATCAAAATCTGCCTTATGGTTTTTTTCAGATGTCTATTGCCACCTTTCATTCGTTTGCCGACACCCTTTTGAAGGAGCGCGGACACCATATAGGTCTTTCCCCAAGATATCACTTAATGACCACTGCTGAATCTGTTTTTTTTCTGAGAAAACACCTATTTAAACTCGAGCTTGACTACTTCAGACCACTCGGGAATCCTCACAAATTCATCGAGGCGCTTCTTCAGCATTTTGACCGGTTAAAAGATGAGTGCGTTAGTCCAGAGGACTACGAAAAATTTGCGGGCAAACTTACCGTCGATGATGAGACCACAGAGGAAGATCTCTTAAAATATAAAGAGCTTGCTCGCGCTTACACTGCGTACCAGGATCTAAAAATGAAAGAGGCTCGTTTTGATTTCTCAGATCTGGTATATGCCGCTTACCAGCTTTTAAAAAAACGGAAAAACGTACTTGCGGAGTATCAAAAAAGATACCCCTATATATTTGTTGATGAGTTCCAAGACACAAATATAACCCAATACGAACTCATTAAACTTCTGTGCCCCACAGATCGCGATCCAAATCTTACCGTGGTGGGCGATGATTCACAGGCAATCTATAAATTTAGAGGTGCCTCCATATCAAATATTCTTACCTTCATGAAAGACTACCCGCAGTCAGCTCAAGTAAACTTACGCACAAATTACCGATCTGTACAATCTATCCTTGATGCTTCATACAAACTTATAAAGCATAATGACCCCGATACGCTAGAAGCAAAACTTGGAATCTCTAAAGAGCTTGTGTCTCCCCAAAAGTCAAAAGCCAAAGCCGTTCACTTTTCGCTCTCAGAATCTGTCGATAAGGAAGCCGACGAAATTGCGGCGAAGATACTTGCCAGAAAAAAAGAGTATGACTACTCCGACTTTGCGGTACTTGTCCGCGCGAACAGTCACGCCACTGCAATAATGCGTGCGCTAAGCCTCAAGGGAATACCGCATCAGTTCCTGGGACCTAACCAACTTTTCAAGCAGCCGGAGGTCAAAGATCTCATCGCGTACCTCAAGGTACTGGCCGCAATTGATGACTCAACATCTCTATACAGAGTATTGACGATGCGGATATTCGCTATTGACAGCCGTGATATAAGCCATATGCTCGCTTTTTGCAAGAGAACCTCCCTGCCCCTTTACAACAGCATTGAAGTATTATTGTCATTTTACAAACCCGAGATGGTGCGGGAAGAATTCATCGTTTACAAAAAATATCTCCCCCTTCTTCGCGAAGAAACACGTGAAAAGCTTTACACAATCTACATGATGATCAATAGGCACCTTGAACTTCTTAAAGATGAAACAGCCGGACAAATACTTTTCTACTTTTTGCAGGATTCAAAATATCTGAATGTGCTGGCCAAATATAAGGATGCGGCTGAAGAGAAAACTGCCCTTGCCATTTCGGCTTTTTTTGATCGATTGAAGTCCTTTGAGTCCGAACATGAAGATTCTTCCGTGCATGCTGTGGTTGAATACCTTGACATGAGCATGGAGATGGGCGAGTCACCTCTTATCTCAAAGACGGATATGCCAGCACAAGATGCGGTCAACATCCTGACCGTACACTCAGCCAAAGGTCTCGAGTTTCCTGTCGTATTTTTGACAAACCTCAGCCACGGCCGTTTCCCTCCGTATGAGAGAAAGGAAGCAATTCCGCTCCCCACTTCACTCATAAAGGAAATCCTTCCTGAAGGAGATTATCATGTTGAGGAAGAGAGACGCCTTTTTTACGTGGGTATGACTCGCGCAATGAACGAACTTTACCTTTCAGCATCTAAGCATTACAGCGACTCCAAACGGGAAAGAAAAATTTCTTCGTTCGTGATCGAGGCACTCGGTCAGGAAAATATCGACAAACTTCTCAACGTGAAGCACGAAGAAAAAAACCAGCTTTCAATATTTGATTATAACAAGCCAGAACTCCCTGTTATCGCCCCAAGTATTGCTCTTAATAGCTTGTCATTCTCACAACTTTCTACCTACACTACCTGTCCCCTGCAGTACAAGTACCAGTATATCCTCAAGATTCCAACCGCAGTTAATTCTGCGGCAGCCTTTGGCGACAGCATCCATCGCACCCTCCAGACATTTTATGAGGAGTATAGATCGAACCAATCCGTTGGTGTAGAACGGCTTCTGGAAATTTACAGGTCTTCATGGTCTCCTGTTGGATTCAAATCTCTTTCGCACGAGAAAAAAATGAAGACTGAGGGAGAGAAGATGCTCACATCCTATTTTGATACGTTTCATAAGCCAAACATTAAAATCGTGGACCTTGAAAGACTTTTCAAAATCAGGGTTGACGGATCACTCTTTGTGACAGGAAAGATAGACCGTGTAGACTATAACGGCAATAATGAAATAGAAATTATCGATTATAAGACTGGTAAAAAACCAAGTGACGCAGAACTTAAAAAGAGTCTCCAGCTTTCAATCTACGCACTTGCAGCAACCGATCGGGGCCTTTATAAGAAAGAGCTGGCTCAGGTGACCCTTACATTTTACTATTTGCAGGATATGGAGAAAGTGAGCATGAAGCGGGAGATGGGTGAAATCGAAAAGATGAAAACTGAAATATCGGAAGCCGCTCAATCCATCAGGTCGGGTAAATTTCCGCCAAAGGTGGGCCCCTGGTGTAACTTTTGCTCTTTCCGTATTATCTGCGAGGCGTGGCAATGAGGTATAATAATTCTATGAGTCAGTTCATTGCCCATTCGCCTTTTTTCCACCGCCTGTGGGATATGGTAATACCTCTTCTTACTTGGCTCCTCATCACGATGCCATTGTGGCTTTCATTCTTTCACCCTGCAATCGTCGCTTATTTCATTATCGCGTTTGATCTTTACTTCTTTTACAAATCCATTACAACAACCTACTTTGCCACGATCTCATATCTTACCATTATGAAGTTTTCGAAAGTTAACTTTCCCAAGAAACTTGAAAAATACAAAGAAGCTGCGGACGTGAACCACTTCGTAATTATTCCTAACTACAAAGAACCTATCTATAAACTTGAAGCAACAATTAAATCGATTATCAATAATGACTACCCGTTCAAAAAAATATATCTTATCCTTGCTTTTGAAAAACGTGAGGATGAAGCAAAGGAAAAAGCCGAACAACTTAAAAAACAAT
>CAYPZT010000028.1:0-14076 GCA_964415435.1 uncultured Gammaproteobacteria bacterium
CAGGCAAATCAAGCTCAACGCGAGGATATTAAGAAGCTCGCCTGGTTTAGCTATGAGTTTGGCGTGATAAGAGAAAAAGGTAAGCCAAAAATATTTGGCACAGGGCTTATTTCGTCTGTAGGCGAAATCCATCAGGTAATGTCAGGAAAAACACCCATTTTACCTTTTACGATTGAAAATGTATTGAAGCGCAGAAAAGCTATCTACACCTTCAATAAAGAGCTTTTTATATTCGACTCGCTTGCCTCCCTTGAGAAAGAGTTAAAACGATACTTTAGTAGGGTGAAAGGGAAGCAAATTAAGTATCATTCTCTAAATAATACGATCGTAGATAAACAAATGACAGGAATTAAATAACTCCTGTTGATTAAAAATTGTTCTTGTATAATGAGCTCATGACAACAGACGAAAAAATAACGCTTATAAAACAAGTCGGCGAAGAAATAGTCGCCGAAGAAGAGCTCAAGAGCCTCCTTGAGTCGGGTGAAAAGCTTATCGCCTATGATGGATTTGAACCCTCAGGACAGATCCATATAGCCCAAGGGATTCTAAAAACCATTAATGTTAATAAAATGACAGCGGCCGGCATCAAATTTAAGATGTACGTAGCAGACTGGCATGCCCTAGCCAACAACAAACTGGGGGGAGATCTGGAAAAGATTAAAACTACGGGGAAATACTTTATTGAGGTCTGGAAAGCCTCGGGAATGGATCTATCAAACGTCGAGTTCGTGTGGGCTTCAGATATGGTAAAAAACTCCGACTACTGGAAACTCGTGCTTCAGGTCGGCAAAACGAATGCGCTCAAACGTTTCATCCGCACCGCCGAGATGATGGGTCGTGAGGAGTCGATGGATAATCTGACTGGGGCAAATATTATCTATTCGTGCATGCAGGTAGCCGATATTTTCCTCTTGGGCGCCAAAGTTACCCAGCTTGGTATGGATCAGCGCAAGCTCAACATGCTTGCCCGTGAGATTGGTCCTCAGCTTGGCTACTGGAAACCTGTTGTCGTGAGCCATCATATGCTTATGGGCTTAGGTCAGCCTGCAGATAAAAATGTTGATAAGGTAACGCGTACTATCCAGATGAAGATGTCCAAATCAAAACCTGACTCGGCAATCTATATGACTGACACGTTTGAAGATATTAAACGCAAGATCAGTAAGGCCTGGTGCCCTGAAGGTGTGGTCGAGGATAATCCTGTTCTTGAGTACTACAAATATATTCTCTTTGAAAAATACCCGCAGATTGTAGTTGACAGACCTGAAAAGTTCGGAGGCCCTGTGATCCTCAACTCATATGAAAATCTTGAAAAACTTTTTAAGGAAAAAAAACTTCACCCCTTGGATATAAAACAGACAGCGGTCAAGTTTCTAGATGAGCTTCTTCAGCCTGTCCGCAAACATTTTGAAATCAACAGTGAAGCAAAAACTCTCCTTGAAAAAGTGAAAAGCTACCAGGTGACCCGCTAATATTGTTCCCAAAAAAAACGCGCCGGGCCCCAGGAATTGTTCCTTGAACTCGGCGGCGTATAGATTTTTGTTTGAAACCTTCAACTTTGATTTTGAATCGAATTGTCAATCTCAAACATTCAGATCCTCATTCACACTCTACCCTCCGGATAGATGTATTGGTCTACCCGCAAACACACTCGCAAAACTCCAGACTAGACTTAAATTCTCACTCGACACTCTGCGTCTTTTAGGGTGTTTAGCCCTATAGTTATTTTTTATCATAGGTTTATTTAAATTAATAATAATTGCAGTCATGATTATTCTAGAGATAATCAGACTCGCTTGAAGCTTTGTTACGCAAAGCTTCTTTAACTGGATTTCGATCCCCCAGTAATGCGGACCGAAATATTTTAAAGTGCACTAACTAACTTATAATAATTAACTCTATTACCATAATACACATACTCTTTTTCATTTGTCAAGGGGTATTTATCTTATAGTTAATTTTATGAGGTTTCTATAAGAATACGCGCGTCAACGATTCGAAGGCCTTTAGAAGTCCCGATTATCGGATTTAAATCTATCTCTTTAATACGTTTTTCATTGTTAAGAAGATCTAAAACTAATTTTGCAGTATCGAAAAGTTCTTCGTTATTCACAGGTGGATTTCCCCTAAATCCAGTTAATAATTTTCCTATTTTTCCCTCCGATAGTAATTTATTAAAATCATGAAAAAAAAGCGGATTTACGCCATAGACTACTTCTTTTACAAGTTCGGTAAATACTCCTCCAATGCCTACAACAACTACCGGACCGAAGTGCGGATCGCGTTTGCCTCCTACAAAAAGCTCTACACCTTTTACCATAGGCTGAAGCGTGCAAGAGGCACCTTTATATGTCTTGAATCTTTTATATACAGGCGTGAGCTCATTCCATGATCCAATATCTGTCACCACTCCCCGGACTTCCGTTTTGTGCGTAATTTCTGGTGAGTTAAGTTTTGCAACTAGAGGGTATCCTATCTTTTCAGCAATTTTTTTGAGATCAATTTCACTCTGAACAGTTTCTGAAAGAATAACCGGAGCTCCCGCCATTTCAAGGAGCTTGAGGCTGTCCGACAGACTGAGAAATTTTTTCTTCCCGTTTTCTTTCAAAAAATCGGTAATGTCTCCTATCTTTTTTATTTTTTTACCGGGAGGAACGACCGTATCCTTTTTTTCAGCCAGCATGGTAAGTTTATCCATGACGTCTTTCTCTCTGTTGAAGGCATAATCCCCAAGTTTTTCGAGTTTGGATAGTGCGAGTGGCAACAGATCAAACGAGGCAAAGCCTGCCATCTTATGCTTTTCAAAAAACGCAGTCGCTCCCTCAATTGATTTAGCACCCATAAAAACGGGGTAAATCGGCTCTTTAAACTGCTTTTGTAGTTCTACTATCACTTTAGCCGTCTCCATTATCTCAGTGTTTGCTTGAGGCGATAATAAAACAATTACCGATCCGATATTTCTCTCATGCATAGTCATCTCTATACCTTGCTTGTAGTCGAACGAAGATGCATCGCCCAAAAGGTCAATTGGATTGCGGACCGTTACCTTATGGTGATCGCCAAAAGCTTTCGCTACCTTTCTTTTGGTAGCTTCCGATATGGTAACAAGTTTTAGC
The DNA here is from genome assembly GCA_964415435.1 of uncultured Gammaproteobacteria bacterium. Lineage (GTDB taxonomy): Bacteria > Patescibacteriota > Microgenomatia > UBA1406 > GWC2-37-13 > CAYPZT01. The sequence continues at coordinate 3,120 of CAYPZT010000028.1, forward strand.
CCGTGCTCTATTATCTGATCAGTTAACAAAACTCCGGCACCGCCGGCGTTTGAAAGCACGAGAACATTATTGTTGCGGGGCAGTCTTTTGAAACTTGCCAATATAAGAAGCATCGTGAATTCTCTAAAGGTACTCGCACGTATAGCCCCACACTGTCGTATTGCGGTCGTATAGACCTCATCATCACCCACCAGTCCGCCAGTGTGGGAAAGAGCAGCCTGAGAACCTTCTGCAGTCATACCGGACTTCAGAATAATTATCGGTTTTTTTGAAGCTGCTTCTCTTAGAACCTTCATAAATCGCTGTCCATCCTTAACATCTTCAAGATAAAGACCAATAACCTCCGTTGCAGGATCATCCGCCATATACTGAAGCACATCCGACTCATCGAGGACAGATTTGTTGCCCAGGCTGACAAAGTAGGAAAAGCCTACATTAGCATGTCCCGTGAAAAAATCATTTATTATGCTTCCCAATGCGCCAGATTGAGAAATAAACGCTATGTTTCCTTTCGGTGAAATGTCCTTTAGAAAGGTCGTGTTTACTCCCAGCTGCGTATTCGTGTATCCAATACAGTTGGGGCCAAGAAGAGTAATATCGTACTTTTCACATTTTTCGAGAAGCAACTTCTCGCGGCTCACTCCCTCATCGCCGATCTCCTTAAAGCCAGCTGCAAAAAGTACGACATTTTTTATTCCCAGTTCATGAATCGTATCCAAATATCCAAGTGCGATATCCGCTGGGATTGCGAGAACGACCAGGTCTATTTGTTTTTTCACCTCTCTGATGTCGGCATATACTTTTTTCCCCAAAATAGGCTTATCCGCATCTTTATTAATAAAATAGATGTCATCCTTATACCCTTGTTTCAGAAGGTTTTTAGCTACTAAGTGCCCCACTTTTTTTGGATCATATGAAACACCGACGATGGCAATTGAGCGAGGGTTGAAAAAAGACGAAAGGTCCATTATCTCAGTATATAAGAAATACTTGGAGAAAGTCTTAGGGGTTTAGTCTTCGTCCCTTCTGAAGAGCTAGATATAAATCATTATTCCAATAATGCTGAGTCGTGATAAATATATCAACGGCCAGCGGATGAAGCGCGCTTCCGCTGAGCTCTTGTGCTCTTCCTAAAGACTCGTTCAGAGATAGTGCGGGCCTATATAAACGTGTAGGATCGATCATTGCGTCAACAGTGTCCGCAACTGTAAGAAGAGATGTTACAAGCGGCATCTCATCACCCCGTAAACCGTCAGGATATCCCTTACCATCAAATCGTTCATGATGATGTCGGACTGTGAGCGCCGCATCCTCAGGCATACCGTGAGCTTTCCAGAATTCATATCCTTTCTCAGGATGTTGCCGCATTAGACTGATCTGCTCTTCTGTAAACAGATCCTTTAGTGCAACCAGTTCATTGAAGGGGGAAAACATTTTCATTATGTCATGACCATACAGAGCCAACCGTTCCTGCTCGTTAAGCTCAATACCAACATGCCGGGCTGCAACATCTGCGGTATAGCCGACTGTAAGAGAATGAAAAAGGCTGCCAGGCTCCATCCCCGTAAGCTTTTCACGGATAGTGTGCGGAAGATAGCCCCCTTTTTCTACAAAGTACGAAACGCCTTCTACAAAACCCATGACGCATTATAACAAAGAGCTAGACTATGCCACCATATTGTTTCGGAGTATGAGTTCTTGGAACTCACCCATACGCTCCTGCGGCAGATGATAGCTTCCGGTAACTCTGTCAACCTCATAGAGTTTTTCAAGTTTCCGGTAATCGTCGGTTTTCATGCCATACTCCAGCGCATAAAACGCACCTCTTTTTGAGCGAGGATTAAACTGGTAGGCTAAATATTCCCAGTCACCTCTCTCAAGCCTAGCTCCCTGTCTATAGTGGTCCCGAAATGCTTGATTTCTTCGGGTGAACGCTTCTAGCTGAAGTTTTGACCGGAGCGCATCGGACATGGCAGTTCCCGGAGGGACAGGCACCTTATCAAGATATGAGTTTTTAAAGTCAACAATGGCCGAAGAAACCGCGGGTAAGAGGGGTACACGATAGGGCAGTTTATTACTTTCGAAATAAGTCGTTGCTGACTGAAGTTCGTCTTGCAGGACTTCCCTGCTTGGCATATCTGCCGTAAGGACTATGTCAAATAAATAATCTCCCCCCATTCTTCGCATACTTATTCTTCCGAGATCATCGACACCTAATTTTTGGAGCTGTCTGACAAGGTGAACGAATCCCTGACGAACATTCTCATTACCTTCTTCATAGTCGTGAGTTGTGTCATTAATGAACTTATTCCCCGTAGTCTCATATCTAAATACCACATGTTGGCCTGCGTTTGAAGATGCATTTTTACGCATAAGAGAACTATTGTAATCTTCGGCATCGTAAAACAGCTTAATGCCGCTTGCAAGTGTCGGCTTTTCCTTACTGAGTACAGGATCGATGACCAGATCCCGCACCAAGCTGAGAAGCATAGAGTCAGAAGCTAATCCATCAAGAATTTCTGGGTGCGTTTTTGTAAGATAGCCACGGACTTCATCGCCAGCGCGGGCGTCATTTTTTTGAGCAGGCTTGGCGTCAGGCGTCTCTTTCTCTATAATTTCTCCTCTTCGTGGTAACGGCTCAAGACTCTCGTTGTCAAGCGTGAACACCCTAGTATTGACTGCTTCTGCAACCGTATCAAATAATGTTTCCGCTTTTGCCGGGTCTGTGCCTTTTCCGTAAATACTAAACTCATCTCCACGGCTGTTGTTACGAACCAAATAGTATCCTTCTCCTAAGGATTCCAGCACTACTTTGCATACATCCTTCAGATACTTATCTCCATACTGGGAACCAACCTGATTTGCACTTCAGAGTGCTTTCATATCAAAAGACGTTATCTTTTCATAACCTGCCCTCAAAAGCCACCCTTGTATGCCTGAGGACAAGACTTTTTGTGGGCCAGGTAGTTCGGGATCATATTGAACCGGATCAGGCATCCCATCACGTTTATTACCGTATCCCCTATACCCTGCCGGTGGATCAACTATTCCACCTTCTTTAATCATTAAGGGATCAAATATTCTGGGGACGAAATACTCTGTAGTAGTCATGCCAAGCTTCTCGCTCGGTCCGAGTACCTGCAGATCACGCAGGACTTTTTTTGTCCATACTTGTGGACTATTTACTTCAGATTGTTGGTGTTCGGCTGGGGGCGGCAGTAAATTTACAGATCCTTCTGTCATTTTTGAGGCGATTCATTAAAATCATCTACTGAAACTATATCCCATTGTGATTCCGGCAACCACAGTGTTACAAAGTGCCGCCATTCATTCCATCCGACGGCAAGCGGCTCGGCCTTAAAACCCTTGTCGTATAGGTAACGTGCCAATAAGCGGGGCTCAAGAGAGTATGCAGTATTGCCGTATATCACAACTGGAATATTTTTTTCTCTCCCGGCAAGGCGCTCTTCTACCAATGCATTATCTATAGACTCTGCTAAGGATATATTGATTGCTCCACGTATATGTTCTTTCATAAATTCCTCGGACGAACGTACATCGATAACTGTAATTTCCTGTCTGTTTTTGAGCATGAGGAGTAACTTATAGGGATCAAGCGCGTCTGTCTCCATGAACATGGACGATCGTGACCGGTCTTTTACCGTAAAGAAAACGCATAGTGCGACCACGGCAACTAAAAATATTGCAATAATGAGTTTGAGATACTTGGGAGATGTTTTTGAGAGTATATTCTTTAGGAGAGGTAGTTCGGGTAAAGATGGAATTGATTTCGTATGCTTTTTATTATTCATAGCGCAATGCATTCAGTGCCGATATCTTTTTTGCTCGACGTGCTGGATAGATACCAGTTATTATACCAACGAAGAAAGATGAGAGCATAATAAAGGCGATGAACGCTGGCGGAATATAGGTAAGCTCCAGAAATCCTTGTCCTCTCGTCAGTGCAAAAATAGAAACACCTATCGAAAGTGATTTTCCTATAAGGTATCCCAGGAGAAGGCCGCCCAAACCGCCTGAAATACCCATAATAACAGCCTCCGCCAGGAAGAGATCTTGTATTTCTTCGGATACCACACCCATCGTCTTCATGCCTCCAATTTCTCGGGTACGTTCAAGGAGCGAAACAGTAAGGGTATTAAACATCCCAAGCGATGCGACAACGAGCGCAACCATACCCACAATTCCCAAAACAATTCGTACGTTTCCAAACAGTGACTCGATCTGATTGACCGTATCAATAGTGCTTGACGTTGTTAGTCCCAGCACCTCAACGCTTTTCCTCGCTTTGGAAAGTGCATCTTTGTCGTTCATGATGACTTTGATTTGGGAGAAATTGTTTACTTTCAGCTTTTCTATATCAGCATGAGGAATATAAAGAACAGTAGCGTCGGAATCATCACTTACTCCCGTTATTTTGTATTCAGTTTCAGGAGACAAGGCCCTACCTTCGATGGTAGGCAGTAAGGATTTGGTAATGATAAACTGAACTTTGAAAATCGTACCCACTGCATCCGAAACAGGAATGTTTAAGAGGTTAAGAAGCCCAGAACTTACTACCGCTTCACCGTCAGGACTGTTGGTAAATGTCACTGTCTTTTGTGTATCGGTCTTGAGAGCCGCCTCTTCTGAGGCCTGGAGAGAAACAAACTCCAAACCAGCGGAATTACTTGCGACTATTACTTCATCGTAGGTTAATACAGCAGATTCTGTCGCGCCTTGTATCGAAGCCGTCAGACTGGCGCTTCCCGTAGACTCTCCAAGCACCTCAGCAAAAGCAAGCTTATCGAGTATCTGCACGCTCGTTTCCTGTATGCATCCCGTTTCCCAGGTATGCCTTCCCAGTTTATCGAAGACAGGAACTATACTTCCATCAGCCCTTCTTTCGTAGAGTGGCAATTTTGCCCGTATCCATTTACCCAGATCTCTATTAGCCTTGCCGTCATATCCTATACGTCCATGAGGAACAAACGGCGCATAGGTCCCACCCCAGTATTCTTCTCCCGAATAGCCGCCTTCGTTTCTGGTGGTGTAGCCCAGAAGCGGTGGTTCTACCTCACAGTTTTTCCATACAGAAACGGCTTGTCCCGGGATAAGATTAAAATACACCGTTCCGGAAGATATTTGTTTGTCGTACGTTCCTTTCTGAAGTTCGCTTGAGACTCCCATCACCGATTCACCATTCTGGGTCAACTTATCCTTGGACGAACTGTTGTATTCAGTCGCGTTCGTAAAAAGATCGCCATTAATTATTTTTATCTTGGAATACTCCATATACTTTTTTGAAGCGGCGTATACGAGCACATCAGTGGTAGAATTTTTGTAACTGAGTTTTCCCACAGTCGCAACCAACGGAATCGTTGTTTCGACCTTATCAATGCCTCCTATTTTCTTGATTAGGTTGTTGTCCAAGCGCAGATTGCCATTTGCGCCAGCAGATACATCAAACATCCTAAGTTCATCAAGGCTTGCGACACGGTTTATTATGAGGCGCTCTATGCCATATCCAAGCGAAAGAAGAAGGACAATAATACCGATACCAACTGACATACCAAAAACAGTAACAAGTGAACGCGTTCTACGAGCGACAAGATTCTTTAGTGCAAGCTCGATAAGATAAGATCGGTTTACGGATGTCCCGACATGCTCGAGCCTATTTACCATCTTATCAACTACATTTAAACGCTTCTGCCAGAAGTCAGCCGCTTTTTTGATAAAGACCCCTATGACAGGAATCCTTGTCAAGAGAGTAATAACTTTACCGAAAATGTAATACAAGAGTAGAAAGAAGAAGATTGAGAAAAAGAGTGAGTGCCTGATGATGTGAGGAATATCTTTGATAAAGGTTACGACTGCGGTTATCCACCTTCGGAAGGAAAAAATATGAAATAGCGTTTCTTTTAGTTTCATTAGAGTTTCAAACGGGACAGATAATTTTTATCTCGAACAGTCGCATCGGTATCCTGACCTGTCAACTCCTTCTTACCCTTTATACCGCTCATCTTGAAATGCTTTTTTCCTCGTACCGCTTGCTGTTCAACCACCTCACCATCAATCATATGGATAATACGGGTAGCGTATTTTAGGTACTCCAGATCGTGCGTTACCATAATGATGGTCTTTCCCTGCTGAGTGAGTTTGATGAATGTATCCAGAAGCTCTTGGCCAGACTGCGTATCAAGATTCCCGGTTGGTTCGTCGGCAACGATGATGATAGGATCAATCATCAAAGCGCGTGCCAGACTTATCTTCTGTTGCTGACCTGATGAAAGCTCGGTGGGCTTATAATGTTCCCATTTTTCAAGACCAACGAGTGCAAGCGATTGGCGGACCCTTTCCTCGATCACCTGATCCTTCTCGTCAAGAAGCCTCAACGGAAATGCTACATTTTCTCCCACATTAAGTGACCCTATCCATAATGGCTGCTGATAAATCATACCGACCTTATGCCTTCTAAACAGTGCCCTTTCATCTTCTGTCATCTTGTAAAAGTCCTTCGTATCGATAGTTATAGTTCCCTCTGTCGGAACTTCTAGCCCAAGACAGCAATGAAGAAGTGTCGACTTACCACATCCCGAAGGTCCGAATATTATGGTAAACTCGCCAGGATAGACTTCGAGATTAATTCCCTTTAGTACTTCGACGCTTCCCGCGCTGGTAGGGAATGATTTGCGGACATTTTTTACTTCAATAAGCGCCTTTTTTCCGCCGGTATGTATGTCTTTTGTATCGTTCATAAATTTATTTAATTGACTGTAAAAAGCCGAACGTTCGCGATAGATTGTCTATCACCAGATTAAGTGCATCCTTTGTAGCGCGAGGCGTTATTGTTACCGAGTCAGGCGATTGACTCAGATTATCCGCCTTGTCTTTTGAAAGGGCTCTTAAATGATATATTTTAGACGGTGTGAGACCTGTTATGGTGACCGTATGATTGAGAGTGAGACTTACATCTTCCTGTGTAGACTGACCATACGCAGAACCCGTACCCTGCGCGTACTCTACTTGCGTAGTTGAAGGTTCATCAGTATCCCAAGAAACGATGATCTGTGCTCGTGCCTCATCTCCGACGCCGACGATGGTCGTCTCTATATTCATGTTCGAAATCTCCGGCGGCCGTATGTCATTTGAAGTGGTAACTGTTTTCGTTACTGAAGCCGCTTCGTTACCGGCCGAATCCTTTCCTTTTATAACGAACGTGTAGGAAGTTTCGTCAAGAAGATCTTTTATAATAATTTCGTGCTTCTGCACTAATGCAAGCTTTATCTGATCGGTGGCCCGTTCAGGTGACTGGGTCGGATAGTAGGTAACTACAGAAGTTATAAGGGAGTTTGAGTCCCACAAGAGTCTTATCGTCGCAGTTGGCATTCCGACTACCTGCTGTACCCTCATATTTTCTATTTTAGGGACAGGCAGTGTTTCAAAACTGTAATCGTCTCCTGTAAATATATTCCCTTCTTCATCCTCGGCACGAACCTGGAAGTGATAGGTCGTCCCTTCAGTAAGTTCAGTCAGACCGACTGTATAGGTAGACTCATTCGTTGAAGTAGAGAGAGAGGCTTTTTGCCCATACTCGATCGTTTCTCCGTACTCTATTGATACCTTAACGGCATTTTTAACAGTAAAGTTTATCTCGGCTGAATAGATACTAACATTTGAAAGATTAACGGACGATACAAAAGGTGCGGCATTTGTTGAAAATGTCAATTCATCTGAACTGCCGGTGTTACCGTCCTCGTCCGTCCACAAAACTTTGTAGTAATACGTTGTACCAGGATCAAGTCCAGTAATATCTATTTCATGCGATGTTACCTGATCAGATGAACCAACCTCGCTCCCATAATCTCCCGATGATTTGCCATACTTCACAAATGAGTTTGAGGTGCGGTTGGTTGACCAACTCACTGTCGCGCTCTTCGTCTTAACGCTTGCAGAGGGACTGGCTACAAGGTCAGGTGCAGTACGCCACTTTCCATCAGGAAATGAAGTTACCGTGTCCGAAGGGGCAGAACAGTTATTGATTGAGTCGCACGCTTTAACACAGTAGTAATGATCATCCTGTGTAAGTCCCGTATCAACAAATGACTTTTGGATTGTATTTGCTACATACTCAAAATTATCAAAACTGCCGGTACAGACCGCATCTGCCGTCTTTGTGCGATAAATATTATAATGATGTACTCCTGCCGATCCAGTTGAGATTGGAACATCCCACGACAATGCAAGCCGCCAACTTTCTGTTTCCTTGATGGATACATCAGAAATGTCAAGATTACGAGGTAAACCTGGCGCAGTTGTGGCAGACGTGAAATTTACCTCTGCGTAGTTACTATAATCGATATTTTTAATAGTCTTTGCACTGTCTGTGTACGTACCATCCCATGCAATAACATAAAGCGTATTAACCTCTTGGGTGGCATATGCCCCAGCCGATAGATAAGTGGTGCTAAGGGGGCTTTGAGTAGTTATATTACTTGCTGTTGGCGGTTGGTTTATCGTATAAAAATAGCGTAAATCAGCAGTCGGAACTGAGTAGGTCGAGGAATCCGGCGGTTCCCAAGAGAAGGAGAATTCATTTACCGTATTACTTTCCGGAGAAACTTCAAGATTGACTGGGGCTCCTGGAGCATCTGAACTATAATAAAATGAGCTACTGGCGTAGTCAGAAGCCGCATTACCTGCCGCATCGTACGCTTTTACGTAAAGATTATTGGTACCAGTCCTATATGCGAGCGACCCACTTGCTGTCGCCGTTTCAATACAGGTGTCGACCGCACCGGTTTCTCCTGTTTTATAGCAGTAATGGTCAACAAACGAAGCACTGTCCGTTGCACCATTCCATGTTATAGAGAAATTATTGTTCGCAGTGTACCCTGCAGGATTTACAATGAACGTGGAAGGATTTGTCGGGCGGTCACTGTCATATTTATAAATAAACGGATCCCACACCGAGGCGGCGACATTGCCAGCATCGTCTTTGGTTGCGATTCGAAGATAGTAGGTAGTTCCTGACGTGAGGGAACTTGCCGTGTAATGCGGGACGGTTACATATAGTCCGGAAGACTCAGGCTCGGCAGAACTATCTGATCCGAAATAAACGAAGTAGCCTGCTATTCCGGAACCGCTTCCGCTATCTGAAGCTCCCCCTTCCTCTTCAGGATCGGGCCACGAGAAGTAAGGGGAAGCATAGTTGTTCCACGTGTTATTTGTGAGAGTAGCACTTTGTGTTGATGAGGTATACGCGCTTAGCGTTTCCGGATTCGTGGGATTATCATCATCCTGATAATAATAAATCGCATAGTCGCTTATTACTCCGCTATAGATGCCGTCCGACGAGGTTAAGTCAAATCGAAGCTGTACGTACCGGTTGGCAGTGGAACCAAACTTATACCAATATGTTGATCCTAGGATCTTTTCCTCTGAGGCAAGCTGCCAGGTTGTCCACGTGCTGTTATCGGCCGAGCTTCTCGTATAAACGGAAAAGTCAGCATTGTCTGCTGTTTCATAGGTGAGAGAAAATCCAGCATAACGATAGTTGGAGGTCAGATCAATTGTGTCTGTAGTAAATGAACCAGTTGTTTCAACAGACGAAGATGACGTTTCCATAATGTAGCTATACAGGCCATCAGCGTAAGTGTTGGTGCCGGGACCGGCTATCACATATATCTTGTCTTCACCATTTGAAGCGGCAGCGCCACCGGTATAAATCTGAGCTGGTGCATCTGCAATTGCAGTCCAAGTATTTCCAGATATCGAATAACGATAACAGCCTGTCGTGTTTGCTCCTCTACATGCATACAAATAATCGCCTCCGCTGTCTACTAAAAAGCCGTCATTATAAATATTGCCGCCTGAAGGCAGATCGGCTACCGCAGGATCGCTCCACGAATTTGCTGACACATCATAACGATAAAAAGATAGTGTATTGTTGCCGCGAGCAGTATATATATAGCCATCCTTGTACACAAGTTCAGATCCATAAGAGAGGCTGGCCGGAGCGTTCGCAAGACTACTCCATTTGGATGAGCCGGATCCCTGTGTATCATACCGATAAAATGTTGTCTGACCTCCCGCACGCGTCCAATATACATAACGCGCACCGTCATAGGTCATAGACGATCCTGTTCCCACATCAAACGGAGGCGGATTGCTTTCGTCTTCACTCCATGTATCTGTTGCGATGTCATAGATATAAAGCCTACGCACATATTGACTGACTACTGCATAGATCTTCTCGTTTGTGGAATCATATGCAAGACTTGTGCCCGAATAAAATCCAGCCGGAGCGTTCGCCATCTGGGTAGTTTCACCTGTAGAGCTATTGTAACGAACGAGTAAATTATCGAAATTGCCTCTGACGATGTAGAAGTTGTCACCATCGCCTTTCACGATATTAGCTCCGTAATTGAAGGTGAGATAACTAGTTCCTCTGTATGCACCGCCAAAAAGTCCAACGGTCGGGACATACCATGAAGAGGAGGGAATATTATACTTCCAAAACGTCGTTGTACCAGCACCTCTTAACATATAGAGTGTACCGGAAACATTGCGCATGGCTGCACCTGCGCCTAGTGGAGCGGGTGCATCGGGAAGTTTAGTCCATGTTTGGCTGGAGAAGTCATATTTATAAAGGAAAGGGTTGGTCCAGCCGGATATGTAATAGAGAGCATTAGAAGTAGAATCATATACAATTTGCGACCCATCGTAAGGCAGAACGGGCAGATTAGGCATTCTGGTCCACGTGTCTGAACTAATGGTGTACGAAGCAATACCCGTATAGGTGTTACCCTGTATTGCAAATATCGTATCTTCACCATCGTAAGCAAGGTCACCGCCTACGTATACATTATTATTCTGCTGATATAAGGGTGCACCAAAATCTGTATTTGCCATACTCTCCCATGTGTCCGCAAGCGTATCATATCTCATAAAGGCATCA
>CAYPZT010000029.1:0-13801 GCA_964415435.1 uncultured Gammaproteobacteria bacterium
CATCATCAGGACAGAAACTACCCGCCCATTACTGAAGTTAAACCAGACATCATCATCGTGGGATCTTTTGCCTATAACCCCTTTACTCCTCACGGTCGTGATCGACACTGGCTCGGGCTTACTCGGTTAGTCCAGGAAATGCAGAAAATAACTACCCAAGTATATATGCTTGCCGAAATTGCGCCGCTTCGATCTGATTTCGGAAAAGGTCCCCAGGGAGTCAACTGGGATACTGCAACAGTGCAGGAGCATTCCGGCAGAATCATCGAACAGCTTGAGAATGCGATAGGACTGTCAAAAACACTCAACATTCCTCTCATCAATGTCTACGAAAAATCACTCGTCTCCGGGAAAAAGGAAGGAAAAAAAGAATATGTAAACCCCTCAGACGGTATCCACCCGTCGGTGAAGGGACATGAATTCACAGCTGAAATAATCGTCGAAAACGTCCAATTTAAATAGTTAGCCTTAAGTAAGGTTTACTAAAGTTGTAAACAATGCATATCTGCGGTATAAGTTAGGTAGCCTAATAATATGAAACTGCATTATATAGAAACTATTCTCAATCATCGCTTTTTTAAGTATGCGGTTATTGGTCTCATTTTAGCCTCACTCCTCCCCTATTTTCTATCGCTCCGTAATGAGTTTGTTTCGGATGATATAGGCGGAATACTAAGAAACCCAGCCATAGGACAGTTTTCGAGCGTCTTCGCCGAACCTCTCAACTTCATTCAACCTCTCCTGAACTTCATAGTGTATAAGACTGCCGGCCTCTCGCCTTTCTTTTTCCGCATACCGAACCTTCTCTTTCATACAGGCACAGTGCTGACCTTGTTTCTTGCGGTTTCCATGTTGTTTGGGATACAGATCGGGTTTTTTTCGGCCTTGCTTTTTGCGGTTCATCCTCTCAACTCGGAGGCTGTCGTCTGGATTTCAGCGGCAAGCTATACACGCTATGCGTTCCTTCTCATGGCCGCGCTTTTAGCCTACTTCATCTCGCTATCTGAAAAAGCAAAGGAGAAAAAACAGGGCTGGTATGCGGTATCTTTCTTGTTTTTCCTCCTCGCGCTCTTCTCTTCGGAAAAAGCGATTATCTTTCCTCTCGTTCTTACCTCATTTCACCTGGCTGACCGGTCGGTAAGAACACACCTTAAAAATATGGCACCATTTTTTTTCGGAGCAATTGTGTTTGCGATCCCTCACCTTTTTAATATAGGGGGACGCATTGCGGATACACAGCTTGAATACGGAGCAGATTCCCAGATTCTCTTTAATCCGTTTGTGCAGATCCCTGTTGCCGTCTCACGTTATCTTTCACTCGCATTCTTCCCCCACAAACTTGACTTTTTCCATGCGAATCTCGTCCTTGATCTTCATAGCATCACGCTTTTCGGCATCTCGCTTGTGCTTCTTGTCATCCTGTTTATCAAATACCGTCCTGCATTTTTTTGGCTTTCTCTGTTTTTCATCGCTCTTCTGCCGACTCTCCTTCCTCTTCGCATCGCTTCAACTGTGGCTGAACGATATGCTTATCTTGGGACCGCAGGCCTTATAGTCGCACTCGTTTTGGTAATGCTGAAGGCAAGCCAGAAGTGGAAGTTCAGTAGCTACATAACAGGTGTTCTTATTCTTATCGCTATCGTTCTTGCTGCACGCACTCTTGTGCGCACATTGGACTGGCAAAATGAGGACACTCTTGCGCTTGCAGGATCCAAGACCTCTTCGGATACGCTCAATAATCACTTGAATCTGGGGAACATGTACGCCAAACAAGGAAACTACGAACAAGCTGCACGAGAACTTCACATGGCTCTTGCCATCGAACCAAACTACACCAAAGCCTACAACAATTTGGGATACGTCTATGGACAGATGGGCCAGCTTGAGAACGCAATGAAAGCTTATGAGGCAGGACTTAAGATCAATCCGCGCATGTGGGAAATCCATGATAATCTTGCCGGTCTTTACACTGCGCAAAGAATGTACGATCAGGCTCTAAAACACGAGATACTTGCCTTGGAATACAGTAAAAACAATGTAGATCTGTATCTTCATTTAGGCATTATCTATATGCAAATGGGAGACACGAAAAAAGCAAAAGAAGCTTTCGCAACGGTCTTAAAATTTGACCCAAAACATAAGCAGGCTAAAGAATATCTGGAAACGTTATAAAATTCCTGCTTCGGGAACCTCGTAGAAACGATAATCTGGCGTCATATACACAATCTTATCTGCTCTTTTTGAAGCGCGTCGAATATACTTTATTTCGGACTGCTGCGTCACACGTAATCTTTCTGCCCGCTCTTCTTCTGTCGGGTAACTATCACGTTTGCGAAGATTACGGAGACGTGTGAGAGGATGTGTCGTGACGATCATTAGTCTGTCTGTAAGAGATGGAAATTTGTGTGTTGCAACTCCCTCAAAGATAATAAGTTGCCCATTTGGATCAGGCGTAATATTAATTTTACCCCTCATCTCGCCCGACTCCTGGCTATACATGTTATTCCGATGAATCGGCTGCAAATTTTTCAACCGAATCAAATCCTCCTCAGCCCAATCGAATAAGTACCAGTTATCATGATCCTCTAACTGAGATCTTACTTCTGGGCTTAGGAGCTCCGACTGACGGAGCATGGCTTTTCTCGTCTTTCTGCTGAATTGGTGATATGAGTCAAAATGTAGAATATCGGTAGGAACTTCTTGGTGTAACTGCTCGCGGATCTGTCTACTGAGTGTAGTTTTTCCCGAGCCTGTATGACCCATCACTGCAATAATATTCGTCTCATTTTGTCTATACATGTTGTACACAAGATTTACTGGATCAAATGGAACTATTTCATTTTTAGTTACAAGGGAATCTACTTTGTGAAGTACATCAGAAACTGTTTGGCCAGCAAGTACTCCCATACCTCTGGATAATGCAGAACTTAACTGCAGATCTATATCTGTTGTCATAAGTGTCGTGTGGTTATACTTCATACCGTAACGCCTCACCAAGTAATCATAATAGCTTGGAAGTTCATCTTTTCCTAACTGTCCATGAGGTACAACACCAACATGAAATAATCTCTTAGCAACTTCCTCACAATCCCGATAACCTCTCGAATGTTCATCGACTGAAAGAAGCACCCTCATCCCCCTGTGTATAGATCCTCGAACGGTTCCTTCAAGCATCTTGGTAAAAGAAGGATCTTCGAAATGCATCGCCGAGTCACCATCGAGCTCCATTATAAGCTGATTTGTGTAAAGGCTTTGAGGATGGGCAAGAATCTTGTCCTGAGGGACCAAACCTTCTCTTTTCTCCTTAGGAAAGATTGATTGTGGAAATTCTGCTGACATAGACAATTAGAAATGAAGCTCGTATTATACTAATTTATTATAGGATAAACAAGGAGATTGGTTACACTACGAGGTTAAGGATTTTACCCTTTATATAGAAGGTTTTATACGATTTACCCGCAATCAAATCTTTCACTTTCGCTTCCTCAACCGCCTTTTTCACGACCATATCCTCAGAAGCAGAAACAGGAACAGAAACAACGGCTCTTACCTTGCCGTTTACCTGGACTGGGATTTCCAGGGCATCGACGATGAGTGCCTTTTTATCGACTTCAGGCCAGTCTGACAGATGAATCGATTCCTTTTCGCCTAGTTTACTTCTCCATATCTCCTCGGTCATATGGGGTGCAAACGGGGCGAGAATTTTCAAAAACTTTTTTTTATTTTCCTTAGACAAACCCGAGCTCTTATCCCAGTGATTCATAAACTCCATCATTGCGGCAATCGCCGTATTTGTTTTCATTCTATCGATGTCATTCCCTACTTTACTTATAACTTGTTGAAGTTTAGAGACTAGATCTATATCGTCTGTTTCTGTATCATTGTCATACTTCTCCCATACTCTTTTGAGAAACCGATACACTCCCGCAATGGTTTTATCCGACCAAGGTCCGGTTGCCTCATATGGCATCATAAAACAGAGATACATTCTCACCGCATCGGTACCATACTCTCCGACAACATCATCTGGATTTATGACATTGCCTTTTGATTTGCTCATGCGGTTACCATCCGGACCCAGGACAACTCCATGCTGAATACGTTTTTTTGCGAATTCATCATAGTCTATGAGTCCCAGATCTTTGAAAAATTTTGTGAAGAAACGCGCATAGAGAGTGTGACCCAAGGTATGTTCTGATCCGCCAAAGTAAACATCAACGGGCGTTAATTTTTTAGCGATCTCTTTATCAAACGGTCCCTTTTCATATTGTGGTGAAAGATAGCGGAACCAATACCAGGCCGAGTCAAAGAAGGTATCAAGAGTTTCTGCATCGCGCTTGGCGGCTTTTCCACACTTAGGACAGGTTGTGTTAAGCCACTTCTCATTTGTTGCGAGTGGGGGCTTACCTTGGGGTGTGAAATCGACCTCATAAGGAAGTTCAACGGGAAGATCTTTTTCGGCAACGGGTACGATTCCGCAGTCGTCACAGTGAACCATGGGAACAGGTGTACCCCAATATCTCTGACGGGATATAGACCAATCATGGAGGTGATACTGTACTTTTTTAACACCGATTTTTTTATCTTCTAGATAATTCTCCAACTTCTTTTTTGCGTCTTTGCTAGTTAATCCATCAAACTCCCCAGAATTAAACAAAGCCGCCTCTTCACTATGTTTTTTGATATCTTCATAGTCCCAGAATCCATCTTCCTCTAACTTAATAGCGTTGTTTGTGGGTTTTACAACAGTTTTAATATCGATTGCAAATTTCTTTGCGAATTCATGATCACGAGAATCATGTCCCGGGACTCCCATAACAGCACCAGTGCCATATGACATCAATACATAGTCGGCAACCCACACAGGTACTTTTTCACCGTTGAGTGGGTTTACTGCATATAGGCCAGTAAATACCCCTGATTTGTCTTTTGCATCAACTTTTCTCTGTTCTTCAGTTTTCTTTTTTGCACGTTCAACATATGCTTGTACCTTTGCGTCTTTTATATGAGAAACAATGGGATGTTCTGGAGCAAGAACTAAAAAGGTTACACCAAAAATGGTATCTAAAGCTGTTGTAAAAACAGTAATTTTTTCTTTACCTTGCGTATCAAGCTCATATATTAACTCCACTCCTTCCGATCTTCCGACCCAGTTATTTTGACCAACTCGAACCGAAACAGGCCAATCCTCTTTTGGATTTTCCGGCCAGACGAGCTTGTCTGCATAATCGGTGATCTTCAAAAACCACTGTTCTACTTCCTTTTGGACTACTGGATTGCCACATCTCCAGCATTTCCCATTTTCAATATTTTCATTGGCCAATACGGTCTGATCTGTTTCGCACCAGTTAGACAGCATCTTTCCGCGGTATGCCAGACCTCGTTCAAACATCTTGATAAAGATCCACTGATTCCATCGATAGTACGCAGGCTCACAGGTTACGACTACGTCTTTCCAGTTGAGCATCGTCCCCATTGTCTGAAATTGCGCTGTCATCGTCTCAATATTCTTCATCGTCCAGTCCTTTGGATGAACTTTCCGTTTTATAGCTGCGTTCTCAGCAGGAAGTCCAAAAGAGTCATAGCCTATGGGGAAAAATACATTATTGCCCGCCATCCGCTTGTAACGCGAAAGGACATCTGCAGGCACAAACGTAAACCAATGTCCTATATGAAGATCTCCAGAAGTATAAGGAAGCTCAACAAGCGTATAATATTTTTGTTTACCTTCATCCATTACAAAGTCGCTCAGTTTTTCTTTCTGCCACACCTCACGCCACTTGGATTCAAATTCTTTTGGCTGGTATTTTGACATGAAGTAGATTATAGCAAAGTTTCGCGCAAGTTCATTTAGGCTCTTTTAATATCTCTTCTCAATTCTATGTAGGCTCTATGCTCCATCGTCCTTCTATCTGGTCCGGGAGGAGGTGGAGTCTGCTCTGTAAATATTGGCCTATGAAACCTATCCAGATACTGAACCATTTCTCTATCGCTCGGATCGCTTCTGTCATATCTCTGCATACCAAAATTTACGATACTTATCCAATTAAACACGGTAGAAAATGCCCGTTCCGGATCCCATAATGAAAGATTAGAAAAATCTGTCCATTGCAACGTTTCTATAAACGCCATTTGTTCTAAAGTAAGTCCGCCGAATTCTCTGTCATAGGACCTTTCAGCATCCATATTCCTATTCAAAATATCTCTTACCGTATCGGGGTGAATTATAAGCGAATGCAGTGCCAACTCAAGATACCTTTTTGTAAGAGAATTATCACCAGCTTCGACTATATTTCTGGCAAGGTCAGCTTTGGCTTTAACTCGTTTGTAATCTGGGCTCTCAATACTTTTAAAGCCTAATGTCTCCAAAGCAGTTCTGTTATTTGCCAAGGCCTTTTTAAACCTAAGATTTAACCCATCGTAATATGAAATTAGACGATCGCCTCCTTCTAGATCTCTAATCCAGTCCTTAGCAACTGCTGTCATAGTAGTAATCCAGAAAGGATTTGTCTTCTTTTCGGCATCAACAAAAACTGATATGGGACTATTTGCAAGAACATCAGGTCTTACCATAGAGATCAACCCGTCAGCGGCAGGAAGCACCTCTGCAGAAGTACACTCAGATAATGTGATAGATGGATCGTTCCATAACCTCAAAAAGCGCTGAGCATTTGGATTAGTATCATTGTCTCTCAGTTCTTGTAGATCGATAAAGGATACATTCCTTTTGGCTAGATCAGCTGAAAGGGTAGGTAGGGGCACCTCCATCGGCAGCAAATTCCTCGTTGATTTTGGAGCTATAACATCAGCTAATCTAGGTGTTGGGTCTGGCATGACCCTATGGTACCATACTACTATAGGTTTTTCAAGAAGGGGTGAAGCTCGTCAGTATTCGTTTAACCTGCTCTTTTTTTGCTTCAGTTATGTTCACTGCTATTATTCCTACTTCGTACTGACCATATAGAACGATACCGTGAAGAGGTGCCAAAAGAACCGCGGGCAATGCGAGCAGGTCCTCTTCACCGTTTATTTCTAACGTTAGATTCTTTTTTATATTAATTGCGTCTGATATATATTTATTTATTGCTTGGACGGATAAAATACTTATTGTTCCTGGCGTATTTATTACTTTACCTACCGTTTCGTGAGGAATATCTTTCCTTTGTGAACGGTTATCTTTTATGGCAAGGTTCGGATTTACATCGACTTCATGTAGCGAGCTTGTTGAAATGTCTCCTACTGTTATCAGTAGAGGTGAACTTATCTGTTTCAGATATTCCTTAACCTTGTTTGCAGCTATGGAAAGATCTTTATCTTCTCCTTCAAACACTTCTCCCAGAGGCTTTCGAAGCTCATCGCGGAGATTTTTAGGTAGTGACAGATCTTTACTGAATAGACTTAGGTACAGATACCCCCGTCTGTCTATCTGGCCGGCACGTATGCGCTCAGAAGTGATCTTTTGCCCATCATCCCCTACCTCAAACGGAACAATGATGAGCTCCATTTGTGAGAGTCCTTTCTCAGCACGCTTTTCATTTATGCGCTCTGCATTCTCTTCCGTATCCTTAGTCACTATCATAGCCTCAAAGGTAGGATCAGTCAAAGTCGTGCCAAAGATATCGAAGATAGGAATAATATCAAGGCTGCCGACGAAGTTTTGCTTCAGAACAAAATCCTCTACCGAAGACTTGCGTACCTCATAAGGCTCGATCGATTGTGCATAAGGTTTGTGTTTATAGAGCTCATCGGTGGCTAGACCAATCGTCACATTATCACTCAGTTTAAGAGCGCTTTTAATAAGCGATTCATGGCCTTTATGAAAATGATCAAAAGTACCGCCCAAGACAACGTGTTTATATTTCATATAGTTGTACGAATCAGATCTACAAGATACTCAGGTACACGATCTTGCCATACCCCCCCTTTTCGTATAAGTTCACGGATCTTGTACCCTTCCAAAAGGTAACGTTTATACAGATCTACATGTGTGGTATCTACCGGATAGGCTGCGTAACGCTTATAGAGATCGTTCACCCAGTCATTGTTGCCCACCACGAGTTCGACCGAACCGACCTCTTTATCCACTTCTCGATACCATTTCTCATCATCCTCAAGATAATCATTCACGTCCACAATTTTTATAACGCGGCTCTTCAGCTTTTCTTTTTCCAAGACACGCTCAATCATCGCTCTTCTCTCTTTTGTTGTCCACGGGTTATCGGGATCTACTCTATTTGCGGTGCCTATTCCTATTATAATCCTGTCAGCAAGTTTTAATGACTCTTGCAAGAGATAAAGATGCCCTTTGTGGAACGGCTGAAATCTTCCTATGAGAACTCCGGTTTTATATTTATTCATAAAGTAGTCTGCGAATTTTTAGCTTTAACTCTGCCCTTATCTTTTTGTCATGAATATAATCAAGATCGGAAATGTCAAGTTGCACTATTTTAATATATTTAGAGTATGATTTGATCCACCGTTTATTTAACGCTTCAAGAAGTTGGAGATACCTGATCAACTTCTTTCTCCCAACTTTGATCTCAAAGCTTCTCCCACGGGCTACAATACGATCATACATAACCTCTACAGGCGCAGTAAGAAAGATAATAACATCAGGTTTTATTAGAAATTTTTCATACTCCTTGAAGGCATCCATATAAACCTGCCACTCGCCTTTCGACATACTTCCTTCTTGCAAGAGCGCACCTCCGTAAGCAAACACATCTTCATAAATCGGTACGTCGAGAATGACAGGCTTCTTTTGATAGAGTGGTAGGATAGATAGAGTCTGTTTTACCTTCTCAACAAGAAAAAACATCTCCGAGGAGAATGCCCATCTTTTTTTGTCTCCATAGAATTTTTTAAGAAAAGGATTTGCCTTGAAGTTCTCTTCTATTTTATAGAACCCGAACTCTTTTGAGATAAACTGTACAAACGTAGTTTTTCCAACACCGAGAGTGCCGGCGACCGATACAAAAAGCTTCTTTTTCATGAGTTGGGAAAAATTGTAACATGAAGTTTTGCTATAATGTCTTGAATTTTTCAGGTAGATTCTGTCTCAAATTCATTCTCCGCCAGGGTTCAGTCGGAAAAGCGAAGATACTCTTTTTCGAAATGGGTATCAAGCTTTTCCTCCTTCTACGCTGTCGGGAGCCCTTTCTTTTCGACACCTACCTGAAAATATATATCTATGTTTCAATTTACAGTCATTAAAAAAGACCCTACCTCACATGCGCGTACCGGTGTTTTTGAAACACCTCACGGTGAGCTTCATACCCCCGAACTTGCCATCGTTGCAACCGAAGCAGAGGTACGCGGTATACCCAAAGAGAGGCTTGAATCATTGCCGATTCGCTATACCATCAGTAATACCTTCCATACCTATACCCAAGGACTCGTGCCGAACATCAAAGAGGCAGGTGGAATAAATACCTATATGAACTATAAACACACAACCGCAACTGATTCAGGTGGATTTCAGGTATTTTCACTAGGCTTCGGTAAAGCACACGGGGTGGGAAAAGTGAGTTCAATCTTCCCGGAGGAAAACTCAAAAGAAAAAGGTCTTCTTGTGATCCGAGACACCGATAATCTGATCCATATCACACATGAAGGTGTATTCTTTAACTTCGACGGCAAACCTCTCCTTTTCACTCCGGAACTGTCGATCAAAATCCAGCAAGACCTAGGTGCTGATATCATGTTTGCTTTCGATGAGTGCACCTCACCCCTAAACAGTCATGAATATACAAGACAGGCCATGGAAAGAACACATCGCTGGCTGGCAAGATCACTAAATACATGGAACAATCGTGGGGAGCAGGCCCTTTTTGGGATTGTACAGGGAGGTCACTTTGAGGACCTGAGAAAAATATCTGCCGAGCATGTGTCAAAAATCGATGTCCCAGGCTACGGAATTGGTGGATCCTTGGGAAGAACCAAAGAAGATCTTTATAAAATCTTGGAATGGACTATACCCTACTTACCCGACAGTAGGCCCCGGCACCTCCTTGGGATCGGTCAGGTTCGTGATATCTTCGAGGCAGTTGAGCGAGGTGCAGACCTGTTTGACTGCGTTATTCCAACCCGTGAAGCACGACATAAATTGCTTTATACCAAAAAAGGTAAGGTCGCTCTTCGTAAGTTGAAAGAGAAAGATGAGGTTATTGAAGCGGGATGTGAGTGTGAGGCTTGTACAACAGGAATCACATACAGAAAACTCTATAGCTTTTTCTTAGAGAAGGATCCGCAGGCATTTTATTTCTCAACCGTACATAATATCTACTTCTTCACTACTCTTATGAAGGAAATAAGAGAATCCATACATAACAAGAACTTCGCGGAACTGAAAAAGAAGTACTATGAATTTTATTAAACCCAAATAAAAAGCGGAGTCTTCAAAAACTAAAACTAGCTTCAAAGATACTCCGCGTTTTTATTAGGCTTGATCTCCGCCTCCAAAGCCGCCTTGATCTCCACCATATCCGCCACCTCGGTTTCCACCGAAGTCACGTTTTGGTTGAGGAGGTCGAGCCTCAGAAACGACGAGCTTTCTACCTTGGAAATCCTGACCATTCATAGTATCGATAGCTTTTTGAGCTTCTTCTTCGGTTGCCATTTCGACGAAACCGAATCCTTTTGAACGTCCAGAATCACGATATGTGATGACTGAAGCTGAAACAACAGTGCCTGCTGCGGCAAACTGTTCCTTAAGCTGATCATCTGTCACTTCGTAAAGAAGATTTCCTACGTATAATTTTTTATTCATGTAACTTCACCCCCTCTCCCACGAGAATTCATGACGAATCCGTATGTCCGGTAAGTTGAAATTGAAGTAAGTAAAAAGCAGTGGATTGTATTGTGTAGAGCCTGTATCAAAAAAGGAAAAAAATCGCTTAGCGAGAACTAACTAACTGCAGTTATTATATCAAATACACTGTCACAAAGCAAAAATCACCCTAATCCCATCTTTGTTTTTACCTCAGAGACGGTTTGAGAAGCGATTGCGCCGGCACGCTTAGCACCATCGGCAATAACATCCTCGACATATGAAGCATTGCTTTCAAGCTCAGTACGCTTTTCCTGAAACAACTGAAGCTCCTTATAAATAGCCTCAGAAACTGCATCTTTGACTGTTGAGAACTGAAGTGTCCCAGCATCATATTCTTTCTTGAATCTATCTGCATCATCAGGAATAAAGAGGTCGACGAAAGCAAAAAGACTTTTCACTCCACCTGTCATCTCACCCCCAGCCTGGGTTGCTGTGGGAATACTGCGCACCTTTTTTTGGATTTCTTCTTTGCTGTCAGTCAGATTAATATAACTTCCCTCAACCGATTTACCCATTTTCCCTTCACCTTTTAGAGATGGGACATATTCCCCTTTTGTAGCAAATCTTTTCGGTTCTGGAAAATCGAGTCCATACTGCGCATTCATCTTGCGAGCAATATCTCGGGCCACCTCAAGATGCGGCTCCTGATCAATTCCAACCGGTACTAAACCCGCCTTATAAACCAAGATATCTGAAGCCATAAGAATAGGATAATTCAGGAGTGCCATGGTCGTGTTCTTCGGATACTGACGAACCTTTTCTTTAAACGTGGGCAGATCTTGCATGCGTCCAATCGAGACTACAGAAGAAAAATAGAATGCGAGTTCAAAGTGTTCTGGCACATCTGCCTGTTGGAAGATTACGCTTTTTTTAGGGTCAAGGCCGGCTGCAAGATAATCGATTACAATCTCACGTCTATTTTTCCTAAGTTCTTCAATATTGTATGGTGTGGTCAATGTATGGGCATCTGCCACCATGTAGAGAGTCTCTATTTCAGGATCAGCCTGCAGTTCAAGCATACCCTTTACCGCACCCAGGTAATTACCAAGATGCAGTCTGCCAGTCGCCCTAATACCGGATAAAACACGTGTTTTCATATAGGTCATTGTATCAGAAATTTGGCCGACCCATGATAAACATTGAGTCCAAACAGCCCACATGTGCCGCAAAAAACTCATCTATATCCTGTTCACCGCTTAACGTACGAAATAACGGATGTGTATAGGTATCTTTATTTACGAGCGTCTGCTCATTGAATTCCCCACTCATCCCCAGCCGTTCCCGCAGCTCGTGTGATATTCCTATAACTTCTTCTGTGGGAATATCTCGAATGGGAAAAAGATTTTCGCAGTAACGTCCCCTTGCCCGTGCAACGACCGGATTCTGTGTACGGCCTGCAATATAATCGATTGGGAGATCCAGACTCTTATAAAGGGTTTTTCCCTCTCTCGCGAGAGCCTGTCCCACTCCGTTTGCCTGCACACTTTGTTTGACTACGAGCCCCGCGATATATACTACCCCCTTTCCCCTATATGTAAAATGCTCACTACTCATGAAACCAACCGGCTCACTATTTTTGATAAGAAAAAAGGTTTCATATGGCAGTAAGTGCTCCAAGACTTCCCTCTCAAATTCCGGTGTTATTGAAGGGACATGAAAGGCATCAGCGGCAACTTCTACTCCATACCTTAAGTATTGCTGTTGTAAGTCTGATGACAAAGAGTCGAACCTGAAGCCAGTAACTTCGCCACCACCCTGTTTTAATCTGATTTGTTTTTTTTCAATTTCGTACTGCATAGCTAAATTAAGAATTACTAATAAAAAACCCTCCTTTCGGAGAGCTAAAGTTTTACACAATAAATAATTACCCTCCGTAGATTTGAGGGCGCCACCATGAAGCTAATTGGGGAAGAAGTTTTTTCATATGGATCTGAATCTGCCTTTTTTAATTTCGGTTGAACCTCGGGTTACCGTTGCGATCCCGATTCCCAGATCATCAGCGATCGTGCGTTGGGGAAGTCCTTTTTTAAGCATCTTTACTATCTGTACTCGCTGCGGGAGCTCTTCAAGCTCACGCTCAGTTAACAGTCCCCGCAAAAAATTTTCCATCTCTGCCTTCGAGTCGATCATAATAAGATATTCGATAAGTTCATCAAGATTTTTTCTATTCATTACGTACTATTATACTAGTACATTAGTATTTGTCAACAGTATTGTTGTGCAAATAATCTGTGTTATAATAAATTTGAAATGCTTTGAAGGAGAAATACCCTCCTTTACCCCGCGAAGTTTTATGCGAAGTGGGGTGAGCAGCAAAGTTGAACCTAGATTCGGTCTAGAAATAAGCAACGCCGGGAACTGCCCGTAATAGCAAAAACAAGGCACAAGCAAGGTGGTACCACGAAATTCACTCGTCCTTGCCAATCAATAGTTATTTGGTTGGTAGCGACGAGTTTTTTTATGGATCATTTTTCAAAACAGAATTTGTATTTCTTCTACTACTACCCTTCCGGAGGGCTCTACTGAAGTGAAATGAACTCAGTTGTCAACCCTCCGAAAGGAGGGTTTTTATTAATTTTTATACCTATATGAAATTTACAAAAGATCAACATAACCTCTGGAAAGCGCTTTTGAAAAAACAGCTACCTAATGTGCAAAATTTTGCCTGTCAGGAATACCTTCAAGGACTAAAACATATGGATTTTCCCACAGATCGCATTCCAACGCTCGAGTTTCTTAACAGTAAAATGAAGCCATCGACCGGATGGAGAGCGAAACGTACAAAGATAAGATATATTGACTCAGTGCCATGGTATGAGCATTTTATAAAAAGAGAGTTTGTTGTAACAAATTTTCTGAGAAGCTGGGAAGAGTTTGAGTTCACTCATGAGCCCGATATGTTTCACGACATTTTCGGACATCTTCCCTTTCATACGATCCGCGCATACACAAAATTCATAGAACTTTTTG
>CAYPZT010000030.1:0-13352 GCA_964415435.1 uncultured Gammaproteobacteria bacterium
CTTTGGATTTTGACTGCTTGCACACTGGGTAGAACCAGGTACCATTCGGCACCTGATGAGAGCTAAACGTATATTGTTAATAATTTCACCAAAATATATCTTCGCACGTCACTTCCCCGCCCTCTCATATTTTTATATCCATCGTGCAGGCAGTACAAACGTTCAAAGCAAAAAATCTAAGTAAAGGAGGAAAGTGAAAAAGAAGATAGAAGATTTTTATGTCGATTACATCGGCATAGTCATTGCGGTAGGCACCATAGCCTTTTTCGTATGGTACTTCGCGCACCAATAAGGAGACACGGTGAAAAGGAGACAAATTCCTGATTGGGAGCCAGTTTTATTTTGGATTTCCATCACTGCAGTCGTGGGCACTCTTGTCTGGATGTTAGTCATTCCAGAAACAGTTCCAACGCTCGTTTGGGAATTCATGAAATCAGCCTGGATTAGGTTGATATTCGGAGCCCTAGGCATTTTGGTGGGATACCGCCGAAATGGAGTCGTAGGGTTCTTTATCCTGATAATGGGCTTTGGTCTTGCAACAAACGGACTAATGACCATATTAGGATTTCGGTACTAGGAGGAGAAATGAAAGTTCTCAATATCGTAGTGGGCATTCTGATCGCGGTCACGCTGATTGCAGGTTTTATTAATGCAAGACAGCATGTTGCCCAAATGAAGGCACAAGGTGCACCGGGGATCATCTTTCCCACACCTAACATGGAACTCTACCGCAACCGGTAGACAACAACTGAATAGAGAGGATAAGATCGGACGGAAACAACAGGGTAGGAGTTCAAGGAGGTATGTCATGTACACGTTTCGAGGTCTTGTGGAGCTAGTGGTTCACCTGTTTGCGGCTCTGTTGTTCGGCTTGGCCCTCATCATGGGGTGTCTGGAATGGATTTGGAAGCACCTGATCGTAGGGGCTTTCTTTGTCGCCGAGATCGCAGTGACAGTTTTTTTCGTGTTGCCGCAGATCGAACATGGTCCGGAAGCGTTTTTGGCCCCCGCCGTCGTCGCCATCATCTTCGGCTTTCTTTTTTGGAGCCAAGATGATAGCTTTGTTCCCAATTTCGGGGGACTCATGCTTTTGGTCATCGGCTGGATCGTTGCACTACTAGCGTTGAGCGACTTACTGGAACTCCAAATGGAGTTCTGGTATTGGCCCGCGTTCATCATAACGTGGTTCCTCGCTCTTACAGTGTGTATCCTAATGGGCAATTTCGTCCGCGAGAAAAAAATAAGTAAGAATTCAGAAGGAGAAAGAAGATGAATCTCATTACTATGGTTCTTGTCATTGTTGGAGTGGCTCTGGCAAATTTTGTCATTGGCTACTTCCTCATGAAACGTCCCTCACAAGGCGTTTTGGCTGAATATTTGTACGAAGCGGAAAAAGTGCAAGCGCCTCACATCATGTATGTCGGAAATATCGGAGGGCTTGTTTTTTTCGTCAGTTGGGAACGTTTCCAACGACACATCCGCGTCGTGATTTGGCCGCTTGGATGGGTGGTGCCCGTTTGGTTTGCGGTGTTTTTGATCGCAATCACGGTCTGCGCTACCATCTGGTGGGTATTTTTCCGGAAGGGGTGAAGTACAACTGAATAGAGAGGAATGTCGTACGATCGAAAAAACACCATAAGACGAAAAGGAAAAATCATGAAAACCTTTACCCAGGAAGAGCTCACCCTCATCGGAATCGCCGCAGCGGTCGTCGTCGCATTGGTCGTAGGACTGATTATCGCGTTGAGTCGGCGTCGTCGGGAAAGTTTGAAAGAAGGATGGTACATCGTACCAATCATTGAGGAAGTAAATAACTATTACTTGGACTACAAACATGCATGGTACGTTGGGGGCAAACAACCTTCTGTGGGAATCTACCAAGCCTCCCGACGATGGGATGGGCACGCGTGGATAGAACCCACGTGGGAGAAAATAATTCGCCCAGAAGAAGACTAGTAAATGAGGAAGCAATTGCTTTCATAGGGTTGCTTTCTTTTTAATTCAAAGAGGAGTAAGAAATGAGACCGAAAGGATATTATGGAGCCCAGCTGAAATCAGATGGAAGTGATCTCCTCGTTAAGTTGGAGACAATACGGTTTCTCGGAGAGAATGAGAATCGTGCCAAGCTGCAGTTGCTCGCGGGAGAAACACTCGTTTTTTGGGACGGCGTCGACTGGACGTTGTAATACCTCCCGAGAGTGGAAGTACAACCGAATAAGCACGGCCTTTTCACATACAGTGGGAGCACCTTGGGTGACTCGCACTTAATCAATGTGAAGAGTAATCAACAGATAAACGAGCAAGAGTTCAGAGGGAAGAGGTTGAATCATGAGTGAAATAATTGCAGTTATCGTGGCAATTCTCGGCTTTGCCGCAATGTTCGCGTTGGGAAGGATTTTCGTCTCCCAGCTGCGAAAAATAAAACGGCTTAATGCTGAGCGAAAAAGCGCGGAATATCAGGTCCAAATGAGCCGGAAAATGGCCGAATTTTCGCGTCATATCAATACACTTAAACCCGGCGAATCATATACGTGGCCCAGCATAGAAGAAGGAGAAAAGTTTTGGCGCCGATGGCTCAATCGCCCTCTCGTTAAGAGTGAAAGAAGTTCTTTTTCGACATCAGTGTCGGACGAGGGACTCACTGTTACGAGGGATCAATGAAAGTCATAAAGAATGAACAGGAAATGATGCGCGAAGCTGCAAAACTCAAAGTCGGCCAGTTTATCTTGGTCGACCCGGAGCTCCCCGTGGGTCTCCGCATCGCGGAACTCGAGGGTGAGTTTACCTTTTGCACCGGATCAGACGGTTCAATGCGGGTAACGCGTATCAAATAGAGGAGTGTAATATGTTTGTCCCAGAGCATCTTGTGCACGTATTTACGTTAGGACTCTTGCTCACAATGCTGGGCATGTTGACTTTTCTGTTTCTTTTCGGCGAAGCGATCGAGAAAGTCGCTGATAAGATTAGCAGGAAACATATGGTAGCAGTCGTTATTTTGGCTGTCATCATTCTTGAGATTTGGCTAGCAACCAGTCCCGAGACATTCCCGATCAAGTGGTAGCAACTGTAAACAAAAAAAGCCCGCCGAGACGCGAGCTTATATGAAGTGTGTTCGAGGAGGAAAAGTGAAACCGTTTGGACAAAATGGAAATAAACTCCCGGTTTGGATCGGCGCAATTGTACTTTTGGCGGCAATCGCATTGCTCGCGTACCTCCAATCTATCGGAGCTATGCCTGCCCCAACCCTTCCCCCGCCGACTCGTTTGGAGGAAGAGTTCATTAACGAAACGAAAATCGACTGGAACTACATCGTAGCTTTCGGTCTGATCATCATACTGTTTTTGGCACACAAACTTTACGGAGGTGGTACGAAGAAATGAGCATTTTCAAGCTTTTCATGATCGCCATGTTCGGGATAATGATACTCCCCTCAACGCTGGGATCGAGGCGAGAAGAGATTTGTCATCACTGTCGATTGCTGACAGATAAAAATTGTGATTTCTGCCACGAACCCACGTGCAGTAATCATGCCGGACCCCGTCAAAGGCAAATCCTCAATCAGAAGGGTGAATTGATTCACGTTTTTGAAAAAAGAGTCTGTGACTGTCAAAGTTGTCAAGAGGCTGCCAACAAATGGGTCCGGGAGGGCTAGGAGAAGAGAAGGTGGTCGCAAGATCACCT
This sequence comes from uncultured Gammaproteobacteria bacterium, assembly GCA_964415435.1. GTDB lineage: Bacteria > Patescibacteriota > Microgenomatia > UBA1406 > GWC2-37-13 > CAYPZT01. The sequence continues at coordinate 3,682 of CAYPZT010000030.1, forward strand.
TCTCTGTCAGGTAGACCTTTTGGTCTATCGGACAGGCACCGTTTACGGTTCCAACTTTTGCACAGGTTTGCGCTCAATTTATTTACGTAGATTCATATCTACACTAGTCTCCTTTCAGACTTTAAATAAACTTATATCCGCGCTTACCTCATCAAAACACATGGAGTGAATTTGTTCACTTTAGGTGTTTGTTGAGGTAAGTACCAAATATTGTTAACAATCTGACCCTCCGAAGTTCGATAGCCGAACGAAGGAGGGTTTTTTTGTGGCTCCAAACTTGTTTTTGTAACTGCTATAGGTTAAAATATCGCATGACTCGCGAAGCTAACACTAATAAATATTCCGAATATGTAGCAAAATACGCTCACAACACCCCTGAGTGGAAAGCGTCTCAGTTATACGCTTCTTGGATTCCTCGATTCAGTCAAAAAGCATACCTTGTGGGATTTATGACTGCGGAGGATTATATCGATACAAATAATCATCATCCATTTAGAGAAGATTTATATGCACAAGCATCTGAGACATTTGAACAGCTCAAAAAAGATCAGGCAAAGTTTCGCTCTGGAAGTAAAGCTGAGGCGCTAACTTTTATCAAGAAAGAAGCCCCTGCACTCATAAAACAGTTTAAAGAAGGTGGTCTATCTTTAGACAGACTTTCTACATCAATGCTCTATGGAATGGCTGACGCATTGGCGTTTGAGCATTTTTATGGAGAACACTTTCCTAAAAAACCGCAAACATGCAATAATTTATTCTAAGAAGTCTTTGAGTTTTCGCGCCCTTGTCGGATGTTTCAGTTTTCGGATTGCTTTAGCTTCGATCTGCCGGATGCGTTCACGGGTGACTCGGAATTCGCGACCCACCTCTTCAAGTGTCTTTGGTTTACCGTCCTCAAGGCCGAAGCGCATCATGAGTACTTTTCGTTCGCGCGGTGAGAGGGTATCGAGGACCTTACCAAGCGCATCTTTCAAAAGCTCACGGCTTACCTTGTCGTACATCGTCGGCTGATTCTGATCGGCTACAAACTGCTCCAACGTTGCTTCCTTGTCGTCGCCCACTGGTGTTGAAAGGCTTTTTGGCTGCTGACTTATCTTCATGAGGTTTTCGACCTCTTCAACGCTCATCTGCATGTCCTTGGCAATCTCCTTTATCGCAGGTTCCCGGCCATGCTTCTGCGTCAGTCGCCTCTGGGTCTTGTAGAAACGGTTTATGTGATCAACCATGTGTACCGGAATGCGGATAGTACGCGACTGGTCGGCTATGGCACGAGTGATGGCCTGACGTATCCACCAGGTGGCGTATGTTGAGAATTTGTACCCGCGGCGCCAGTCATACTTTTCCACTCCCCTTATGAGACCGCGATTCCCCTCCTGTATCAGATCGAGAAAAGAAAGCCTGCGGCCCAGGTATTTTTTGGCAATCGAAACCACTAAGCGGAGGTTTGCCCGGATGAGCTTTTCTTTTGCCTTCTCATCCTGTTTCTCGTATTTTTTCGCCAGATCGATTTCCTGATCAAACGACAGAAGAGGTGTCTTTCCAATCTCTTTAAGGTACATCTTGATGGGGTCAAGTGATTCGCCGTGCTTCAAGACCACCAGTTGCTCAAGCTCGCGCTCGATCTCTTCTGCGGTCTTTTTTGCTTCAGACTCTTCACGGTTTGAAACGGTCTCAAAGATATCGATACCCTTGCGAAGCGCCTTATCGAAAAACTCGTCGATCTCAGCAATATGTTTTTCCGGATCCTGATAGACAATAAGGATATCGTCTTGTACGAGAAAGCCGTCTTCCTCTCCCTGTTTAAGAAGTTCCCCGAGTGTCTTAGGAAGACGATTTTTAAGCATAACCAGTATTTTATAACGAAACGATGGTTTTTTCTACTCGATTTAACTCACTCATCACATCCTGTAGTGCTTTCTTTCCCTGCTCATCGAGCGACTCGCGCATGCCTAACTGCAAAATGGCGCGCTTCAGCGCATAGCGCTTTACGTCATAGGCAAGATGGGAAATCGACAGATCGCCAATATCAACATCTCCTGAGGCAAAAAGGTAAAGCTGATCGGCAACTACCCTGAGTTCGGCAGGAAGCGAGTCGACAAACTTATTGATCTCAAAAAGCGGATGTGAATCCTTAAAGGCAAGATAGGCACTAGCAATCTTTCTATGAGCGGGGAGCGAAAAATCTTGGGCATTTACAATGCCAAAGAACTGGGTTGCAAGCTTAAAAGAATCACTTCCCTGAAATATAAGACTTAGGGAATATTTCTCTATAAGTGTGACCCTATCGTGTTCATTGTCTTGTACACGTTTTACAGTCCGGGTAAACTTCGGCTTCTTCTCCTTGAGACGTCTGGCGATAAGTTCCAGACTTGAAACTTCAACACCAACATTCTCTGCCAGCTTCTTGAAGTAGTGAGCGCGGATTATCGGGTTTCTGACTCTGTCGAATATTGGGACCAGACTGTCGGCGCGCTTTTTTTTGTCAAAAGGATCGTCGGACGGATACTTTTTTTCAAATACGGTGAAAAGGAAATCGTATACGGGAACAGCCTCTGCAAGCGCCTTCTTGTATTTGACGGGGTTGGCCCGCACCGCCTCGTCAGGATCCTTGGCGAAGTCAAGCACGGCCACATGAAGTTCGAACTCCATCTCCTCCGCAAGTTCAATACCTTTCACCATCGCATCGATCCCCGCTTCGTCTGCATCAAGCGCTAAGGTTATCTTATTGGTGTAACGCCTCAATAGCATAAGCTGATCTGTAGTGAGAGCAGAGCCTTTGATGGCAACGGTATTCTCGACACCATGCATATAGGGACCTATCATGTCGAACTCTCCTTCGACGACGTATACATTCCCCTGCTTTTTTATAGCTTCTTTTGCAAGCTGAATGCCGTAAAGCGTTTCGCGTTTGTGATAAAGAATCGTTTCTGGTGTATTGATATATTTTGCCCCTGTCCCCTCACCTTCAAGAACCCGTCCCGAAAAGCCCACAATCATGTTTCTTATATCCTTCAAAGGAAACATAAGCCGTCCTCGAAAACGATCATAGAAGGTGCCACGATCACTTTTAATGAGGAGTCCTGCCGCAACAATCTCCGATTCGCTGTATTTTTTCTTTTTCAGAAATTTGAGGAGCGAGTCCCAGGAAGAAGGGGCATAGCCTATACCAAAAGTATGAATGATTTTCTCGTTGAGTCCGCGATTCATAAGATATTTCAGGGGCTTCTTGCCGAATGTACTGTTTAGGAGAATAAACGAAAAATAGTCCGCCGCCAGAGTATTTAACGAAAACAGCCGCTCGCGCGCAGAAGCAACTTTGTCATCGACCGCCCCAAGAGTAAGCTTCACATCATAGCGTGCAGCGAGCTCTTTGAGCGCTTCGTAAAAAGTGATGTTCTCCCATTTCATCAAGAACTTGATCACATCCCCTCCCTCATGACAGCCGCCAAAGCAGTGCCATAGCTGTCTGTCAGGAGACACAATGAAAGAGGGACTTTTTTCATTATGAAATGGGCAAAGAGCTTTGAAGTTGCGGCCGGCTTTTTTAAGCGTGATATATGAGCCGAGATACTCGACGATATTGATACGTTTTTTCAGCTCAGCAATAGCCTCATGCATGAGCACATTATACAAATTTGAAATTTATAATTTTTAATTTGAAAAAAGATCATACGATTCTATTGTTTTTTTTCTCAAAATATTACTATAATGAATCTATGCTCTATCTTTTACTTGACCGCAATACCATTAAACTACTCCTGCTTAAAAAGTCGATGCTTGGTCAGTATGACACTGTGTTCTTTGAGAAGTCCTACGAAAGTGATCTTCTCACAAACGGTAAGGTCGGCAGTGTTGACCATGTAGCCTCCGCAATAAAGGAAGCGCTCCAGTCGATAAATCAAGCTAACCTCACCGAAAAAGAAATAATACTTATTCTGCCTCAGGCAAGTTTTCATTATCTAAGATTCGATGTTCCGGCAGACGTCGCACCCGGAGCACTGTCTTCCTTTGTAAAGGATAAGGCGAAGGCAAATCTCACTGTCAATCTTGATGACTGTGTCTCGGAGTATTTTGCTGTCGATCAGGATAAGCAGAAGCAGATCAACTTCTATGCGCTCCAGCAAGAAACGCTCGGTAAATTCCGTGAAGCACTCGAACTCATCGATCTCAAGCTCGCCTACGTGATCCCCGACACCCTAGCCTACTACAAGCTCTTCGAGAAAACGCTACGCAAAGACAAGAAAGAGTACATCTGGTACGTTTCTTATGAAAAAGATAGCGTCACCGGCTACTTATACGACACCCATGGACTCATTGAAGCAGAAAAATGGGAAGCGCCTCTTTCCGAAAGTTCCAAAATTGAAACAATTCTTCACGAAAAGGCAAAGGAATACGAGAACAAAAATATGAAGCTTAATCGCCTCATCCTCTCCGGCTCACAATCGGAACATGTAAGACAGGATACTTTTACAAAATCAATCGGGGTATGGACAAACCCGCTGAAACGGATCATCTCCAATTTCTATCAGGAGTATCTAAAAATGCTCACCAGCGAAAATTCCCAGGCTTTCCCTGTACTTTCTCAGGATATCACCCTTGGTACCTTTATATTTACTCAGGAACATAAGAATTTTTCATTCCTGAAATCAGGCTCACGAAGCATTAAACCACCCTCTATAAGCATGCCTAAGGCGCCCCTGCGAAAAAAGGAACTTCTTATTTTTATCGGCTCATTTATTGCTTCATTTATCTTTTTCCTCCTCATATCTTCAGCAAAAATTCCGCTGCCCTCTTTAGCATCTATTAGCCTGCCAAGTCTACCTACCGCGGCATCTCCTACACCAGTGCCTACCGAAGCACCTCCTTCTCCTACGCCAACGCCATCCTTCGCCAAAAGCGACCTAAAGCTCAAAGTTTTGAATGGATCGGGTACGGCCGGTAAGGCAACAGAAGTCAAAACCATTTTAACGGAAGCGGGGTATGGCGAAACACTCACAGGAAACGCTGACAACTTTGACTATACAGTGACTGAGGTCCAGGTTAAAGCTGACAAAAAAGCTGCAGGACCCATGATTGTTCAAGACCTGAAAGACTACACATCCTCGCCGAAGATAACGACTCTCGATGAGGATGATGCTGCGGATGTGGTAATCATCATAGGCACCGATTTCAAGTAAAGATTCTCCTCAATCAAAAACCCAAAATCCGGAAGAACGCGAGAAGAAACAGAAGCACAATTATTATACCCAGTCCCCCAACCAGGATGAGGATGTAAAAGGAAGAAAAGATAAAGGCCAAAAGGACAAGGAACAGCTGCTTCAGCCGCTCAAACGGATCCACTACTTCCTGCGTTGTCTTTTTTTTCTTTTTAGGCATATCATTAAATTATATAACACGCGTATCGCTACTCCTTTTCAAGTGCCCTCACTATACTTACTAAACTCTTACCGCCTTCTCTCAACTGCTTCATATAGGAGCATTAAAGTGGAGGTACATTATTAATTTTATAAACCCATCTGTGTCTTACCGATATCGGTAGATGTCTGTGGGTAAGGGAGGTATACAATGGCACACAGAAAATCTAGAAAGGGATGGTTTGGAAATCCCGAAGGACACGCACGCGCAGCACAGGCCAGTCATGATCGCGGCACGAAGTGGAAGTGGGTGGCACTTCTTCTGATCCCATTGTTTTTTGCTTTTGGCTGGACATCAAACCAGTACGTCTCGGATATTCGCAACGATGTCTATGTACCCGAGGGTATCCAGTACGGGGTAGGAGGGGCACCATCGGTCCCCTGCTCCATAAACTTGCCGGGCACACAGTAAGAAGCAGGCTGGGCAGGCATACGGTATAATACCGTATGGAAATAACCACTGAAGAGCTGAAACATAGACTTGACAGTATTCTCGCGCATGCAAAGCTTCCCGAGAAAAAACACGAGGTGGCTGAGCTTGAAAAGAAGACCTATGATGCTACTTTTTGGCAGGATCCGGAATCTGCCAAAGATACGATGAAGCGCATTAATGATCTTAAAAGAGTCATTGAAGATGTCGAAATGATGGAGCTTTTGGTGGAAGAAAAGGAGAATGAAGAAGCTGAGAAGCTCATTAAAAAGTACGAGGTTCTTCTGTTTCTCAACGGGAAGTACGATGAGGGTGATGCGATTTTCTCTATTCATGCAGGTCAGGGCGGCACCGAGGCGATGGACTGGTCCGAGATGCTTTTTCGCATGTATACCCGATACTTTGAAAGAAAGGGCTGGAAGTTTGAAGAAATCGAGCGAGTACCTGGGGATGAAGCAGGTATTAAGTCGACCACCCTCAACGTGTATGGACCGTTCGCGTACGGATATCTCAAGGCCGAAGCCGGCGTACATAGGCTGGTGAGGCAATCTCCTTTTAACGCCGATAAACTCCGCCAAACGTCATTTTCCCTCGTTGAAGTGGTCCCTATAATAGAGAAGAGCGACATCGAAATAAAGGACGATGAGATTGAATGGCAGTTCTTTCGTGCAGGCGGTCACGGTGGTCAAAATGTGAACAAGGTAGCAACAGCAGTACGCCTTACCCACATCCCCACAGGTATTACAGTTTCCGCCCAAACAGAGCGCCAGCAGATGCAGAACCGTGAGAATGCCCTGAAGCTCCTCAGAGGAAAGCTCTGGCAGATACGCGAAGAGGAAACAAAGAGCGAGACGCAGTCATTTAAAAAAGATACGATGGCTTCATGGGGCAGGCAAATACGCTCTTATGTACTGCATCCGTACAAACTTATAAAAGATCTTCGCACAGATCATGAAGACAGCCAGGTCGAACGGATCCTCGACGGCGACCTTGATGCATATATTGAGGCCTACTTGAAAAAAACAAAGTAACCTGTTATCCTTTTTTTGTTATGACACCGGAAGAATCAACTCTTATCCGAGATTTTGATTCCGCTTCCCATATGAATAGCACACTACCCATGAAACTATTTGTAGCTATACTCCTTGTTGCGCTTGTTCTTGGTACCGGCATAGGCTATGCCGCTTCGCGTCTCCAGGGCGGAAACACCGGCTCAAAGCAGGTTTCAAATACACCCGCGAAACAAACAGCGGGCATTGCTGACAAAAAAACATTCAAAGACAGCGCAGAGGGCCTCTTGAGAGAGGGCGGTTTGGATGGGGAAGGATCGTTCCACCTCGAAAGACCAGGCGGCGAGTCTCAGAATGTATATCTTACCTCATCGACCGTTGACCTCTCTCCTTATATAGGGAAAAAAGTCCGAGTCTGGGGTCAAACATTTGAGGCGCAGTCTGCCGGCTGGCTTATGGACGTCGGCCTCGTCGAAGTCCTCTAAAAAATCTAAAAGGCTTCGCCTTTCATATCTTCGTTTACTCCTGTTCCTGTTTCCTCCAATATGCTAAGATTAGTATATGATAGTGTTTGACAAGGTAACCAAACGGTACCCTTTGGGAACTATAGCACTCCAGGATGCGAATCTTGAGATAAAAGATCACGAGTATGTTTTCTTGGTGGGTCCCTCAGGCGCAGGAAAAACGACCATTCTCAAGCTGATTCTCCGCGAAATGATTCCAACCGAAGGCACAGTTACGGTTAACGATTTCGATGTAAGCAACCATAACTTCAAAGACATAGAGAAGCTTCGCCGATCTATCGGTATGATTTTCCAGGATTTCAAGATCCTGCCGGATAAAAACGTATTCGAAAATATAGCACTGAGCTTAAAAATCATAGGGGCGCCTCAAGAACGTATCAAAGATGAACTTCATCAAGCACTCGAGCTTGTTGGACTTACTGAAAAAGAGAACATGTTTCCTGCACAACTTTCAGCAGGCGAACTCCAGCGTGTCGCAATTGCGAGAGCTATCGTGGGTGACCGCGATATCATCCTTGCGGATGAGCCGACAGGCAATCTCGATCCGAAAACTACATGGGAGATCATGAAGATCTTCAAAAAACTCGAGGGTAAGAAAACCATCATCATAGCGACCCACAATACGGATGTTGTCAACAGTCTGAAAAAACGCGTACTTATCCTAAATAACGGAAGAATCATAAAAGATGTTAAAAAAGGAGGATACGATCTATGAGCGACATAATCACATCAATACGCCGGACACCATACCAATCATTCGCCGCTCTTCTTGTTTTGTTTTTCACACTGTTTCTTTCGATGGTGCTCTTTGTATCGACAAGTTTTTTACAGGGACTCCTGCAGTATGTCGACACTCGCCCGCAGGTAACAGCATACTTTGAGGTAAAAACTCCTGAAAGTGAAATCTTTAGGATACGCGAGGAGCTTATGAACTCGAAAAAAGTACTTTCACTTGAATATATTTCAAAGCAACAGGCATATGAAATCTACAAGTCGCTCAACAAAGACAATCCGCTCCTGCTTGAGATGGTTTCCTCCGACATCCTTCCTCCATCACTTGAGATTTATGCTCTCAAACCTGAATATCTCCCGCAGATTGCCGAGTTTCTACAAAAAGAGCCTGCTGTTGAGGAAGTAAACTTTCAGAAGGATATTATCGACCGGCTGCTGACACTCACGAATGTGTTACGCAAGACATCAACGATCTTTTTTGTGTATTTAATTTTAATGGCTACTGTTGTTTTGACCACAACCACCCTTTTCAAGATTGCACTCAAGAGAGACGAGATAGAACTGCAGAGACTCTTGGGCGCATCTACCTGGTACATAAAAAAACCATTCCTTCTAGAAGGGATGCTTCTTGGATTAACCGGAGCCGTGGTATCATTCGTCCTTCTGCTTGGGATTCTGCTTTATCTTAGTCCATTTTTGGGAGGATACTTGCGAGGAATTCCCGACCTCAGCCTATCGATTGTTTCGCTCAAACTTACCGTTTGGCCGCTGAACCCTGTGTTTATGGCAGTCACACTTGGCATTGCCACCCTTTTCGGAGTCGGTATCGCAACAGTAGCAAATCTGCTTGCTACAGAAAAATATCTCAAATAAAAAAATAGAAGTTGCTGTTCTTACTCCTATTACTCTTATAGTAATTTCGCTATAATGATTGGTATGCGCAAAAAAGCCCTTTTTGCATTATCGAGTATTATCGTCCTCGTATTTTTTTCATTAGGCATACATATCGTTAAAGTATATTCTCTTGAGTGCACCGATATAAGTGATGTCAATCAGAAGATAGAGTGCCTCAAAAGCGTTGTCGACAAAACCAGAGCGGAACGCAATACACTCACTTCTGAAATCCAATACATGGACAGCCAGATAGCACTTGCTGAAGTTCGTATTCAGGAAACACAAAACAAAATCGTTGAAACCGAGAAAGAGATCGGACTCCTCGGCGCTCGCATCGAAGGTCTCGACGGATCGCTCGACTACCTGTCCAAACTTCTCCTCCGCCGGATTGTTACAGGCTATAAGAAGAATAATGTGGATCTGTTCGACGTACTTCTCAATAGTGACAACGCTGATGACCTTATAAACCGCGCAAAATATCTGAAGACTGCTCAAAATACCAATCAGAAACTCCTAGTGCAGGTACAAGAAACCAAGCTCAACTTTGAAGAACAGAAAAAAATCCGGGAAGAAAAGAAGATTGAACTCGATAAACTGCAGGCGACCCTAAGAGAGCAGCAGGAATCGCTCAATGTACAGAAGTCACAAAAGCAAAGACTTCTTGCTG
>CAYPZT010000031.1:0-9713 GCA_964415435.1 uncultured Gammaproteobacteria bacterium
ATATACATACCTCTCTGCCACTATCCAGGCAACCCGGTATGGAGTGAGTGTAGGAAGAAGAGAAATAATAAACAGGGATAACCAGAAAAAGAGCACTCTGTTTTTTTTGAAGAGGAATGCGAGACCTACGAAGTAGAGGATAGTCACGATGACACGGATGGTAAAGTTAAGAACCGAGAAAGAAAGTTCCGTATGGTAAAGGGTGAGCTGATCAGGCCAGAACATAAGCTCAAGGTAAGATGAGATTGCGACCGGAATCTGAAACAAGGGATTATAGGTACTGCTGTCCTGGTAGTAACCGGTCCTGAAGGTATCAAGCCGGCTGCTGATGTTGAAGATATAGGGAAGTGCCAATACCAGACATGCGGCAAAAAATGGGAAAGTTTTTTTCCATTTTTTTCTTAGACTGTGATTTGTGTACTCATAAAGAGGAAATAACAAAACGAGCGATATATAGACGGGAGAAAAAAGAATTGCCAACAGAAAGGATACGAGTGAGGGAATATACCAGACTAATTGTTTTACCGATTTTATATAAAGAAAAAGACTCAGTAAAAAGAAAAATCCGCCTATAACATATCCGCCTCCTGAAACCCAAGCAACCGCTTCAACATGAATGGGATGCACAGCAAAAAGCAAAGCGGCTAAAAAACTCGTGCCAACTCCAAAAAATAACAGGAGTATAAAAAAAACGAGCGTGGTGGATGCTGCATGAAAAAGAACGGTGGTAAGCCGGAAAAAGAGAGGGTTGTGTCCGCCTATCTTGTAAAGTATGGAATGAATTCCTCCTTGCAATGAAGAAAAATTAGTACCCACATTCCGAAGTATCCCCGCGTCATCTGAAACAAAGGCGTTGTTTAGTGAATTTAAATAAACAAAAATGGAAACTGCTATAAGGATAAGTGCGAGTAATAATTTTGATCTCATACTATATAATAGTACCATTTCAAATATGCATCTCATTCATAGAAATACTTGTAGGGTATGTCATTCTTCATCATTAACACCCGTCGTAGACCTTGGCAGTCAGTATCTGCAAAATGTTTTTCTAAAAAAAGGTATGCCCCGCCCACCAATGCGGACCATCCCCATGTCTCTTGTATTTTGCAATCCCGAAAAGGATGAGAATGCCTGCGGGTTACTACAGACGGCATACACAGTCCCGCCACAAATACTGTATGCAACATACTGGTACCGTTCAGGCACCAATCATACCATGAGAAATCATCTCAAGAGTATTACTGACATGGGTCAGGAACTTGTAAATAAAAGGGTTGCGACCGTCCTTGATATCGGATGCAATGATGGAACTCTTTTAAACTGCTATCCCAGAACATATAAAAAATATGGAGTGGATCCTTCAAATGCAATTGATGCCATACGGGGAAGCAGCGTAACCGTAATACAGGATACATTCCCTTCAGAAGAATTGCGAAAAAAAATGAAAAACAAAACGTTCGACATCATTACCTCAATCGCAATGTTCTATGATATTGAGGACCCCATTTCCTTTGTGACAGAAGTCAAAAGATTTTTATCCCCAAAGGGCGTATGGATATTTGAGGTATTTTATATGCCGGATATGCTAAAGCTTTTGGCCTACGACACGATCTGTCATGAGCATTTATCCTACTATAGCCTTTCTGTCCTGGAGTATATTGTCAGCAGGGCTGGTATGAAAATCATACATGTATCGAAAAATGACATTAACGGCAGTACCATTCGTTGTGTCGCCACCCACATCGATAACTTTAATTACAAAAAGTACGAGCAGTCTATGGAACTCCATGATATGCGCCAGCAAGAGTTTGATCTGGAACTCGATAGTGAAAAACCGTACAAAAAATTCCAGGAAGACATACTCAAGCATAAAGAGGAACTGAGCGGTCTTCTCAAAAAGCTGAAACGCAGCGGGAAAAAAATTCACACTTACGGTGCCTCCACCAAGGGCAACACACTTTTACAGTTTTGCGGTCTTGACAATTCAATTATCGATTACGCCGCAGACCGGAATCCTGAAAAGGATGGAGCAATGACTTTAGGAACGAATATTCCCATCATAAGCGAAGCGAAATCACGAGCAATGAAACCGGATTATTATCTTGTTTTGCCATGGGCATTCCGAGACGAGTTTCTTAAAAGAGAAAAAAATACTCTAAAACAAGGTACGGGCATGATCTTTCCCTTTCCGAAAGTAGAAATAGTGACAGGCTGAATCTATGAAAGTCGTCTTTATATCGAGCATGCTTCCATCGGGACACTTCTCCCAGATCCTTACACACGCCATTCAAAAACAAAAAAATGTAAAACTTATCGTCTACACTGATTTAAATAAAAAGAATCTTCATATTAAAAATTGCGGAAAAATAAAAACTGTCTGGCCGAGAACCGCTCTATTTATCTACAAAATCCTCAACGAAATAATGAAGGACAAGCCTGATGTCGTTCATATTCAACAGGAATTCAACATGTATGGTTCCATAAAAACAGCAGCTCTATTTCCATTTCTCGTCCTCGGACTACGGCTTCTAGGACTTCGGGTCGTCGTTACTATTCATGCCGCAGTATTCAAAAAACAGGTAAATGAATCGTTTATAAGGCTTTTTACAGCGAAAAAAACAAGACTTATTACGCCATTTACTCTGAAACTTTTTTTCGACTATATCTACAGATCGATTTCCTTATTTGCAACGGTAGTCATACTCCACACTGAGCTCATGAAAACTATGCTCGTTGAAGATTGGGGTGTTAACCTCAAGAAAGTACGCGTTATTCCAACTGGAATACCACAAAAGAGAAAATACAACGGTAAAACAGAACCGTACTTTCTTTACCTTGGATATATGGTTCGAAGAAATGGCCTCCAATATGTTCTTAACGGTTTCGCCAAGTTTTCTAAAAATAACCCGAAGTATAGACTCGTCCTTGCCGGGGGAGTGATAAAAGGTCAGGAGTATGCTTTTGAGGAGATAAAAGATTACGTGAAGAAACTAAATCTCTCTTCCAGGGTTGAGATGCGTGGATTCGTGGAAGAAAAAGAACAGGATAATCTTTATAAAAAAGCGTATGCAGTGGTAATCCCGGCCAAAGTTTCCATGGGCTCAAGCGGCAGACTGTACCATGCGCAGAGCTTCGGAAAGTGCGTTCTCTGTTCCAATATCGGACACTTCCGGGAAGATATTTTCCATATGAAAGACGGTATACTCGTCGATAATTTGCAATGGGACAAGGCTTTCGCTTTGACAGCAGGAAAGCCTCAGTTGGTTCAAATGATTGAAAGAAATGTCTGGCTCAAAGCTAAGGAAAAAAGTACCACTTATGTCGCGAAGCGTCACCTTGAAGTTTATAAGGCAAACGAATGAAAGCTGTTGCAGATATTTTTATTCCAACATCCAAAAGCATTAAGGCTCTCGACGAATGTCTAAAGAGTCTAAGCAACCAAACCGACAAACGTTTTAACATCCTTCTTGTAAGCTTGACATCAAGTAGTGAGCTTAAGAATGTCATAAAAAAATATTCTAAGCTTAACATCAGACACATCATCCAGAAAAATAGGGGACTTGTTACCGCAGCAAATCTCGCCCTCCGCTATGCAAACAAAAAACTGTTTATCCGAATAGATGACGATGTGACAGTAACCAGATACTGGTTTGAATACATCGTAAAAACTTTTAAGGAAGAGAAAAAAATCGGAGGAGTCACCGGCCCCACATGGCTCACTAGAAAAGGACTCTACTCAAGGGATAGTATGGTATTCCTGAGTCCCTCGAAGAAGAAAAACGTACTGACCCGCGCAATGAGTCATTTCTTTAAAAACTATCTCTATGAAGGAAAACTATATGCTGTTGGTACTTTTTTAAAAAGCGGCAACTTTAGCATTGGTTCCAATTTTAGAAAACATACCGGACAAAAAAAAGACGTTATGAATTTTGAGGCGTGTAATTTTGCAGTTCGCACCAAGCTTCTCAAGGAAATAAAGGGTTTTGATACATTGTTCTCGCTTGGACTAGGGGAATATCATGAGGCAGATGCCGCCTTCCGGGTGAGACAACTCGGCTACAAGATCGCCTTTAATCCTAAAGCTGCAGTCATTCATCACATCGAAGCTGATTCACCAGACTCAAGACCCGATGCATATCACCGGATACAAAACTTCATTTATTTCTACAAACGTCATATTGGAATCAAAAATATCGATTACCTTATGCGCTTTTTTTCGAATATTCTCATGCAGAATATATACTATATATATAAATTCACAAAAACCGGGGACATTTCACAGCTTGGAGCAATACCCGGAACTGTAGTTGCTGTCTTTAAGAAAATATGAAAGCCGCTATTTCGGTCATCATAGTAAATTTTAAGGGAGAAAAATATATTACCGACAGCCTTGACTCTATTTTTAAGGAGCAAGGAAACTATGAAGTTATAGTTGTTGATAGTGCCTCTCCTGACGGGAGCGTAAAGCTCCTTAAAAAGCGCTATAAAAACAATAAAAAATTTAAGCTCATGGAGCTTAAAAAAAATTGGGGCCCGGCAAAGGGCAGGAATTTGGGCGCACAGACTGCAAAAGGGAAATATTTGTTCTTTCTATGCTATGACACAATCGTAAAGCCCGGATGGTACGACGGCACACTAGATTTTTTTAAACGCCATCCAGACGTAAGTTGTTTTCAGCCCAAGCTTTTGCGGCGGGGGACAAGAAATTATGACTATGCGGGCGATAATCTTACATCGTTTGGATTCCTGAGAGAACGTGCCCGCGGAGCAGTCGATACAGGACAATTTGACTACGAAACACCGATTTTTTCACTGAAAATTGCAGGAATGGGTATGAAAGCAAATGATTTCAGGAAAGTTGGCGGATTTGATGAGGATATGGCCTACATGTGGGAGGAAACGGATTTTACTTGGAGGCTGTGGCTTGCTGGTAAAAAAGTTTATTTCAATCCTTACATTACCATCTACCATGCTTATGTTACAAAAGACAAGAACAGGGATTATTACGCCGAGGCAAATGTTACGTACCAAGGCGCACGCAACAACATTTTTAGCATACTCAAAAATATAGACACTCCTGGACTCATGACAACATTGATTCCCAATATCCTCTCATACTGCATTCTGTCACTCATGTTTCTGATACGACTGGACGTAAATCGTTCGTGGGCAATACTAAAAGGTATCGGATGGAACCTCTACCATATTCGACTCTCGCTTGGTAAAAGAAGGTTTATCCAGAGAAGACGGACAATGAAAGAACATGAGCTTTTCAACGTAGTTGGGGTCCGGAGTGATATGATGTATTATATAGGAAAAGCTGTTTCTTACGTACGGGGTCAATCTTTTTGAATATGAAAAAAGTTATATCTGTAATAGTTTCCTGCTACAACGCTGAACAGTATATAAAAAACTGCCTCGACTCGATACTTACTTCAAGTTATGAGGCATACGAGATAGTCGTGATAAACGACGGTTCGACCGACAAGACAGGTCTTGTTCTTCGCGAATACCAGAATAACAAAAAAGTTCATCCATTTATCTTTGACAAAAACAAGGGTCCCGCGTTTTGTCGCAATTTCGGAGTGCAACATAGTAGGGGAGACATTGTATTGTTTCTTGATTCGGATGCGCGTGTAAAGAAGAACACTTTGCAAAAGATAATAAATGCTTTCGAAGAATTGCCGGATGCCGGCGGTATTGTTCTTAAGATGATTAAAGAAAAAAACAAACGGCTGGATAATGCTGGACATTTCTTAAGCCCATTTGGCCTTCCTTACGAACTCGGCTATGAAGAAAATCCCGACCGCTATCAGAAACGTATGCCTGTATTTGGAGCAAAGACGGTGGGACTTGCAGTCAAAAAAGACATTTTTGAGCTTGTAGGTGGGTTTGATGAAGATTATATTATCTATGGTGAAGATACTGACCTGACGTGGCGAATTTGGAAAGCCGGATATAAAGTCATATTCGAACCGGACGCAGAAGGTTTACACTCCGTAGGAGGGAGCCTTACGCCGGCTACGAGGGACAGACTTTTTTATGAAGGTACAAAAAATTCTTTCTCAAATCTTATTAAAAATCTTAACGTAAGAGATTCTCTCTATGTGATCCCTCTTTTTCTGATGACACAGGCATATCTTATGCTTAGTGCGATTTCAAAAGGGAGAGCCTCGGATAGTATGCTCATATTAAAGGGATTGTGGTGGAATATTTGGAATCTGCCTAAGACCCTGAAAAAGCGCGCACATATTAATTCCTACACTCGCTCTTCCAACGAAGAACTGAAAAAAATAGTGTTCGGCCCGCTTACACTAACTCAACTCATAAGTAAGGGGTATGCCTGGACAAAAAATATATAGCATGAAAAATCCTCTTATTTCTGTTGTCGTACTAAACTACAACGGCAAGGAAATGACTACCGACTGTATTCGTTCGGTACTCAAAAGTGCTTATAACCCATTTGAAATTGTGGTCATAGATAACGGATCGACCGATAATAGCGTTCCGCATTTAAAAAAACTTTTTGGCAAAAACAATAAAGTTAGAATTTTGTCTACCGGAGAAAACCTTTTTTTTACTGGAGGTTTTAATTACGGAGCTGTACATTCTGAAGGAAAGTGGGTCGTTTTTTTAAGTAATGATACGGTTGTGGAGAGGTCATGGCTGACGGAACTTCTTAAGGCAACAAAGGAAAATGACAAAAGTATCGTTCAACCAAAAATAAAACGTTTTAGCAATAAGAAGATTATAGACAATGTGGGGGGAACATATAATATATGGGGCATCGGTACCGGCCGGGGATATGGGGAAACCGACAAAGGACAGTATGACAATACTACAGATCTAGAATACACAAGCGCAACCACTTTCATGATGTCCCGCGCCTTTTTTCTTCAGCTCGGAGGGTTTGATACATGGTTTTATTCCCACTATGAAGATTGCGATCTCTCGTTTCGCGCAAAAAAGGCAGGTGGCAGTTGCGTGCTTGCTCCCAAAAGTATCATTTATCATCGAGGGTCTGTCACGTACAAAAAGTATGTCGACAGTCCCACGCTTCTGTACCATATCCGAAAAAATAGATTAGCGGTGGTCCTTCGCAACTTTAAAGGAACTGCATTTCTCATAAGATTTCTGCTTCTTATGATGGAAAATGCAGTATTTACCCTGCAGGATTTAACGACACTAAAGAGAGAAAGACTCTTTGTGACAATTAAATCTGTGTCTGCTGCTTTGAAAAAAGGGAGAAAAATACATGCCGTAAACCTTGAAAAAGTGTACTCATAAAGTGCAGGTTTACTCTCAATAACCATTGAGTACTCTCCATGAAAAGATTCCATTTTTCCCAACTTTTATATGAAGACTGGTGTATAGACCTGATAAATGCGAAGTAGTCAAATAAAAACATAATGGGGTAAGCCATATATCTGTATACTCTTTTTCGTATATCTTCTGAATGAAAAAAATCAAGTATTCCCTGAAAGGGTTTTAACGCGTGGCCTGAGTCACGCTTCTGCCAAAGACATTTTTTTGTAAAGCAAAAACCGCTTATGAGAAGTACCTTAAAAACTGTGACGTTATCGCTTCCCCAGGACAAAAATGGGCGACCGTCAACGAAAAAACCGCCTGCCTTCCTTAACAATTTTGTTCTAAAAAGTCCCCACACCAACAGAGGAGTTTCTTTAAGATAGGACCGCAAAAATGGTATTCCCGATGAGTAACTAGGATAGTTCATGCGTACCTTCTTCCTCACCTTTGCGGTATACAGGTCAAAATTACACATTGCTAAACCTGCGGAGGGATGCGATACCAGCTCATTGACAAGAATTTTAATGAAATCTTTATGCCAGGTATCGTCATCTGCCGCCCACATAAAGTATTCTCCTGCCGCTTTATTAAGGACAAAATTGGAGTTGTGGGGAAGACCAATATTTTTCTTTTGCCTAAATAGCCTGATTCTTTTATCTTTTTTTGCAAAAGTTTCGGCAACAGCCGCAGATTTATCGGTCGAGGCATCGTCTGAAATGATTATTTCAATATTCTTATATGATTGACGGAGTAGGCTTTTGATTGCAGGACGAAGGGTTTGGGCTCGGTTATAAGCAATAAGACCTATTGATACCAAGGGTATATTTTTCTTCATATGAAGTTCCGGAACTGAATTTTATCTAGGAAAGGAACAATGGCGCTTTGGTCAGATGCAACTTTCCTATCGCGCAAAAATGCTATAACAAATTTTGGCAGTACGAGAGCTGCGGCAGTATTTATCCATAAGTGGAAGTTCCATTTGTATTGCGGCGCAACCTTTAAAATAGATTTCACCGTATCGACAACATTTGTATTTGAGGTGTATAGTTTTATTCCCACAAGGTTTGCGATTGCACCCTCCGTCAGATGCATAGCCTTAAAGAGTTCCTGTCTTTTGTGTGAGTGATCAAAAGATGCATAAATATCAAACATCTTTTCCATGTGGAAGCCTTTATTTGTTTTTACATTAAGATACGATACGTTGCCCGTCTTGCTTATTTTTCCAAGAACAAAGTGGTCGCCGAAATACATAGCCCCTCCCTTCTGGAGCGCTCTATAAATTGGTATCACATGGGAAAACCAGATATCGGCAATTATATCCTGCGGATCGATAAGGTCTCTTCTGTAAACGTTGCCGGAGGCAAATCCAAAATGCCATCTTCGCGTCTTGAACAGAAGATCGGGAGAATATGGAAAATAAACTGTCTTCAGGTAATGAGGGGTAGCCCAACGATATGGCCTCGCAATATCTTCATCGTAAAAGATTAAGCCGGTCTGTCCAAAGAAAACTTTTTTATTTTTCATTGAGCTGTATACATGGTAGAGCGTATCCGGTCTGAGGATAAAATCATCATCTGATAATAAGAAAATATAAGTACCTCGTGAATTGCGAACGCCTCTCCTGAAAGTAAAAGGAAAGCCCACATTTTTTTTATTTTCGAAATACCTGATTCTTTTGTCTTTGAAACTCTTAACTACCTCTTTTGTCTTATCGCGTGAATAATCGTCGACAATGACAAGCTCGAACGCGATTTTTTTTTGTTTGAGGACGCTTTCGACAGCAATCTTGAGACAGTCAGGTCTTCTGTATGTAGTGAGTAATACTGTTATAACAGGCTGTCGCATTCATCTATTATATAGTACAATCATTAAATGAACTTGTACCATTTTTTGTTTTCCCTACCTGCACGCCTAAAGGGTATGAGAATTGGCGAGGGAGCATATGTTGGCCCGGGATATATATTTCTTGGATTAGATTTCAGACATGTGGAGCTAAAGAAAAACGCTGTTGTAAGTGCTGATGCCTTTATTAATCCCATTGGAAACGGAGCAATAAGTATCGGAGAGTTCACACACATAGGAAGGCGAGTAACACTGTCTGCATTAAAAAGAATTTCCATTGGCAACAAATGCCTTTTCGGATATGACGTGTCCGTACTTGACCATGATCACGAAGTGCTCAATCGAAAAAAGGCTCCTACCGAATCAGGACTTACGAAACCGGAGGAAGTAAAAATAGATGACGAGTGTTTTATAGGAGCACACTCGTTTATTCTGAAAGGCGTACACTTGGGCAAGCATTGTGTTGTAGGGGCAGGAAGTGTAGTTACCAAATCATTTCCTGCCTACTCAGTCATCGGCGGCAATCCAGCAAGAATTATTGGACGAGTTAAATAATTCTGTAT
>CAYPZT010000032.1:0-9703 GCA_964415435.1 uncultured Gammaproteobacteria bacterium
TTACCGATAAAATAAAACTACTTTTCAAAGATCCGGAATTAAAGCGGAAGACTTTGTTTACCCTTTTTATCTTCTTTGCCTTTAGAGTATTTGCGTTCATGCCAATACCCGCAATAGATCTTCCTCGTCTTCAGCAGTTGTTTTCCCAGAATCAGTTTCTGGCTCTGCTTGATATTTTCTCAGGAGGTACGCTCGTTAATTTCTCAGTGATGGCTTTGGGATTGAATCCATACATCAATGCTTCGATCGTAATCCAGCTTTTATCGGTCTTATTCCCACAGCTTGAGAAACTTTCTAAAGAGGGAGAATACGGACGGCACAAGCTGAATCAGTACACGCGATTTTTGACAGTGCCTTTAACTTTGATACAAGCAATTGGTATTTTTGTCCTGCTTCGCAATCAGGGAGTAATTGCAGCATTAAATCCGCTGGAGTTTTTAGCATTTGTCGCTACCCTTGCAGCAGGGACATTTATTCTTGTCTGGTTTGGTGAACTCATCTCTGAGTATGGGTTAGGGAACGGCATTTCTCTTCTCATCTTTGCAGGCATAGTAGGCAGACTTCCCGTCCTTTTGGGAAGAACCATAACAACCTTTAATCAGGAACTTATCTTTAACATCATCATCTTCCTTATATTGGGTGTACTCGTTATTGCTGCAATTGTATTTATTAATGAAGCGGTGAGAAGAATACCGGTCTATTATGCAAAGCGGATCCGTGGTAACCGGATGTATCAAGGCGCGAGTAACTATTTACCTCTTAAACTTAACCAGGCGGGAGTTATCCCGATCATTTTCGCAGTTTCGTTTGTACTTTTTCCGCAGATGATCGGTAATTTTTTCCTCTATTCGAAGATTTCCATTATGGCATCAATCGCATCATTTTTGGTGCGCGTTTTCTCTCCGACCGGGTTCTTTTACAACTTTTTTTACTTCATTCTGGTCATAGGGTTTACATATTTTTATACCATCGTCGTATTCAACCCCAAAAAAATATCGGATGAAATTCAGAAAAACGGCGGTTTTATTCCGGGCATCCGGCCTGGCGTTGCTACCCAGCAGTATCTTCAGCGCGTTCTCTATCGTATTACGAGTGTTGGAGCGATTTTTTTGGGAATTGTTGCAATTCTTCCTGCGCTTGTATCGCGCGTTACCGGCCTGACTGATTTGGTGATTGGAGGCACGGGTATTCTTATCGTTGTATCCGTAGTACTGGAAACATTCAAAATGATAGAGGCACAACTCATATCGCGAAGCTATGATAAATTTGTTCGTTAATATAATCATTACTAATTAATATACTCATATGGCAAAAAAAGGATCACGAATACTCCTCGGTTTAGTTTGCACTGTCTGCAAGAGACAAAACTATGTCATCGAGAAAAATAAAGTGAATACGACAAATCCTTTGAAGCTCACGAAGTATTGCCTGAAGTGTAAAAAGCATACTGAGCATAAGGAAAAAAAGAAATTGGATTAAATCTAAGTATGAAACTGGTACTCATCGGAATTCCGGGAGCAGGTAAGTCTACACAAGGTAACCTTTTGTCAAAGCAACTGAAGGTGCCATACCTTTCTACAGGTCACATATTTCGTGAAATAGCAAAAGAAAAGACCAAACTGGGCCGTTATATAAAGGAAACAATGAGTGCCGGCATTCTTATTCCAGATGACAAGACCATCCAGGTTGTAAATGATTACCTTTCTCGTCCCGAGTATCAGTCAGGATACATTCTTGATGGTTTTCCCCGCACTGTTCGGCAGGCGGAGCAGTTTAAGAACAATGTTGATAAGGTTATTTATCTTGAGATTCCCGACAAGGAAGCTCTCTGGAGACTCGCACACCGCAACGAACAGCGCAATGATGATACCGTGAAGGCGATTCGAAAAAGGATCGATATCTTTCATACCTTCACAAAGCCTGTTCTTGATTTCTATATGAAACAGGGAAAGTTCGTAGTCATAGACGGTATGAAGAAGATTCCTGAAGTAAACGAAGAGATCCTAAAAAGCCTCGGAAAACAGCTTATCCGAAATCAGATCAAAATATGGGAGCGCAAGCAGAAGTCTATCATTGCAATAGTGGGACTTCCCGGTTCGGGCAAAACGGAGTCAAAAAACTTTTTTAAGAAAAAAGGAGTTCCAATAGTTTCATTCAGCAATATCTTAAATGAATATATCGATACAAATAAACTATCACATGATGAAAAAACTCATAAAAAGTTGCGTGAAGGTTGGCGGAAAAAACATGGTATGGCAGCTTTCGCGATCATGTCCAAGAAAAATATCGAAACTGCCTTAAGGGATAACTCCATCGTAGTTATAGAAGGAATGAGATCCTGGGAAGAGTATAAATATCTTAAGAAGGAATTTCCGAAAGTAAACGTATACATTCTTGTTGTGTACGCTGATAAAACGCTTCGGTACAAGCGAAGTGAAAAGCGTTTGTACAGGCGTGGATTCTATGGAGAGGAGCGCGACCTTAATGAGCTTCTTAATCTTAATATGGGGCCGACAATTGCTTTTGCCGATTTTTTGGTCAAGAACAACTTCTCACTGGATGAGTTCCATGACAAACTAGAAGAAGTTTATAGAAGTGTTTATTTTGCAGCTTAAACATGATCTCGTATAAGACCGCAGATGAAATCGAAATAATGAGAGAAGGCGGTGAAAAGCTTAAAAGGGTTGTGGCACGGCTGAGGCCAGCCATTCGAGTCGGTGTGAAAACAAATGAGCTGGACAGATTAGCAGAAAAATATATTAGAGAAGAGGGAGGGGAACCGTCATTCCAGAGAGTACAGGGGTATAAGTGGTCAACGTGCCTTCCGGTAAACGAGCAGGTTGTACACACCCCCCCAAGTGAAAGGGCCCTGAAGGATGGCGATGTGTTAACGCTGGACATAGGGGTTTTCTATAGGGGATTTCACACAGACTATGCCGACACTGTTATAGTTGGGAAGAGTGACGGAAAGACAGCGGAATTTTTGGACGTCGGTAAAAAAGCTCTCAGCGCTGCTTTAAAAGAGGTTAAGCCTGGTAATAGACTGGGAGATATTTCTGGCACAATAGAGAGCATGATCAGAGGAAAAGGGTATGGTATCCTGCGCGAGCTTACGGGGCATGGCATTGGTCGCGAGCTCCACGAGGATCCGTTTGTTCTCGGCTACCTCGACAAACCGCGTGAAAAAACGCTTGAAATAAAGCCAGGGCTTGTCATTGCTGTCGAGGTTATCTATGCGCGAAGCACAGAAGAGATCGCATATGAAAAAGAGGATGGTTGGTCTATTACGTCGGCTGACAAGAGTCTGACTGCCTGCTTTGAACACACAGTCGCCGTCAAAGAAAAAGAAGCAATAATTCTGACCTGAAATCGTGCGTACAAATGGTGTTCACTTTACGGATATTTTATGTTAAAATAATAGGCTTATGGCGGAAGAGGTCTTAGTTGTTGAGGGAGAGGTCATTGAGAACCTTCCCAACACTCTTTTCAGGGTAAAGCTTTTCAATGCGGAAAAGGTGATACTGTGTTATCTTTCGGGTAAAATGAGAAAAAATTATATCAAGATTTTACCGGGTGACAAAGTGCGTATAGAGCTTACCCAGTATGATCTCGACCGTGGAAGAATTGTATATAGAATATAACTAAAATGAAAGTTCAGGCATCAATCAAAAAAATGTGTCCAAAGTGCGTCATGGTTAAAAGAAAGGGTAAATTATATATAAGCTGTTCTAACCCGAAGCATAAACAAAGACAGGGATAATCTATGGCACGTATTCTAGGAGTGACATTACCGGACAATAAACGCGTTGAATATGCGCTGACCCTCCTTTATGGGGTAGGTCCTTCGAATGTGAAGAAACTATTAGTGCATGCAAAGGTAGGGAAAGATAAGAAAGTTCAGGACCTAAGTGAGGCAGAGATGAAACAGATACTTACAACTCTTGAAACGATGCTTAAAGTAGAAGGAGATCTTAAGGAAGAAATTAACGAGAATATAAAAAGACTCCGTGAGATCGGTAGTTATCGTGGTATACGACACGTACGCAACCTTCCTGTACGAGGTCAAAGAACACGCTCAAATGCCCGCACAAAAAGAGGAAAAAGAAAAACAGTAGGCGCGCTTCGCAAGGAAGTCTGGGCCAAGCTCGAACAGAATAAAAGTGGTACCGCTGCAGAAAAACCAGCGGCCTAATTTAACCTATGGCAACAAAAAAAACATCAAGGAGAGTAGAATCAGGACGCATCTATATTACCGCGACCTTTAATAATACTTTGGTAACTATTACAGACGAAAAAGGAAATCCTCTGATTACCGGCTCGACAGGTATGTACGGCTTTACAGGAACAAGAAAGTCAACACCTTATTCAGCAACCATCACTACAGACGGTACTATCAAGAAGGCCGTTGAGTCGTATGACCTTAAGATGGTTGATGTGTACGTAAAAGGAATCGGACCGGGCAGAGAAGCCTCCCTCAGGGCAATAAAGGAATCTGCGTTAGAAGTTAATAAACTGATCGACATGACGCCAGTACCTCATAACGGTGTGCGTCCTCCAAAGATTAGAAGAGTATGAAATACACAGGTCCCCGCAACCGGCTGGCACGAAGAGAAGGTATGGATCTTGGTTTAAAAACACCGGGCTCCAAGTCACACGAAAGACTTCTTAAGAAGTTGACTATTCCTCCCGGTCAGCATGCTGTTCAAAGGCGAAAGAAGATTTCAGAACATGCCCAGCAATTACGCGAGAAACAAAAGCTTCGAACGATGTTCGGCATTAGTGAATCGCAGCTAAAAAAATATTTCGATAATGCAAGTACCCGCAAGGGCAATACTGCCTTTCACTTGGCTCAGTTTCTGGAGAAAAGACTGGACAACGCAGTATATAGGTTAGGTTTTGCCCCTACTCGTTCAGCGGCACGACAGCTTGTGAATCACGGTCATGTCGTAGTCAATGATAAACGTATGAATATTCCCTCCTATGTTGTTATTCCTGGAGATACTATCACTCTTAAAGAGAAAACATCGAAAATTCCTTATATCGAAAAATCGCTTACGAACAAAGATATGGGAATTCCCTCATGGTTTGAGAGAAAAGCTATTACCGGTAAGTTAACTACAGAACCGGGATATGATCTTATTAATAAACAGATTAATTTACGATTAGTAGTTGAATTTTATTCTCGTTAATAATTAATTTTAATCTTATGCTTAGTCCTAATTTCTTCACTCAAGTAGTTGAAGATGGTTCAGTGTATGGTAAGTTTGTAGTCGAGCCCTTACCCGTAAGTTTGGGTCAGAGTATCGGCAACGCGCTTAGACGCGTACTTCTTTCATCCCTTGAAGGAGTCGCTGTTACCAACGTCAAGATCGATGGTGCATCGCATCTGTTTTCAACAATAAAGGGAGTAAAAGAATCAGCGCTTGAGCTCACGCTCCAGATCAAGCAGCTTCGACTTGAGGCCGCTGGTGCTGGACCTTACCGCTTATTCCTTTCGGTGAAAAAGCCAGGAAAAGTGTACGCTTCACAGTTTGAAGGTGACGCAAAAGTCGTAAATGGAGACCTTTATATCGGTGAGATAACTGATGGGAAAGGAAAGCTTGAAATCGAGGTTATTGCTGAAAAGGGGACTGGGTATTCGCCTGTTGAGGAACGCGAACAGAAGGAATTCGGATATATTCCAGTGGACACCTTCTTTTCACCAGTCAAAAAGGTCAACTTCAAGGTAGAAGAGGCCCGCGTTGGTCGAAAGTCCAATGTCGAAAAATTAACAATGGAAATCACAACTGATGGAAGCATCAAGCCGCACGATGCGTTGAAACAGTCAACAGAGATGTTGGCAAGCTTCTTCGGACATCTTTTTTCAGGAAAAGACACTCCAGCTGTTGATGAAGTCAAAGCAGAATCTGTAGAAAAGAAGGAAGTAATCGATAAAAAGTTATACGAGGTAATCATCGATGAGCTCAATCTTCCATCAAGAGTAATCAATGCGCTTTTGAGAGAAAATATAGAAACAGTGGCAGACTTAATAAAAGTTGGACGTGATAAACTTACCAACATGAAAGGTGTTGGTAAGAAATCAATTGAGCTTATTGAAGAAGAGCTCAAGAAAATGGGTATAGAGTTGGATCATTAACCTTATGAGGCACGGTGTTAAATCAAAAACATTTCAGGGCGGAAGCGACGCTAATAAGATGCTTCTGCGGAAACTTGTGGTAAATTTCCTTGCAAAAGGTGTGCTTACCACAACTGAAACTAAGGCGAAAGTCACTAAGTCCTTGCTTGAACGCTTGGTGGAAAAATCTAAGAGTCGGACTGAAGCAAATAAAAACTATCTTCTCCGAAAAGTAACTCAACCTAAGATGATTGAGTATCTTTTTAATGAAGTGGGCCCTGCTTTGAAAGATATTAAAGGCGGTTACGTGAAGATTATCAAACTGGGGTATCGTGCTTCTGACGGTGCTCCATCAGCGAAAGTTATGTGGGCTCATCCCATCGTGACACGGGTAATGGAAGTTAAAGAAACAAAACAACCATGACACATCTAACTCATTCGACAAAGTCGGTTGGTGTACATGATATAGAAAGAGCATGGCACGTAATAGATCTTAAAAACACAGTCTTAGGTCGTGCTGTGCCGCGAATCGCATTGCTGCTTCAGGGAAAACATAAAACACAGTATGTCCCTTACCTTGACACAGGCGATAATGTTGTTGTTATTAATGCGCGACACGTAAAGCTTACGGGTAAAAAAGCCGCAACCAAGACATACGGATCGTATTCAGGTTATCCTGGTGGACTGAAGGAAGAATCATTTTCCACGCTTAGAGAAAAAAATCCTCAGAAAATAGTGCATCATGCAGTTTCAGGAATGCTGCCTAAGAATAAATTGAGAGATAGAAGGCTTGCTCGCCTGCATATTTTTCCTGAAGCGGAGCATACATTTGGTGATAAAGTTGCAAGTTCTAAATAATTATGCCACGTAAAGCAAAAGACATTCAATACTATGAATCAGTTGGCCGTAGACGGGAGTCTGTAGCCCGGGTACGTCTTTATATTGTAGGAAAGGATAAGACGGCTATGGTTAAAGGTGAAAAGGAAAAAGAGAAAATGAAAGTGAAGGCTGGCGAAATAATGGTAAACGGGATTGAATATGGAAAGAAGTTCAACTCCCTACATGAGAGAGCTGCTCTTTTGGCTCCTTTAAAACTGACTGGGACAGCTGACAGATTTGCCATATCGATCCATATAGAAGGAGGCGGAAGAAAAGGTCAACTGGAAGCTTCAGTTCACGGTCTTTCAAGGGCTCTCAACTCAGCTGACATGGATGAATTCAGGCCTCTTCTTAAAAAGAATGGTTTCCTTCGCCGTGATCCTCGTATCCGCGAAAGAAGAAAAGTGGGCACTGGCGGTAAGGCACGCAGACAAAAGCAGTCACCAAAGCGATAAGCTACCATTATAATGTGGTATGTCCCGATTATCCATCATTATTCTTTCTTACAATACTGCGGCGGTAACGCTTGATTGCATAAACTCCATTATTGTATCAGTACAGGAGAGTAAACTCGACTACGAGATTATTGTGGTAGATAACGCCTCTACGGACGACTCAGTCAAGATGCTTGAGACACTTAAGGCACAAATGCCTCCTCAGGTTACGTTTAAACTTTGTGTCAATAAAAAAAATTTGGGGTATACGGCCGGAAACAACGCTGGTCTTTCGCTTGCGACGGGAGACTATGTTCTGTATCTTAACTCCGATGTACTTCTAAAAAACATCAACTTCGATGTTCTTATTGACTACATGAATGCCCATCCAGCTGTTGGTGCACTATCGGTAAAAGTAGTACTCCGGAATAATAAGTTGGACATGGCGTCTCATCGTGGTTTCCCGACTGTTTGGAATTCGTTTAACTATTTTGCAAAACTCGAAACACTCACAGCCCCTATTCCAGTTCTAAACCGACTATTCGGCGGATACCATTTGACCTCCAAAGACATGAATACTATTCATGAAATCGACGCAATAAGTGGCGCATTTTTCCTCTCACGCTCCAAACTGCTTAAAAAACTACATGGATTTGATGAAGACTATTTTATGTACGGAGAAGACCTCGACCTATCCTATAGAATAAGGAAGCTGGGATTTGTGATTGTCTATTATCCTCTATATACGGTACTTCATCTTAAGTATCAGAGTGGACTTGGCAGGGGAGATGCGATTGTAAAAACAAAAACAAAAGATCACTTTTACGATTCAATGAAGATCTTTTACAGAAAACACTATGAAAGGAACACGCCATGGCTTATTAATTTCCTTGTGTACCGATTTATCGATTTGAAGAAACAACTCTCATGAAGCTCATAGGTATAGACGCAAGACTGTATTCGCAAACAGGAGTGGGCA
Source organism: uncultured Gammaproteobacteria bacterium (assembly GCA_964415435.1). GTDB lineage: Bacteria > Patescibacteriota > Microgenomatia > UBA1406 > GWC2-37-13 > CAYPZT01. Next base: position 8,408 of record CAYPZT010000032.1, read on the forward strand.
CGTATCTGCGCAATCTTCTCACTGAGCTTGAAAAAAGAGAGGAAGAATATCGTATCCGCGTTTATCTTACTAGACAAGACTTCTCAAAGGTTACATTTAAAAACCCGCTGTTTACCACGGTGCTAGCAGATTACCGATGGCACAGTTTTTCTGAGCAGCTGGGCTTTTACAGTCAACTTATGAAAGATAACTTGAACCTCATGCATTTTACCTATTTTGGCTATCCGGTGAGGTACACGAAACGCTTTATTGCAACGGTCCACGATATCACCCCGCTTACTCACAAAACGGGACGTGCCTCTACTCGGAACCCGCTTCTTTATGAACTGAAACATGGTGTATTCAGCTGGGTCCTTAGGAATCAAGTCTCAAATGCAAGAAATATCATCGTACCGAGTGAGACTGTAAAAAAGGAACTGACACGCCTTTACGGTGCGACAATAGGAGCAAAGACCCATGTCATATATGAAGGAATGAATGCTGAACTTGTCCATGCGAAAATCGAGACATCTAAAGATAAAAAGCCGGAAACACCTTTTTTTCTGTACGTCGGTAACTTCTATCCGCATAAAAACATCGACCGTCTTATTGCCGCTTTTAAAGCTATTCCTGAACCCTACAAGCTGGCGCTCGTTGGGCCCGACGATGTTTTTGCAAAAAAAATAAAAGTTCTTGTGAAAAATGAGGGACTTGAACAACGTATACATTTTTACTATAACTTGACTCCTTCTGAACTTGCATTTTTTTATACTAACGCTGAAGCCCTCATCCATCCATCTTTGGCGGAAGGTTTTGGACTACCTCTTATTGAAGCGTCACATTTTAGACTACCTATTATTGCCTCTGATATGGCGGTATTTAAGGAAATCGCAGGAAATAACTATTATTCTTTTGACCCTTACAGTACTGAGAGTATAGTTCAGGCAGTCGATATATTTTTAAGCGAATCCAATAAAAAATTAAATCCTGTTGATGAAACGTTTTCGTTCTCTCAAATGGCGGAGAAAACGTTAAAACTATATAAAAAAACACTGGAGATTAGAGACTAAAGTTTAGAGGCTTATGAAAGTAGCTATTGTTTACGACTGGATAGATAAATGGGGAGGGGTAGAAAGGATACTTTTAGAACTTGCTACGCTATTTCCGGATGGGGTTTTCTTTACGTCCTATCGTAATGAGAAAAGTACTGTCTGGGCAGACAATCTAAAGACCAAAACGTCCTTCATACAGCAACTGCCTTCGTTTGTAAAAAAAAACAGAGTTCTGTCGGCGCCTCTTTACCCTTTTGCTTTTGAG
>CAYPZT010000033.1:0-8897 GCA_964415435.1 uncultured Gammaproteobacteria bacterium
GTCCTTCAAATGCGCCTGCACAAGAAAAACATGACGTGGCACTTTCCCAAAAACTTGATGAAATACTTGTATCAAGGGGATTAAATCCAGAACGATATGGCGGAGAGCCTTTCATGCATGGCAGATCCCGCGCGTGACTTTCTTCCTCTAACTAGCCTGCTCTGCGAATAAATGTAGCAACATCGAGTGGCTCACCTGTCTCAGGGTGGGGAAAGACCTGCAGGACATGCGGCTCAAAATCAATATCAACTGAGGCGGCAAGCTCCATCGATGCTGCTGCAGCTAGTGAGGGAACGTTTGCGTGTTTATTATAGATATTGTCCCTGTACCTGCGAAGAAGCGCGATTAACGCGGTCATTCCGCCGATATAATTTGCTGTTCTCGCATATAGATCCGGAATTCGCGGATCTACGTCCCTGTAGATTGAACGCAAAGCCTTTAACGCTCTTCTCTTCCTTGCTTTTATGTCCCTTTCTGTAGGAAAAGCATCTCTTCCCGCATCTGCAATGTAGTCGTAAACTTGCTTAGACTTATATCCTTCTATAATATTTCCTAATTCCAAAACGCGCAGGGCTCCGTCTCCCAATAATAAATTGGGTTCTCTAAGGATTCGGGGAGCAAGCAGCTCATCAGGACCGTTGTGTGCGAAATTAAGGAGAGCGGCTGAAGCGATCGGCAGTTCATTTTTACTAGCAATCCTATCGATTATTACAAGCTCGTCCTCTGCTCTGACCCCGGGCGGGGTGACCAGTTTTAGTGCCTCTGCCCTAATGGTAAAATGAGTGGGCCGCCGGGCCCTATGCTCGGCCATACTTTAATTATATCTCACCTCGTTAAGATCTCTGCATTTTTTCCGTAATAACGGGCGTAGGTAAAGAGGAGGTCAGAGAGACGGTTAAGATATCGGATGATAATATCAAGTTGTGCGATTTTTTTGCCTTTCAGATAGGCTAACGCTACAGATCTGCGTTCTGCTCTTCTACAGAGGGTACGAGCCATGTGGAACCGTGCCGATAATTCGTTACCGCCCGGAAGGATAAATTTTTTAAGCGGCGGCAGACCTGTTGTCAATTCGTCAATCTTACTTTCAAACTCTCGTATGCGTCTTTCGAGAAATGTGAGATCATTGTTAGAAGAAGAAAGCACCGCCATTATTTGCCAAATGTCACGCTGTGTATCTATAAGAAACTCTTTGTTCTGATCGCTTTTTTTAATCCCAGCTATAGCCAGTCCCAAAAAACTGGAAAACTCGTCCAAAACTCCGTATGCCTCCACTTGCAGATTTGCTTTTGACACGCGTGTGCCGCCAAATAAGGAAGTTTCACCTCTGTCTCCGGTTTTTGTGTATATTTTCATCCTCTGTTTCCCTTAAGCACGAGTTGCAATAAGAAAAATTGCTTAAGATAAACTAAGCCTTGATTATATCACATTAGCAGGCGGCGTAGCCACAACCATAACACTTACTACACCCTTCCTCGTGTGCTAAGGATGCTTCGCCACAGCTTGGACAGAGATCGAAGCTGGCCGATTGAGCGTGCTCCATCAAAGACGGCTGTACAGATTCCGTAACAAGCTTTGGTTTATCAGTAAGTTTTGTGACCGGCATGCCGTTTCCGTTTGTCATCGCAACGACAGTATGACCGTTTCCGTTGACCACTCCGTTACCGTTTCCGTTTGCTGCTGCAGTTTGGCCCTGCAGTGAAAAATGCATCGATAACACTTTGGCGATGGCGTCGGGCAGGCTTCTTATTCTTTCCTTTCCAAATCCCATCGTGCGCGCTCCACCAATACCGCTTAGCTCTTCTATAACTTTCTTTATCTTGTCTTGCCCGTTTATATTCCCTGAGGCACGAAGACATAGGGAAATCGTTCGGCCGAGTCCTTCCGCCATGGCAAATACGTCTGATCCTGCTTTTCCTACATTAATAAACACTTCAAACGGTTCGTTGTTTGCGTTTGTATTGATAGTGATATAAGCGACACCAACCGGTGTATTGATTCTGTATGTTGCTCCCTGCACCATCATTGGACGGGGTAATACGGCCGGTACCGCCACCTTCGGCGCTTCCGCCTTCTTTTCTTCTATACGCTCAAGTACACCTTGGCGCGATCCCTCACGCATGTAGGCAATCCCCTTGAGGCCTAGCTTATAGGAAAGGTTATATAGTTTTTTCACGTCGTCTACCGTATGTGTTTTTGGTGCGTTCACCGTCTTTGAGATCGAGGCATCCACGTACTTTTGTATAACTGCCTGCACCTTTACATGATCCTCCGGGGTAAGATCGTTTGCCGAGACGAAATAATCCGGTCTTTTTATTTTTCCTGCAGCAAGCTCTTTTCCGTGTTTACGATACCATGCCTCATAAAGATGATGGCGGATTACATGCTGACCCAATCTGTCGCGACGAATAAACTCGAATTCATATACCGGCTCTATGCCCGAGGTCGTATTTGCCATGAGAGACGTTGATCCTGTTGGTGCCTGCATGAGAATAACCGAGTTGCGGATGCCGCCTTCACGAATAGTGTCTTGTATTTCTTTCGGCATTTGCTTCACGAAAAGGCTTTTTGGGAACTTGTCCTTATCAAATTTCTTGAAGGAACCTTTCTCGCGAGCAATCTCAACCGATGCCTTGTACGCCTCATCTCGGATAAGCGAATAAACCTTGTCTATAAAAACAAGCGCCCTGTCGGACCCATAACGGAGATGAAGTTTGATGAGCGTGTCACCTAATCCCATAGTCCCAAGACCAATTCTTCGTTCTCCCTCAAGTTGTGTTTTGCGGATACCATCAAACACATAAGGATCCATGTCAACAACATTGTCCTGGAAACGGACCGCCGCCCGCACTAATTTTTTTAGTGTCTTGAAATCAAAGGTCCCTTTCTTGTCGATATTCGTTGACTTAACGAGTGCCGCAAGATTAATCGATCCCAGGTTGCAGACACCCCAAGGAGGAAGACCTTCTTCTCCGCAGGGATTCACGCAGTTTATGCGATTCCAATAGTAGTTATTGTGCCATTTGTTATATCTTTCCATAAACACAACGCCTGGCTCAGCACTTCTCCAAGCGGCCTCTGCGATAAGATCCCAGATCTTTCTGGCTTTTACCACTTTATGGACTATTATTTTCTTACCCAGACTTTTCCATACCTCAAGGTCCCCATCCCATTTCTCATCATATTCCGGATCGTTGGTATCGGGGAACATAAGCGGCCAGTCTGCATCTTTTTCAACAGCCTCCATAAGTTTGTCGGATACACACACTGAAAGATTTGCACCGTTGATGCGAGTCAGATCTTGTTTGACGGTGATAAACTCCTCAATATTCGGATGCCAATCCCACAACATAAGCATAAGTGCTCCCCGACGCGTACCTCCCTGCTGAATGATGTCTTTTGTCGTTAGAGAAAAAAGTTCCGCCCAGTTTATGGGGCCAGAAGAAAAACCGTTAACCTTGCGTACGCGGGTGCCTCGTGGACGGAGTGAGGAGAGATTGATGCCGACGCCGCCGCCCCGAGCCATAATTTCAACCATATTTTTCAACGTATCAAGAATGCCCCCTCGTGAATCTTTTGGGGAAGGGATAACGAAGCAGTTGTAGAACGTCACATTGTATCCTGTGCCTGCGCCTGCCAAAATGCGCCCGCCCGGAACATACTTAAAGTCTTTAAGAGCCCAGTTAAACTCTTTTACCCATTCTTTTTGCTTGTCTTTCTTCTCAACCGCGGCAACGGCTTTTGCAATTCTCATCCACATCTCATCGGGTTTTTTTTCTATCGGCTTTCCTTTTTTATCTTTTACTGAGTAGCGGTCGAGAAAAACCTTTTCCGAGATGCCGGCAAGTTTCATAGGAATTTTATTGTATAACAAATAATTAAAATAATGACAAGAGTTTTGTAACTCTTTCGTCATCTACATTAGTTTTTTTACTTCCTTTTCGAAATCCTCTACATCTACAAAGCGCCGGAACACTGATGCGAATCGGATGTAGGCGATTTTGTCCAGTTTTTTAAGCTCTTTTGCGACCAGTTTTCCGATAAGGCCGCTCTCCACTTCTGTGGTATCCTGCCCCTTGAGCTCGTTTTCGATACCGGACACTATTCTTTCTACTTGGTTTGCACTAATCGTTGTCTTACCCGTTGCCTTCAGAATACCAAAGTGTAACTTTTCGCGATCAAATCGCTCTCTTCTACCATCCCTTTTTATAACTAAAATCGGCAGTTCTTCGATCCGCTCGTACGTCGTGAAACGCTTTGTGCATTTGGGACACTGTCTTCGGCGCCGTATGATAGCTCCGCTTTCCGCAAGACGTGTCTCTATAACCTCTGTATCTCCATACTTGCAAAAGGGACAAACCATATTTTGTGTGCTTATCAAATGTAGTCCACTACACGTATGTTTTCAAGAGGGTCACACTATGAAATATCTATATCAATTCTTCATCAATTAGGTTCAAACTAATGGATGGGTGCAAAAAAAATATATTCTAAAAATTAGTTGATCAAATAAAAGAAAAACGGTTGATGTAAAAGTAAAAGTCTTTTCCCCCATATGTGCATACCTATACACCAGCAGTATGTGTGTTACTCAAGATTGTTCACTATATGCAGTGTCTTTTTATCACTTAACTTCACTAATCTTTTAGCTATGCTCCTTGAGGCAATATATCCGAAAACTTGTTTGGGGTGCGGAATGCCGGGGATCTATCTGTGCAACACTTGTTACAAGAGATTAACTTATTTTAGCGAAGACCTCTGTCTCTACTGCAAAAAGCCGAGTCTGCACGGCCTAACACACCTGCGCTGCACAGAGACTCACGGTATTACGGCAACCATAAGCCTGTTCAAGTACGACTCGCTTCTCAAGAAGATAATCGCTGCGATAAAGTACGATCTTGCAACTACCGTATGGTACGACTTTAAACTAGCCGTTCGTCCGCAACATCTCTATAAACTCAGCTTTTTGAAAAAAATCAGCCCTAATGCCATCCTCATACCGCTCCCCCTCTATGCCGCCAGAAAACGGGCGCGTGGATTTAATCAGGCTGAGCTCATTGCCAACTGGCTGCATCAATATACAGGGTTCCCTGTTGTGAACAGCCTTATAAGAGTTCGGCCCACCCGCGCTCAGGCACGGCTAACCTCCGAAGTCAAGCGCCGCATGAATATGCTAAATGCGTTTGGTGTGCGTCATAAGGATACGGTGAAAGGCCGCGAAGTCGTACTCGTTGATGATGTGGTAACTTCAGGGTCTACTGTTATTGAGGCAGCGTCTGTGTGTCACGAAAATGGCGCACGGGCAGTGACTGTCGTTACTCTTGCACACGGATAGAGCTATAGCTATAATCCAAGGTATGACCACCAAAGTCGAAATCTCCCAGAAGACTATCGTCTTTACCGTCTTTTTCCTGTTGGGTCTGGCGTTTTTGTGGATTATGAAGGATCTGCTCTTTTCGCTTCTCATCGCTTTTATACTCATGAGTGCACTTAGACCGCAGGTTGAAGCTCTCAAAAAACGGGGCTTGCCCCATGTGCTGTCAGTGCTTATCATTTACGTTACCTTTCTGCTCTTTTTTATAGCGCTTTTTGCAATCATCATTCCCCCACTAATAAATGAGACGTTTGTCTTCCTGCGAAACCTTCCGGCAATCGTTGACAGTCTCAATCTGCCTACAAATCCATGGCTTCAGCTGAACTCACTCACAGAACATATTCCTAACGCCACCAACCAGGCTCTACGCGTATTGACGGGCTTTCTTTCAAACGCCTTATTCGTGGTGTCTACTCTTTTTTTCGGATTCTACTTTCTGCTCGAGGGTAGATCTATTGAAAAACTCATTGCTCAATATCTTCCCCAGCATTACGCCGAGCGCGCCAGTCGTATACTTGCCCGCGCGGAAAACAGAATGTCTGCATGGTTCTGGGGGGAGCTCGCACTTATGACGATCGTTGGCACTTTAAGCTTCATCTGCTTTAGCCTGGTAGGCATCCGGTACGCACTACCCCTCGCAGTTCTTGCCGGTATACTCGAGGTGGTACCAACCATCGGACCTCTTATCGCAACTGTGCCTGCTTTTTTGGTTGGCGTATCACATTCGTACCTGCAGGGCTTTTCTGCCCTTGCCATTTCCTTCGTGATTCAACAACTTGAGAATAATCTTATTGTGCCGGTTGTTATGAAGCGCGCAATAGGCATCAGCCCTATCCTTACCCTCATCGCCCTTCTTGTTGGTGGACGGCTCGGCGGAGTACTGGGCGTTCTTCTAGCCATTCCCGTATTCCTTTTCATGGAAGCAATTGCTTTAGAGCTTCGCAAAGACAAAGGTCTTGCGGATAAACTGCGGTAAAAGTGCGGTAATTATGCTCCGATCAGATTTGCAACCTTATTTCCAAGGTCAACAGCATAGTTTGTGCCTCTATCATAGGGGTAAGTCATATCGAGATTGGCGATATAGAAGTTTTTTACGGGAGTTTCGAAGTCCGGTTTACTGGTAATAAATGTTTTGTTGAATATGGGCTGGGCGAATGGGCCTTTAAATAACGATTTTCGAAGGACTTTTATATGTTTGCCAGCAATTTCACCGAGTGACTTTTTTACCACGTCGTACACCTCTATTTCACTCATAGAAATGAGTTTGTCGCTTCGCTCTACATACCATCCAACATATGCTATATGTTTCCCCCCGTAGTATTTCTTGTCCATAAAGTTTGTGTGTTGCGCCAGAAGTGTCATTGGCACAGTTTTCGAACACATATTTACCCAGTAAGCTTTTTCAAGATAGGGATCTTTTGTTTCCAGAATGAGTGAGACCGCGTGAAGATATTCTATCTTACCAAGACCTTTTAGGTAGTTTTGCGGGAAAAAATCGGTCGCCACCTTCAGAAGTACCGGTGTCGGAAGAGTGGAGATGACTCTGTCAAAAGTGTTCACTGTCGCTCTTCCCTCCTCGCCGGACCTGAAATGAACCGCTATTTGATCTTGTTTTTTAGACAGACCAATAACTCCACACCCTTTTTTCACTGCGACTTTTTGTCTGTCGCATACATGCTCCAGGTGAGTAATAAACGTCTGGAATCCTCCCTCGAAATAGCCAAGTGTCTTCGTGCGCTTCTTGATGCGGGCCCAGATGAACGACGCCATTATATTTCCCGCATATTTACCGAACTTTTTCCGAAAGAGTGTTTCCCAGAGTACGTACCAGCTTCTCTCACCCATCGTTAAGCGTAAAAATGCTTCCGCAGTAATCTGTTCGTAAATTGGTAAAAAGGGAGACAGCTTAAGAGAGGCTATAACAGCGCCGGCGCGCAGTTTGTCCACCATGTTCAAATAGGGGAAGTTAAGAAAGTCCTGCGGAGTATCTACGGGAATTATGCGGTAATTTTGCCTCTCTTCATAGAGTGAGGCTGAAAGAGGGGACTTGAAGATGACATTTTTGAAACCCGTATCGCCTGCGAGTTCAATAATTGCAGAGTCGTTTGAAAAAATGTGGTGAATCGCCCGTTCCAAATACCACTGCCAACCCTCGTTTTTGATACCTACAGCAAGGCCTCCCAACTCACGTCCTCTTTCAAATATCGTGACTTCGTGCCCATTTTTAGCCAACCGATAGGCTGCAGTAAGACCAGCAAAGCCTCCGCCTAGTATACCTATTCTCATATGGAAACCTATTATACCGGAAGGCCTCTTTCAGGACCGAGATTAAGATCTCTTACGAAGGTACACGCCCATTGTCAAACCACCTAAAAGCAAGGGTAAAAGTGCGGTGGGAGCACCTGTGGAGGGAATACTCGAGGGATTTGCCTTATTATAGCTATTGTTGCCCATATATGTGCCTGTAGGAGCGTTGGCTGAGATCGTTGGGGAGGGAAGCACCACTTGGGTTGGGGTAGGTGTGGGCTTGCTTGAAAAAAGAGGAATCTTCTGTTTAAGGTTGAATCTGCCTGTTATAACAGCCAGAAAAACCACGATAACGACGAGTCCGAGCACGAACGATACGATTTTGTTAAAGTTGTCCATAGGTCAATAGTGCTATAGTATATCAAATAAGGATATATAAATCAACCCGCATTTGACTTTTTCACTAAAAAGCACGAAAATGGGGTATGGCAGATATTTCTCCACTAATTGAAAATCCGCAGGTGGTTTTTTCATGGAAAGCTCCCTTAAGACCATATAAAAAAAGGTCTCGGATGATACTCAGATTTTACTTGGCGGTCACCCTTCTTTTATCGCTTATAGTCTTTTTCTTCGGCGATCGCATCCTCATGGTTCCCTTATGGGTAGTGCTTTTTCTTTTTTACGTACTCACCATCACCCCACCACCAGAAGTGACCAATAATATTACCCGCTTTGGAATTGAGTCTGCGGGAGTTACCGTTCGGTTCGAATCGCTCTCTCACTTCTTTTTCACGAAACGGTTCGGTTTTAATGTCCTGACGATAGTAAGCCAGCCACCTTATCTCTACCATTTGTTTCTTGTTGTTCCGAATGATGAAACTAAAAAAAAGCTCGTGGAGATTCTTTCGCAACATTTGGTTTACCAGCAGAAGCCTACCAAGACATTGGTAGACAAGGCGATAGATTGGCTTTCTGCGCTTATACCTGATGAAGAAGAAACTCAGACTATGACCCCGCCTGTTTCAGCGACGAACCAAACACCGCAGGCGTCACCTCTTTGACGCCAAACATTCGCCCCCACACAATCACGCCCTCGTCCGAGCTTACTAAAAATGCATCTTGTTCTTTGGCAAGAACGATAAGATCAAGATCCGCTAGACTATCTAAAAATCCCACACGCGTAGCATTGCGGTAACGGTCCCTAAAGCCCTTTATAAACTCACCTGACTTTTTTTGAAACTCCGGTGTGGAAAGTGTTGAGATGCCCATAAAAGCC
>CAYPZT010000034.1:0-8871 GCA_964415435.1 uncultured Gammaproteobacteria bacterium
TATCCTTATTATTAACGGGGTAGATCTTGTCGACCCAACTTATCTGCAAGGATTCCTTACCAAGGCAGAAAACACCTATGCCCTTATTGCAGGCAGGCGAAGTAAATCCTATTTCCCAGGTGGTTATCTAGAGGTGGAAGGGGACAAACTCCGATCTATTGTTGAAAAGCCTACTCCAGAAAACATACCGAGCGATATTGTAAGCCTGGTATTTGATTATTTTAAGAATCCTCAAGATTTTATTGCAGCGCTTAAGTCTACAGCTGTTACGACAGACGATCGTTTCGAACAGGCTCTCAATAAACTCTGTAAGGAAAAAGAGGTTTCATTTCTTGCATATGAAGGCGACTGGGTGACATTGAAGTTTCCTTTTCATGTTCTTGACGTTACTTCGTATCTTCTTAAAAAAATAAGAAGAAATATCTCTTCGTCGGCCTCCATTTCAGAGAAGGCAGTTATTAATGGTGAGGTAGTTATAGAAGAAGGAGTAAAGATATTCGATGGAGCTGTGATACAAGGTCCAACCTATATCGGCAAGAATGTCATTATCGGCAATAACACACTTGTTCGAGAGTCGATGATAGAGGAAGGGTCAGTGATTGGGTTTGGATCGGAAGTGGCCAGAAGCTATATCGGAAGTCGCTGTCAACTGCATCATAACTTTATAGGTGACTCGGTCCTTGAAGCAGAGGTTAATCCAAGCTATGGTACGACGACGGCAAACTTAAGAAGTGACGGTGCAGAAGTTTACATGAAGATAGATGATAAAAAGATTCCAACAGATAAAACCAAACTGGGTGCAATCATCGGCAGAGGAGTTTTTTTTGGAGTACAGTCAACGACCTTGCCTGGTGTGACCATCGGTGCAGGATCGCGCATCTACCCACGCAGTCTTGTTCACAAAAGTATTCCGGAAAAGACCATTCTTAAAACATATCAGAAGCAGGAAGAAGAACAATACGAGTAAATAGGCTTATACTTTCCTTATATCTCCCCCAAGTGAACGTATTTTCTCTACAAATTTTTCGTAGCCCCGCTCAAGTATTGATGCGCCATTCACAATAGATTCGCCTTCTGCCATGAGTGCGGCGATTGCAAGAGTTGCACCTGCTCTAAGATCTGCGATGGTAAGGACTCCGTTGTGGAGTTTTTGGGGACCGTGTATCCGGATTGCCTGATTGTATTTTTTTACGGGATCAAAGTTAAAAAAGAAATACTCAGCCGGATTCAGAACAGGAATTTTGACATAATCTATAAGGGCTCCTAATTTTCTAAGCTCCTCCACGTATGAGAACCTATTTTCGAAAACACGCTCGTGTATTATTGAATCACCCTCTGCCTGAGTCATAAGTACTGCCCAGTTTGGCTGCCAGTCTGTCATAAAACCAGGGTGGGGTGCGGTCTCTACTTTTTGAGCTTTTAAAGGTCCATTGTAGGCGATGCGGATCATGGATGATCCATGAATATCAACCTGTGCACCACTGGCTTTGAGTGGTTTAAGGAAGCTTTCGAGTACATGGGGGTTGATGTCTGTGATGCGGATGTCACCTTTTGTCGCAACGGCAAGAGTCGCAAAGGTGACTGCCTCATTGCGATCGGATCCGATTTGAAAAAAAGTCGATCTCGTCAGTTCCTTCGTAGGCTGGATGGTGATATCGGTTCCGCTTTTTTTAATCTGTGCCCCCGACTCGTTAAGAAAAGATATAAGTTCATCTATTTCAGGTTCAAGTGCGGCGTTCTTCAGTACAATCGGACTCTCACAAAAAACCGACAGCATGATAAGAAGTTCAGTGCCTGTATGCGAAGGCTTGATAAAGGTATACTTTCCGTGCGGTCTTCCTTTCATCTCGGCTTTGTAGTAGCCGGTAGATGAATCATATTCTACAATAACTCCCAGAGCAGACATACCGTCTACAATACGATCAATAGGACGTGCGCCGATACGGCATCCTCCCGGATTAGGCACGTATGCCGATCCGAATTTATGAAGAAGCGGTGCGAAAAGCATGAAAGATGCGCGAATTTTAGATCCATGAAGCAGATCGACCTTATTTGTATGGAGTGATCGACCGTCAATAATAACTGTATTTTCCTCAACAAAATCTGCCCTTGCGCCAAGCGACTTGATAAGCTCAAGAAGTTCGTGAACGTCATTTATGCGCGGGACATTTTTAAGTGTTACTGCCGAGTTGACAAGTAGAGATGCGGTTATAATCTTGAGAGATACATTTTTAGCGCCGGAAAGTCTTATTTCTCCCCGTAAAGGTGTACCGCCGTTGATGATATATGCGTCTTCCATGGAACATTCATTATATAACAAGAACTTCGGGTGATAAAGCTATTCCGAACTTCTGCTGCACGGTGTGTTTTATTTCTTTGAGAAGTTGAACAAGATCCTCGGTTTTGCCGCTGCCGTCGTTTACGATAAAATTGGCATGTATGGTAGAAACTGAAAAGGCGCCAATCCGACGGCCCTTAAGGCCTGCTTTATCGATGAGGTATCCTGCCGAAGTCGTAGGAAGCCCCAGTCGTTCTTTGTCGGTTTCGGATATGTTTCTAAAAAAGCATCCGCTGGACTTAACTCCGACGGGTTGGGTTTTTCGCCGGTACTCCATCGCTTCTTCGGCACGTTGAAGGAGGAGTGCTGAAGGGCATATCTTCAAACGGAATGTTGCCGTCAGAACCAGCTCGTTCGTTTTTTGAAGATTGCTGTAGTCATATGCAAAATTAAAGTAAGATCGATCTACTGTTTTTACTTCACCGTTTTTATCAAGGAGCTCTGCACTCACCAAATTGTCACCAATATAGGACACAGGATGAGTCCATTTGGAGTTCATAAAGATTCCACCGCCAATCGTTCCGGGAAGACCTAGCTGATATTCAAAACCTGCATATCCGTCATCGACCGTTTTTTTGACGAGGAGCGCCATTGGATAGCCAGAAGAAATAACGAGGTCTACGGTTTGGTCGGATTTATTCGTGTACTCATAGAACAGAAATTTATTACGCACTACAAGACCCTTGATAATTGGTGCTATTACGGCAAGGTTGGTACCGCCGCCCAGTAAAAAGTAGGGAATGCCGGCCTCTTTTGCTGCCTTGAAAGACTGAATAAGATCTTCCTTACTTTTAGCCTCAAAAAAATACTCTGCACGTGTGGGAGTGCGCAGGGTAAGGTATGGCGAGAGGTCTTGCTGGGGTAGCACTCTCCCTTGTCCGAGTCGTTCTTCGAGTATATTTAAATCCTTCATGCCTTTTGTTCGATTAGAGATATTATATCATCCTTCGCCTTGTAGACATCTCCCGCACCCATAGTCAGGATGATGTTCCCGGGCTTGAGAAAAGTGTCAAGCTGTGCCCGAAGATGCTCGAAGTCCTTTACACTTTTTACGTTCATTTTTTGATGTGCTTCAGCCTCTTCTTGAATAAGTTGCGATGTTACCGTGTACTCGTCTGTATTTTCCCGAGCGGAAGGAAAAATAGGTAAGACGAATGACAGGTCGGCAGTCGCAAGGGCGGATGCGAAGTCCTTATAGAAAGCTTGTGTACGGGAAAAGGTGTGCGGCTGGAATATGGCTACTATTTTTCTGTCCGGAAATCTGTCCCGGGCTGCCTGAAGCGTTGTGCTTATTTCATGAGGATGATGCGCATAATCATCGAAAAGATATGTTTCATTCTTTTTGAAGATGAGACTAAATCTTCGTGCGGCGCCTTCAAAGTTACCGATACTCTTGGCAATCTTTTCAGGAGGAAAACCGTTTTGGAGCAAAACTGCAATGACACCAGCCGCGTTCAAGACGTTTTTTTTGCCGTAAAGTCTAAGAGAAAAATCACCCAGTTCGCGATCCTTATACCGGGCGCTAAAAATAGTACCCCCGGGTAAATGTTGTATTTGCTTGATATGCAGGTCTGCATTTAAGTCCAGACCGTATGTTGTGTAGTCTTGGTTTTGCATAGAAGGAAGGAGAGTTTTTGTAACGGGATCATCTATACACAGAAATAATTTGCGGTCTTTAAAAAATGTGAGATATGCGTTTTTTACCTCATCGAGAGAAGAGTATATATCAGGATGATCAAAATCAACATTGGTGCAGAGTATCTGATTGGGGCGAAGAGAAAGAAATTTAGGTGTTTTATCTATAGGTGGATTCACTCCGTACTCATCTGCCTCAATCACGAAGTAATCAGAACCTCGATAGTCGCCTCCGGCAATACCATCGAAGGAAGGTGCCCCTACAAAATAGCTCGGCTCTGCGCCGAGATTAATGAGGGCCTTTGCCAAAAGAGAGGTAGTAGTGGTCTTGCCATGACAACCGGAAACTGCAATTTTCGTTTCGAATGATTCCATGAGTAATCCGAGAAATTCTGCCTGGTGCATAATAGGAATATTTCTCCTTATCGCCTCCACTGCTTGAGGATTCTGCCGACCACCGTGGGCAGCAGAATAGACGAAGAGATCAATATTTTTTGGCAGTATGTCCGGATCAAACCCCAGCAGAGAATGAATACTATTTTTCCTCAGCAGTTCTTCGGTTATAAACGTTTCATGCGTATCCGAACCCGTTACTGATTTGCCCATTTTTTTAAGGATAAGGGCGATATTTGCCATTCCTGCACCTTTTATGCCTAGGAGAAATATGTGAGTGTAAGCGTCCATAAAGGTATTATACGCAATCTTTATCGATCAGTTCATGAATACGTATGAGACCATGTTCTCTACATTTGGCGTGCGTCGGTGAGACGAGAAACGTTCTTTGTCACATTTTGTACAAAAGGGAAAGTGATCGATCTGTTTTTCGGGAATACCGGCCTCTACAAGTAGTCTGTGGGTAAGATAGGGGAGACTTATGTGGGATATATAAGAAAAGCATGTCTCTGATGTCTTTCCAAAACGCTTGTTAAAAAGCCTGTACACATCGGCAGATACCTCGAAGCAGCACAGATTTATTGAAGGGCCAATCGCGGCCCGAAGTGTATCCGGCCGACTCCCCATTTTTTTAAAGGTCTGTACTAATTTTGATGGTAATTCCTGCAAGATGCCACGCCATCCCTGATGAGATATTGCAGCTATTTTCCATACTGGGTCGTAGATTATGAGTGGAACACAATCAGCTGTGGAAATGGCAAGTCCTATATTTTTTTCGGTTGTAATAAGGGCATCAGCCGTTACTGACCCCTTATCCTTTATGACAGAAATATAATCTCCATGCACCTGTGTCGGTACAATTATTTTTTTGACTGCAGGAGCGTGTATCTGCAAATGATTGTATAGAGCTTTCTTTGTCAGCTCTCTTGTACCAAATAGAGCGCGAATATGGGTGTCAGACCATATGGTGGAGAGAAATCCCTGATACTTACTGCTGTAGTAAATCATGGCTATTATTTCCGGGAAGTGATTGCTTTTAGGAGGACCTTCTTCTCATTCCATGGGAAATCTTTTTTGCCGCGAGTAAGGCTTTTTTCGTGGCCTTTACCTGTTAGAACAACAATATCTCCGGGTTGCGCCGCCGCAACCGCAACATCAATCGCATCTTTTCTTTCCAGAACTACAGTATATTTATTTTTCCCGGTTGCAATGTCGTGAGGGGAAACTTGTACGAATCCACGACTTTCGATCCCTTGCGCAATTTGCCTGCATATAATCTCGGGTTTTTCCGTCCTGTAGTCTTCCTCGGTAAGTACTATAATGTCTGCATTCTCTGCACTTGCCTCTCCCATAACCGGTCGCTTCGTTTCGTCGCGCAGACCAGCTGCTCCAAATACGTGAATAATGCGGTTTTTTGCCTTTATCTTGTAGTTACTTTTTACGGCTTTAAGAAATGCGGAAATGCCTTGGATAGTATGCGCGAAGTCAATGATTGCGATAAACGAACGCTTGTATACAACTTCAAATCTTCCGGACGGTAACGTAAATGTGCGGATGCCCTTAAGGATCTTACGATGATCGACTCCCAAACTATCAGTAACGGCATAGGCGGCCAGGATATTGTATTTGTTAAACTCGCCGGGCAGATCGGTCTTGATATCTTTCGTCCAGTTGTAGATCGCGACCTTATCAAGCGCATATGTTTTTACGATGACATTTTTCTTTTTCTCTATAAGACTCTGGAGATAGGGAAATGACTGATCATCCTTGTTGATAATAGCAATGTTGGAATTCAACAGCAGTTTGGCCTTGGCAGCGGAATAATTGTCGTAGGTATTGAAATAGTCATAGCCGCCTTTGGACTTGATATGTTCATGGGCGATGTTAGTAATGACAGATATATGGTATTTGATTCCCCATACCCGGTTTTGATCAAGGGCATGAGCTGTACTCTCCAGTACGAAATACTGGTCTCCTTTTTTTACGGCTTCAGCTAGATAGCGCTGTACGGCAAATGGGGAGGGTGTGGTTACATGAAAGCCGGTATCGTACTCTTTTGTGCCAACCTTTGCATACACCGAGGAGATCATGGAAGTTGCATATCCTGCAGATGTCAGAATATGATAGATGAGTGAAGTGGTAGTAGTCTTTCCGTCTGTTCCAGTGACGCCTATTACTTTTATTTTAGAACCAGGGAAACCGTAATATATGTTTGCCGCAAAAGCAATAAAAAAATGAACAATGTTTTTGAGTTTTCGTATCATTGTGGAGCTATATTATAATATACAAGCAACTCTTTCGCTATTTCAAAAAAGAGGGGTGCTGCCGTTTCCGAACCCCACTGTGAAGTCTTCGGCTCCTTTAGCATGACGAGCGTTATAAACCTCGGTTTATTTGCCGGTGCAAATCCGATAAAGGAAGCGACCGTTTTTGTAGGATCATAGTGGCCGGCAATCGCAACCTGCGCAGTACCCGTTTTTCCGCCGATCGTATACCCTTTCGGTTTGGCCCATCCAATCTCGCCATTTTCGACAGTAGAAACGAGCATCTTTTTAACCACTTCTGAAGTTTTCTCCGACAGAATTTTTTTATCAACATGCGGTTCGATTATGTTTTCGCGTTCATCGGAAACAAGCTTCTTTACGACATAGGGGCGCATCAGGTTTCCGCCGTTTATAACCGCGGCAAAAGCGCGAATCATCTGAATCGGTGTTACCGCCAGTCCTTGGCCAAATGTGGCGGTTGCATAGTCGATGGGGTACCAACTGTTTTTCGGCTTCAAGTAGCCCGCATTTTCTCCTTGCAGATCAATCTCTGTAGCTTTCCCGAATCCGTAGTCATTTATATAGGTATACAGTTTTTCTGAGCCGAGTTTGTCCCCAATATAAACCATCCCTACGTTCGAGGACTTTTCGAGAATGCGCGTTATTGAAATCTTTCCCTCATACTGGTTGTTCCAGGTGCGGATGGTATAGCCGCTTTCCTCGACAGGCCCTTCTTCGTTGTAGATCTCGTCAGGTTTTATTTTTTTTTCTTCAATGGCTGCAGCGACCACAAGAGGTTTGAAGGTTGACCCCGGTTCATAGGTGTCCGTTATCCCTGGGTTTTTAAAATAGGATTCGGTGAAACTATAGTATTCGTCTAGATCAAAGTCGGGAAGACAGGAGAAAGCCAGTATTTCCATCGTCATCGGGTCGGCAACAATCACGCACCCTTCCTTTGCGTCATAACGCTCTATTCCATCACGCAGTTTCGTTTTCGCTATCTCCTGGACCGATTTATCGATGGTAAGATGTATCGATCTGCCGTTTTGCGGTTCCACCTTTTCCTGGGTACCTACAAGAATCGGTCTTCCTAAAAAGTCACGTTCGCTTTTCAGGAATCCTGCCAGACCCTCAAGATCTTTATTGTAATAGCCTTCAATTCCGAAGTAGCCGATATCATCTCCTTCGGCCGTTTTTCCAACAAAGCCCAAAAGATGCGCAGCCAGTGATGCCTCAGGATAGAATCGCTTATACTCCTCCTCGAAGCCTACGCCCTTTAGTCCCGAACTGATAATTTTCTTTTTCGTATCCTCCTCAATTCCATTCTTGAGTGAAACCCACTCTTTTGTTTTATCAATTTTTGCTTCTATTGAGGCGGCGTCCATGTCTATAAATGAGTGGAGCTTTTCGGCGAAGTACGATGGATCTTCTATCTGTTTCGGCTCCAAGAAAGTGAGGTAGGTTGACTTATTAACGGCGAGAGGCAGTCCATTGCGGTCATATATTTTTCCGCGTTCCGGATATATCTTTCTCGTTCTGAGGTAGTCGTTATCCACCGCAGGAGGAGATGCGAGTATCTGAAGATAAAAAAGTTTAGTGACAATGAGGGCAAAAAAAGCGAGATAGAGTATGAAAAGGAAGCGTATTTTTTTCATAATTCTTTAGCGGCGAGCGTAATTTGGGCCATTCAAGTATAGAGGCTCCTTCGCTTCAGAGAAGTTGAGCTGAGCGGCGATAGAAGATGCAAATTTTAGCGAATCTAGCGCGTAGACCTTATTCTCGAGATCCATATTTGCAGTGTAGAGCTTTTTTGTTTCGCTTTCGTACATGCTCAATTCATTGCTGAGTTGTATGCCCGTTACGAAAATATAGGCATTGGCACTTATGATGCCAAAAATAAAAAGAAAGATTCCAATTTTTAGTATGTGTTTCATATCTCTATTACTCTAATTTTTGCTGAACGCTCAAATTTCTTTTCGGGATTGCCTGCGATTACTTTTTTATAAACGCTTTTCAAACCATACGCTCTTATGTATTCCTTAACGATGCGGTCCTCGGCTGAGTGAAACGTAATGATAACGATTCTGCCGCTTGGCTTTACCAGGGTTCTTGCCCCGTCCAGACCTTTCCTAATATTGTCGAATTCGTGATTAACCTCAATGCGCAACGCTTGGAATATCCGACGATATACAAATTCGTCCGATGACCCAAGAGCTGTATCAATGCTGTCCAAGAGATCCT
>CAYPZT010000035.1:0-8604 GCA_964415435.1 uncultured Gammaproteobacteria bacterium
ACTATTTCCCCGAAGTACATATATATATTGCGTGCCATCGAAGATAGCAGACGAACCATAGTAGAGGGCGCTTGGAGCATCGGAGGCAGCTTCATCTGACCATGTATCGTTTGTTATATCATACCTCCAGAATGTATTAAGGTTGCGACCCGGAAATGCAAAGAGGTAATTACTTGGTCCTTCTACTATATCTCCGCCTTGATAGACAGTTGATGGCGCCGTAGCTTTCGCAGTCCATGTATCGCTTGCTATATCATACTCATAAAAGGTATTGGTATTGTTGCCGCGGAAGGTATACAGCTTGTTGGAAGATGAGACATACGCAAAACTTGCGCCGTACGACACGCTCGCCGGAATGAGACTTAGCCTACTCTGCTGCCAAAAACCTGCTTTTTCTGATAGTCGTATTTCATCTGAAGCAACGGAGACATTCGTGGCGGTTCCGGAAGAAAAATCTGCAGAGGTTGACTCAGTTACCGTTTGAGGCGGAGAAACACCATTATAGCCATACGTAAAACCAGTAACGGCTGTACTAATGTTTCCTGACGTGTCTTTTGTTTTTAAACGTAAATAATACGTTCCTGTAGTTAGAGGCGCTGTCACTGTATAGGTGGTAGTCGTCTGAAAGTTACCAGCAGTTGCCGGATCAGCAGCCGCGTTGGTGCCGAAATAAACATAATATCCTGAAACGCCCGTTTCTCCATCTGTGCCTGCCGTCCAGCTAAAATAAGGATTGACATAGGGGTAGCTGGCACTACTTGTCAGATCAATACCACCTACATTTTGAGATTTACCCGTAAAAGAGCCTGGGTTTGTAGGTGCCACCGCATCTCCTACATAGGATATGGACAGTGAATATAACGCAGGGCTTACTACTTGGCCGGAACTTGAGGTGAGAGTCGCACGTACCTTGAGATATCGGCCAGCCGGAGAAGCTACTGTCGTACCTGACACAGATGTCCAGCTAGACCAGGTAGATTTATCACTACTGCTACTCGTTTCAAAAGCAATCGAAGAATCGTCCGGAAGGGACCCAGTACTTGTAAGAGACGTCCAGCTTGAAACATAGGAAAGATCTACAGCGTCACTAATCCACGTTCCCGCTGCAGGAAAGTTTGTACCGCCAATACTATAGCTTAAAAATCTGACTATGTTCTGACCGTTAATGGAATAAAGAACACCATTTGCCGTGTCTGCCGCAATAGATCCTCCATTATAGGGGCCGAGATCGTACGGATAATATCCGCTCATATCACCAAGCCGCGTCCATGCTTCGTTCGACACCGAATACTGCCACAGATCTTTTCTGTAGTAACCTGCCTGGGCATATATATTACCATTGTAAGATACCACATCAGTACCCCAATAAGGAGAAAAAGGCAGGCTCCCGATCACGCTCCACGAATCACTCCCGACCGTGTATTTTAAAAAGTTGGCAATGCCGCTTCCTGTTATGGCGTAAATATCAGTTCCATCCGAAACCAGACGCGCTCCGTATCCATTCTCGGAGTCAGTGGGCAGATCAGCCGCGCCTGCATCGTCCCAAGTGTCGGTGGAGATGTTATATCGCCAAAAAACGGTAGTTAACGCACCGCGAGTTGCATATAAGTAATTTCCGCTTCCAGGATACGACAGGCTTGATCCGTATGAAACATTGGCAGGAGCTGCAGCTAACGTTGTCCAGCTATTGTTCGAGGGATCATACCGGTAAAACGATGTTGTGTTGCCGGCACGGAAATAATAAAGATAGTTACCTGCACGTATACCTTTTGTATCGTCATTGACAGCTGCGGGAACTACAGCTAGAGTTGACCACGCACCGCCTGAAACCGAGTAGCGGTAGAAAGAAGTACTGTTTGCTCCTCTTCTATAGTAAACGTCACCATTGTAATATATGACATCAGCTCCGCTTCCGGGAGCGGCAGGCAAATCCGCAGGACCCAGGAATGTGTCTGTATCCGCCTCATATTTCCACCAATCATAGGTATTATTTCCTCTAAACACGTAGATCACGTCTTCGTTTTCGTTGTAAGTTAGACCAACGTACCTGTTGACTGCTGGCGTCGTTGAGATGGTTGACCACGTATCTGTCGAAATCCGGTACCGATAGAAGGTATTTGTTGCTGAACCCCGCAATACATAAATATAGTCTCCTCTTTTTGTAATATTGCCATTGTCATTCAGTGTAGCTGGCGCTGCGGTCAAAGTCGACCAGGTGTTTGCGTTAATATCATATCTATAAAATGTGGTTGTGTTTGCGCCTCGTGGTGTATAAAGATAGGGTGTGCCAGACGCGTCATCATATATGAGATCCGCTCCTGTGGAAATAGTTGCGGGAGGGCTCGTGAGCGTAGACCAGGTGTTAGAAGCAGGATTATACCTCCAGAAATCGGTTGTACTTGCGCCCCTTAACGCATATATATAGGTAGAGTCCGACCGAAGTGAGCTTCCCGAAAATATAAGGTCTGGAAGATCTGCTCGCTCGGACCAAGTATTATCTTTTATAGAGTAGCGGCTAAACTCCTTCTGATAGCCACCGAAGCTAACGTAGATATAATCTCCAAGCAGGGTCATATCTGCTCCGCTATACGACATATGTGGAGCATCAGCTAAACTCTGCCATCTATCCTCTTCCGGGATGTATTTTTGAAACGTTACGTCCCGTCCTATAAGCATATATGTATAAGTTCCGTCCGTTGAAAATGATGTTCCATCGTTCAACGTGAGATTTGGTGTCTTCCAAACACGTGCGTTCCACGTACCACTTGCTTTAAGCTTTATCTCTCCCTCTTTACTGATAGACTCAGTATTCGTAAAATAACCGGTATTGAAGTCAACTCTACTCGTAAAAGACTGTGTATCTGCAAATACCTGAGTGTTTAAACCGTGTGGCAAAAAAGGCAACGTACTTGGCATAAGAAGTGTGGTGATAAGAATCACCGATACTGTGACGCGTAGAATGGGCTGTAGTGATATTAGTTTTATTTTCATCAGGTTAACTCTGCAGTAGCTCCGAACAGACTTTAAATAACTCGTCCTTTTGTATTAGAGTGGTGTTAAGTTTCCATTTGAGGCCCCGCCCGTTTACAGCTTTTCCCCACGGTACAACAATAGGCTGATCATGTATATGTTGACGTGACAACGATGAGAATACACCTCCCAGAGCTTTCCCCATTTTTCCAACCACCTGTGCAGTTTCTATGGAAGAAATTATTCCGTTGGGGCTTTTTGATAATAAAAACAAGGCGGAAAGTTGACTCTGACTCAGTCGGTGTAGTCTGTCTTCGATATCCTTCAGCATATTTAACAGCATATATGATCCAGTTTATGCATGTCAAGTACTAAATGTATCGATATCTATATATTCTATAAAAACTACTATTTCTACTATATCTACTACATGCACTTTTTACAAAACTGTACTATTTATTAAATAAGACTATGTTTAGATTGTCATGTAGATGTATGTATAGTATAAATTTTTAGATCTATAGCTTTAATAACTCTTTTTTCCAAGCATGCTATACTCAATTGTATGGATACCGATACTCTTAAGAGTATAAATCGACGCTTGAGAAAAATTATCCTATCCTCAACCACGCATGCGGGCTCAGGACATCCAAGCTCTTCTTTATCGGCGGTCGAACTTATGTCGGCGCTTTTTTTTGGACACTCTGACAAAAAGAAATTGTTTCATTTTGATAGTGAGAACCCCAAGAATCACGAGAATGACAGGTTTATTTTATCCAAAGGACATGCTAGCCCTCTTCTTTATGCACTTTATTCTGTTGCAGGTGTCGTGTCTGAAGAAGAGTTAAGCACACTAAGGATGTTTGGATCGCGACTTGAGGGACATCCTACGCCGCGCTTTCCGTATGCGGATGTTGCCACAGGATCATTGGGACAAGGACTTTCTATTGGTTTAGGTATGACCATCGGAATGCGTGTTAGACCCCCGAAAACAAATGTTTTCGTGCTTTTGGGTGACTCAGAGATAGCAGAAGGGCAGATCTGGGAAGCGATGGAGCTTGCATCTTACTATAAGGTAAGTAATCTCATAGGCATCGTCGATGTTAATCGGCTGGGACAGCGAGGAGAGACACTTCTTGGATGGAATCTACGGACGTACAAAAAACGCGCTGAGGCTTTTGGATGGGAAGTATATATTATCGAAGATGGTCACAACATCGAAAATATTATAAAAACATACGAACAGGTCCTGAGTTCGCGGGAAGATAAACCCAAAATGATATTTGCCAAAACAATAAAAGGCAAAGGGGTATCATTTATTGAGAACAAAAATGGTAATCATGGTAAACCACTAACTGAAGATGAGTTGAAAAAAGCGCTTGCCGAACTTGAAGATAGTGGAAGTACGATTCATGCCTCCTTTCACAAACCCGAATCTCAAAAAGAGGTCCATAAGAAATTAAAGTCTATTTCCTCAAAAATAGCAACTATGGTTGGCCTTGATGAGGAAAAAAGCCCGTCCGTATCAGTACAGCCTCATTTTAAAAAGAGTGAAGCTATGTCAACTCGAAGAGCATACGGCGAAGCGGTAGCCACCCTTGGTACGGAAAATAAAGCCGTAGTTGCGCTTGATGCTGAGGTTTCAAACTCGACTTATGCGAATATATTTGCACAGAAACTTCCTGAACGTTTTTTCGAAATGTTTATCGCAGAACAAAATATGATCTCAACTGCAGTAGGAATTTCTAGTTTAGGACTTATTCCTTTCGCCTCCAGCTTCGGTGCATTTCTGACCCGTGGATTTGACCAGATCCGGATGGCTCAATACTCTCATTCCAACATAAAACTCGTGGGATCTCACGTAGGAGTATCTATTGGACCTGATGGACCATCACAAATGGCACTCGAAGATATCGCCATGATGCGGGCTATACAAAACTCTGTCGTTCTCTATCCTGCTGATGCTATTTCGACAGGGAAACTAGTTCGAGAAATGGCAAAACATGAAGGAATAGCGTATTTGCGGACAACTCGAGCTACAACTCCCCTTCTCTATAGCGAACACGAAGAGTTTCCCATAGGAGGATGTAAGATACTGCGTCAGTCGGTGCAGGACAAGGCAGTTGTAATAGCTGCCGGAATAACCCTCCATGAAGCACTTAAAGCGTATGAAGAGATGAAAGAAAGCAATATATTTGTAACGGTCGTAGATTTATATAGTATAAAACCTCTTGATGAGACGAGGATCAAAAAACTCGTCGAAAAAGTAAAGAAAGTAGTTGTCGTTGAAGATCACTATGCCGAAGGCGGTATAGGCGAGGCACTACAAACTGTGTTGCCTCTTAACACCGTGATCGTCCACTTGGCGGTTCGCAAGTTGCCACGATCGGGCAGTTCTGAGGAACTTCTCAGGTATGAAGAAATTGACAAAAACGCAATCATCTCCGCTCTAGAGCGTATTTGCTGAAGAATCCCACATATTTCAATAGCTCTAGAAGAAGAAGCACGGCAAAAGAAAGGACTATAAAGATTCCTATATGCGAGAAGTCTACATGTGGAACCTTGAATACGGCCGAAAGAAACGGAAAAGAGACGATTGCTATCTGAGTAATAAAAGGAATTACAAACGTTACGATAAATATTGGTGAAATAAGCTGTTTTAGGTGGGTCACCAGGGGTCTGTGACTCAACCACAGGTCGACGAATATAAATGATTGTATAAGGGTAAGGATAGAAAATGCTGCAGCTTTTCCCATACCATCCCCTTGAGGACTGAAAAGATAGTAACCGGCAAGGACAGCGCTACTACTGAGGGCTCCGACCGTGAAAATATAGCGAAGTTCAAATCCGCCCAGAAGATCAATATTCTTCTCTGCCTTCTTCTGCATTATGTTCTTATCACGCGGTGAGAAGGAAAGGGCAAGAGCGGGTAGCCCGTCGGTCACCAGATTTATATACAACAGTTGAATCGCGATAAAAAGGTGCGATATGCCGAGGAACATGCCTACGATGAGTGAAACCGCTTCGGCAACGTTACAGGAAAGGAGGTACTTTATGGCATTTTTAATATTTTTGACAATATTCCTACCCTCCTCGATCGCGTTGACAATTGAAGCAAAGTTATCATCTGTTATGACCATATCTGCAGTTTCCCGAGCGACATCTGTGCCTACCAAACCCATCGCTACGCCCACATCGGCCTGCTTTAATGCGATTGTGTCATTTACACCGTCCCCTGTCACGACAACCACCTCACCAAGTTTTTGATAAAGCTTTACTATGCGATGCTTTTGAAATGGGCTCGTCCGCGCAAAAATACGAACCTTCGGAAGCACCTCGAGGAGTTCGCTATCCGAGTACGTCTCAAGCTGCTGGCCTGTTAATATATCTTCATTATTCTTTATGATGCCAGCCATAACACCGACTGCTTCTGCCGTTCTCTCGTTGTCTCCTGTTACCATGATGATCTTTATTCCCGCTACTTGTGCTCGATGAACCGCATCGGCAACCTCAGGCCGGGGAGCGTCGTGGATCGCAACCATTCCCAAAAATTTCCAGGAGCTGCCGCTGGTCTTTTTACTCGGCTCCGGTGAAGACGCAAATGCAAGAACTCGAAGTCCCTTACGCGCCCATGTATCAAGTTGTTTTTCAACGTTCTTTCTTTCAGCTAAAGAAAGCTTTGTACAAAGCTCCAGAATTGATTCAGGAGCACCCTTTGCATAAGTGACTGGCTTTGTTTCTCCTTTTTTCTCGACAGTAACAATCATGCGCTTAGTTACGCTGTCAAAAGGAACCTCGTCCAGAGTTTTCCATTCTGCGCGAAGCTCTTGCGGTTCAAGTTTAACCTTTTGGGCTAAATAAAGAAGAGCTCCTTCTGTTGGATCTCCCAACACATCCCACCTCCCATGGTCATGGACGTAAATGAGGGAAGCGGTTGAACAGAGAACGCCGTTTAAAACAACCTCCCTGAACCTCTCATCTGTAAGGGCAGGTAGATTTTCCACATCGTATACTTTATCGTGCAGATAGACCTCATTTACCTTCATTTTGTTTGTAGTGAGTGTTCCTGTCTTATCGGTTGCAATAAGCGTCACGCTCCCCAGCGCTTCGATCGCCGATAATTTTCGTATGATAGACTTTTTCTTTGCCATCTCAGAAACGCCAATCGCCAGGGTAATTGTCATAACAGCAGGGAGGCCCTCGGGCACAATTGCGACCGCAAGAGAAATAGCCAGAAGAAATGACGAAAAGTAGCCTTCTCCGGAAAAGACTGAAAATACAAGCACAATAATCGAAGCGAGAATACCAATTATACCGATAATTTTTGTTACCCCTTTTAGCTTTTTTTGAAGGGGTGTTTCGGAATCGTCGATTGCACTAAGTTCAGAAGCGATTTTTCCAAATTTTGTCTGCATCCCGGTTGCTGTAACCTCCATAAATCCTCTCCCTTTTGCAACAATCGTACCTGAGTATACTTCCTCATCGAGGGTCTTGCTCACCGAGAGAGATTCACCCGTCAGGGCCGCTTCATTTACTTCCAAATTTAAAGTCTCGATAACCACCCCATCGGCCGAAACCTTTACCCCCTCTTCAAGATATACCACATCACCCGGGACCAAATCCTTACTGTCAAGCTGAACTTCCTTGCCGTCACGGATAACCCTCACTTTGGTAACGGTCATTTTTTTAAGAGCCGCAATCGACGCTTCAGCCTTCGCTTCCTGATACAGGCCAAAAAGTGCATTTAGTACCACGATTGCACCAATAAGAAGTGCGTCGACACGCTCCCCTACCATAAACGAAATCACCGCGGCTCCCAGTAAAAGAAGCGTTAGAACATCCCTGAACTGTTCAATGAACTTCAAATAAAATGGAGTCTTTTTTTTATCCGTAATGGTATTCGGCCCGTATTCCTTAAGAAGTACCTCCGCCTGTTTTGATGTGATCCCCTTCCTCATCTTTAGATAAGATTCGTCTTCTTGTAGAGCAAAAACGCTACCAAAAAGTAAATAATAAGCCCGTATGGCGAAAGAAACACGCTAAGCGCCAAACCGATAAATGCAATCGCCATATAGGAACCGAACTTCAGTTGACTAATAAGCGAGCGCGTTACGAGAAGAAATACGAAGACAACAAGAAGTGAATCGGTCCTAAAGGGTGTGAGAGGAATCTGAAAAATCATAGATACAATAAACAGTAATCCCAAACCCCATACAAAAAGGTCCTTTTCGTCCAGAAAAAAATGACTAAAACGGATCTGCATTAGCGGATATTAAAAATAAGTTCTAACGGTTTTGTCAAGATGTGATCCTTCTCGGCAAAAATATAATATCTGTCAAAGACGAAAGCAATCATAAAGGCGGCAAAGCCGATAAGAAGAAAATGGAGGTTTTTTTTCGTAACCAATCCCCTCACGGCATTCATATGTTGATTGTACCTCCTCTGCTCGTAACTTGCAAACTAAAAAGCCGTTATAATGGATAATATATGAGATCACTAGGCAAACAGATTACTCTGCAGCTCGTGGTAATAACAATCCTTTGTGGTCTTCTTCTTGGGATGACAGGTATCCTCCTAATCACCCGAAACGAAGGAAAAAAACGGTACACCCGGAAAGTGAAATTTGAATACCAG
>CAYPZT010000036.1:0-1624 GCA_964415435.1 uncultured Gammaproteobacteria bacterium
TTGCCTCATTGTTTGCCGAATTCGTAACTGCCAGAATATCGGTTAGGCCAGCTGACTCCAACATTTCGCACACGTATTGAAAGTAGGGTTTGCCCATAAACGGGATGAGAGTTTTTGAAGTAGAGAGAGGGCTGAAGCGCTTCCCAACGCCTCCCGCTAAAAATACAACTAGTGGCTTTTCCATAGATATTCCGGTAAAATACAGGTGTGACTCTGTTTATTGTAACGGACGCTTGTAAGTTATGCAATATATGAAGAAAATAACAGTCATAGGAGGCGGCACAGGAACCTACGTCGTCCTTTCCGGACTTAAGGATCATCCTCTCGATCTGGGAGTCATAGTGACCATGATGGACTCGGGCGGATCTACAGGCCGCCTGCGCGATCAGCTTGGAGTACTGCCTCCCGGAGACCTTCGCCAATCGCTTGTTGCACTTTCCGATGCACAGCTCCTTTGGCGCGAACTATTCCTCTATCGATTCGAAAACGGAGACCTCGCAGGACATAATTTCGGGAATATTTTTATGGCTGCTCTTGAGAAAGTCTGTAAAAATTATGACGAGGTAATAGAAACCGTAAGTTATGTGCTTAATACTAAGGGAAAGGTTATTCCCGTTACCTTCAAAGATACGCATCTATGCGTACGCTATGAAAATGGAACAACACTAAAAGGTGAGGGTAATATCGATACGAACAAGGCTGAAAAGAGCAGGGTTGCTGACGCCTTCCTCGAACCGCATGCAGAAGCAAATCCCAAGGCTGTGAGCCGCATCATCGAGTCTGACTATATCATTATCGGTCCCGGGGATCTGTATTCAAGTATTATTCCTGTACTTATCGTTGACGGCATAAAAGAGGCGCTATCGCAGTCTTCCGCAAAGATAATCTATATCGCAAACCTTATGACGAAAGCAGGGCAGACCACGAATTACAAAACCAGTGATCATATTGCGGATCTCGAAAAGTATCTTGGGAAAAAAATCGACACGGTCATCGTAAATAATGGAGAAATCCCGAGCGATATACTACAATGGTATCTGAATGAGGGTGAGAAACCAGTGGAAAACGATTTGGTCGAGTCTGAATTTCAGGGAAAAATAATTATTGATGATGTGATTGACAGAAAAACCTTTTCCCAGACTCAGGCTGATAAACTGGTAAGAAGCATTTTACGCCATGACTCAGACAAATTAGCCGACAGTTTGTTCGAACTTTTTGTATGATCCGAAGACAAGCATATTCTTTTAAAAACGCCACTGATGGTGTCTTCTATGTAGTAAAAACGCAGCCCAACATGCTCGCTCATGTTTTTCTTTCATGTGCTGCAGTTGTTCTTGGTCTTGTGCTCAATATTTCGTATGTTGAGTTTTTGATTATCGGCATGTTAATCACTGTCGGCCTGGTAATCGAAATGTTAAATACTGCAGTTGAGCTTACAATTGACTCGGTACACACCGATTGGCACGAAAAGGCCAAACACGCAAAAGACGTTTCCTCGGGTGCTATGCTTTTATTCGCCATTGGAAGTGTTATCATATCTTGTATAATATTCGTTCCTAAAATTGTCCCTTTGCTCTAACGCACTATGTCAACATATCTTTTCGTTGTCTTTCTTTCGTTTATC
>CAYPZT010000036.1:1634-8103 GCA_964415435.1 uncultured Gammaproteobacteria bacterium
TTCTCATCATTCCCTTTATCAATTTTCTTTATAAACTGAGGTTCCAAAGAGCCAATCAACAGACCCGCGATGCATTTAATAAACCAACGCCTATCTTCGATAAATTTCATAAGCATAAATCGGGGACACCCGTCGGAGGAGGCATTCTCATTCTCCTCACGACTCTGGGAGTTTTCTTTTTTACCCTCTTAACGTTTATTTTCTTCAACCAAAAGATCTTTTCGAACTTTCCCTCAGCTGTCGCGGAGATAAAGATTCTTATCTTCACCTTTGCTGCTTTTGCGTTCCTGGGTATCTATGATGATCTGCAAAAAATGTTTTTTATCAAGAAGGAACACTTTTTCGGACTCCGGCTGAGACATAAGCTTATTATTGAGATCGCCTTGGCGCTCGTTATTTCTTTCTGGCTTTACAATGATCTTAAGATAGATTTTGTCCATATACCCTATTTTGGTGTATTCCACATTTCCTACTTCTACATACTTTTTTCGACATTTATAATTGTCGCCTTTGCAAATGCAGTAAATATTACTGATGGACTGGACGGATTGGCTTCCGGCATCATGATGATAGCAATGTTTGCCCTATGGGTTGTGTCACGTTCGATTCTTGATGTGCCGACAAGTTTATTTATTGCAGCATGGATGGGAGGCCTTATCTCTTTCCTATACTTTAATATTTATCCTGCTCGTATTATTCTCGGAGATACAGGCGCGCTTTCTTTTGGTGCGGCTTTTGCCGTGATCGGGCTCATCTTGGGAAAGTCTTTTGCACTGCCTATCATCGGGGGTGTGTTCGTGCTGGAAAGTGCCACTTCCTTAATCCAACTCCTGGGAAAGAAATTTCTTAAAAGAAGGTTGCTGCCCGTGGCTCCTTATCACTTATATCTTCAACTCAAAGGGTGGCCGGAACCAAAGATCGTTATGAGACTCTGGCTTATCTCCATACTTTTCGCCGTCTTCGGCCTCATGGTAGCATTTGCAAAGTAAGTTTTTATGCGACAACGGCATTTGGTGCCGGAGCGGAATGCGGGTTAGAAACTATTTTTGGCCAAGCTTTTTGCATTGCCTTAAACATAGCAGCAGCTCCCAGTTCTGTATGAAGATTATTTGCGCCATATGTTACACCTGCATTCTTCACAATATCCTGCAGACTATAATGTGTCTCAGGCATCCGTGGCGCATTGAGCACAGACTTTAGCACGTTTGTAGTACTGACCGCCTTTGCACCATTTACAATTTCATTTCTCATTGCCTGAACATCATCGTGTGTTAATCTTCCCATAGCAATAAGAACCTGGGGCTCCTCGAGCTCAAGCGCCCTTAAGGTAAGTGCCATACCTGCTACATATGCATCGTTTGCACCTACATCATTTCCATATGTTTCACCTAAATCTGAAGAAAATCTTTCCACAAGAAGCATATTTTCAGCAGCTAAGTCATAAAACACTCTGGGAACAAGTTTTCTTACACTTGTATAAGGGGACTCATTATTTTCTCCGGCTCTTGACTCAGTTAATCCTATATCCTGCCGAAGTACCCTCACAGTATCTTGTGATAGAAGCGGGAGATCAGGATTCTGCGATGTAAGTTCCGATTCATTCATAATCTCATGATGCCATTAATTTGGATAAATATCAAAAGATAATTAAACCTCTGTAGACGCTTCCTCAATCTGAGCGCCGCCTCGTTTTATGACCTCACGGGGCTTGGAACCCTCAGCTGGCCCAACATAGCCTGCGGCTTCCAACTGGTCCAGAAGACGTGCTGCACGGGCGTAGCCGACAGATAGCCGCCTCTGTAGAAGCGAAGCAGATGCCTTATCAAACTGACCGATTATGTTGACCGCCTTCTCAAAATAGGGATCGCTCTCGCCGCCTCCCATGCCAGGCACACCGCCTGCACCCGATACATGGACATCCTGGGCGGTTATTTCATCGGTGTAGTGGACCTCTGGTATCTGTGCTTTCAGATATTTGGTTACCTGGTTCACTTCTTTTTCAGTGATAAATGCTCCCTGAATACGACGTGGCTTTGCCTGATCCGGTGGCAGGAATAGCATATCTCCCTTACCCAAAAGTTTTTCGGCGCCAGGCATATCGATGATGACGCGTGAATCAATCATGGATGAAACATTAAAGGCAACGCGCGTCGGGATATTCGCCTTCATGAGACCGGTAATAACATCAACCGACGGCCTCTGAGTAGCAAGTACCAGATGAATGCCGGTTGCACGCGCCATCTGTGCGATACGGGTAATAAGTTCTTCCGCATCACCCGGCGCAAAGATCATAAGATCAGCCAACTCATCAATGACAAAGACTATGTATGGCTTTTTCGTTACACCCTCGAGCTGATTATATCCCTCAATGTTCCGCACCGCCGCCTTTGAGAACTCCTTATAACGGTTTTCCATTTCTCCGACTGTCCACCTGAGAGCGGAAATAATTTTCTCAGGTTCTACAATTACCTCTGTCAGAAGGTGTGGCGTGTGATTATATAAGGAAAGCTCAACTCTTTTAGGATCTACCAAGATCATGCGCAGATCTTCCGGTTTTGTTCTGAAGAGGAAAGTTGTGATCCAGGCATTAAGAAGGACCGACTTACCCGAACCGGTGGTGCCGGCAATAAGCACATGTGGCATCTTGGTGATACTGGCCGCCTGCGGCTGGCCAGAAACATCAAGTCCCAAAGGAACAAGCAAAGGATCCGTGCTGTTTTCAAATGCTGGCGAATTGAGTAATCTTTTGAGCGTAACGACTTCTGGTCTTTTATTAGGAATCTCTATACCGACAAGAGAGCGTCCGGGAATGGGTGCCTCTATCCTTACTTGACCTGTGGTCGCCGCTAAAGCAAGTGCCAGATCATTTGCGAGCGCGGTGATTTTGGAGAGCTTCGTGCCCATCGTGATCTCAATGGCATACTGAGTGACGGCAGGGCCATAGTTTATTTCGCTGACACGTGCACGGATACCAAAGCTGTCCAATGTCTTCTCGATAACGTCAGCATTACGCTTAACGTCTCCTCGCTCCGCTTCCATCTTTTCAACGTCTGCCAGAAGCGACATTGGTGGATAAACCCAGGTTGTTTGTGTCGGGGAAGATATGGGCTTTATGGAGAAATCGCGACTGGGTGCAGTTGTATTTTCAGGTTTGCGAGCAGCAATAGGCGGAACTGCTGGCATAACAACAGCCGGCCGTATAGGTTCTACCGGCTTTTTCGAATCCTTGATAAACTTATCTTCTTCGCCTTTTTCTTTACCTTCTCCCTCTGTAACTGAACGGAATATATATTTTCCAACAAAACCAAAAAAGGATTTTATAAGATCGATAACAAAAAGAAGAAATACATCAATGGATGTGTCCAAAAAAAGAACCAGGCCAATAATAAACATAACAGAGAGGATGACGATCGATCCGACTATAGAAAAATCAAGAGTCAGATTTTCAAAGATGGTCTCTCCATATCCTCCGCTCTGGAGCACACCCAAAAGCGAGGCAAAGATTAGTGTTATTCCTGCACTTATATTGAGCTTTATGAACTTGAGTTTTTTAGAATTAAAAAAATGTGCAGCAAAAAGAAGCAGAATAAAGGGAACAAAGACCGAAAGAATACCGAAAGAACCCGTCAGATATGCATTTATTTTGGAAAGTACTCTACCGTCTGAAGAAAGTCCCGGCACAAAAGAAATCAAAGACACCACTGCTGTAGCGAATAGCAAAAAACCCGCCACGTTGAATATCGTGTGTTTGTTTATTTTAAGCTTGAGGAATGGAAGTTTTATACGAGCCTTACGTGCCATAGTATTCTCATTGTAATGAAGTCAAAAACTAAAATCAAATACCAAGAGGTCAAGCCGAAAGGAGCTGGAGATTGATTCTCCCCATTTTGTCTACCTCTATTACCTTTACTCTCACCTTTTGGCCGATCTTTACGATTTCATTCGGATCTTTTACGAATCTGTTCGCCATCTTGGAAACATGAACCATGCCTTCCTTCCCGGCAAAAAGCTCTACAAACGCACCGAAAGGAAGAATTCTTCTTACCTCGCCCTCAAACTCTTCACCTGTCTGCACTTCTCGGGTAATATTTTCGATATGTGTTTTTGCTTCCTCGACCTTGGCCTTATCAATGCCTGTGATCGTCACCTTACCATCATCGGACACGTTGATATCGGTTTCGGTGCGCGCGATAAGGTTACGTATATTGCGTCCACCTGGACCTATGATTTCACCTATCTTATCGGCCGGAGGAGTTATAACAACAACCTTTGGCGCAAACTTCGAAAGCTCTGTTCGAGGTGTTTTTATGGCTGCTTTCATCTTCTCCAAGATAAAGAGTCGTGCTTTTTTAGCTTTCTCAAGGACTTCTTCAATCATCTTGTCAGTTAAACCTTCTATCTTAACATCAAGCTGGACCGCGGTTACACCTGTTTCTGAGCCGGTAACTTTAAAGTCCATATCACCTGAGAAATCCTCAATACCCATGATGTCAGTAAGGATCACATACTCACCCTTTTCATTGGTGATAAGACCCATGGCAATACCTGAAACTGGCGCCTTAATGGGTACGCCTGCATCCATAAGAGCCAGGGTTGATCCACAAGTTGAAGCCATTGAGGTAGAGCCGTTAGAGGACAGGACCTCGGAAACAACACGAATGGTGTAAGGGAACTCTTTTGCCGACGGAAGGACCGGCTCGATTGCTTTTTCGGCAAGTGCACCATGTCCGATTTCACGTCGTGATGGAAATCCAACTCTACCCGTCTCTCCTACTGAGTAAGGAGGCATGTAATAATGGTGGATATAGCTTTTTGCTTCTTCACCTTCTGGGCTCTCGATAAGCTGTTCCAGACTTGGTGCACCTAAAGTTACGATCGAAAGCACCTGAGTGTCGCCTCGCTGGAAGATGGCCGATCCATGAGTACGAGGAAGTATGGAAACTTCAGCACTTATTGGTCGGATCTCATCTGGGTCACGATTATCAGCTCTTTTTTTGGTGGTAAGAATTTTTTCTCTTAACGCCTGTTTTGTGAGATAGTCGATTGCTTTCATGACCATTTTCCTGTCGTATTCTTCCTTTAACACTTCCATCACTTCATTTACCAGAAGGTTGAGTGACTCACCGCTGTCAAATTCTTTTTGTGCTTTTTCAGCAAGAAGTTTTTCGATCTGTTTTTTGAAGTCCTTTTTTAGGATATTGAGAAGTTCTGCATCAAGAAGGTCAGGAGGTGTTGGATCTTTTGGCTTACCTACTTTTTCTCTAAGCTTCTCAATGAAAGAAATTATTGCTGCATTTTCTTTCTTTGCGACGCCAATTGCTTTTAAGACAATTTCCTCGCTTATCTCCTCACCTTTTGTTTCGATCATGTTGACTTTATCTTTCGTTGAAGAAACGATAAGATCGAGGCTTGAAAAATTCTGCTCTTCTTCTTTTGGATTTACTATAAATGTATTATCTCCTTCAGCGTCTTTCACATATCCAACGCGGGTCATGCTTATCGGACCCTTCCAAGGAATAGAAGATAGGTGAAGCGCTGTAGATACTGCGACTGCCGAAAGCATGTCTGGCGAGTTTACTCCATCCACCGAAAGTAGCGTTATGATAACCTGAACTTCTCTACGATAACTTGAAGGGAAAAGAGGACGAATGGACCGGTCAATAAGCCGTGCGGTAAGGATTGCATCGTCCGATGGTCTTCCTTCCCGTTTAACCCACCGGGAACCCTTAATTCTGCCGCCCGCATATAGTTTTTCTGAGTATTCGACCTGAAGGGGAAAATAATCAAGTTCTGGTTTTTCTCTGCCGGCGGTCACTGTCACTAAGACACAGGTGTCTCCCATGCGTGCAAAAAGAGAGGATGTCGCCTGTTTCGCAAGCTTTCCGCCCTGAAGTGTAAGCTTCTGACCGTTTATTTCAATTGATTCTTCAAAAAAATCCATGTGTATGAGGAAAGGTTACTTCTTTAGTCCGAGACTTTCAAGTAATTTCTTATAACGTTTTTCGTCCAATTTTTGAAGATAGTTAAGAATCCTTCTTCTTTTCGAGATAACCTTGAGTAAGCCTCTCCGTGAGTGGTTATCCTTTTTGTTCTCATCAAGATGAGAAGTAAGTCTCATTATTTTCTGAGTCAAAAGTGCAACCTGAACTTCGGGAGAACCGGTATCGCCTTTTTTTTGTGCGTAGGACTCTATAACCTTCTGTTTATCATCGTCTACTGTGATCATGACGTTAGATTATAATGGAAACAGTTGTAACTTGCAAGCGCGAAAGTGCATGAAACTAAAACATACTATTTCCAATTGCCGTTACCTTCTCGGAGCGATTTTGTTCCTCTTAACGAGTGTTCTGTTGGTATTTTTCGTCCCTCCTACAGAACTCTACACAATCGCCGTATTTAACATTAATGTGGCGCTTGGTTTGCTTCTCCTTCTTATACATTACAAGGCTCCTCGATGGATTATGCCTAT
>CAYPZT010000037.1:0-7993 GCA_964415435.1 uncultured Gammaproteobacteria bacterium
TATATAAGGAAAAAATAGAAACTAAAATTTTTGTTTGAAGTACTGAAAGAGTAAAGAGCACAACTACAAACGGAAAAGTAAATGTATAAAGGAGAATATATTTTTTATCTACCTTATTGAAATTCCATCTGGTCTTAAATAAGACCATGATTCCCAGAACTAGAACAAATGCAATGATGTTGCGGAAGAAAATCTGCTGGTATGAGTCAAGGTTTTGACTAAGGAGACGAATTAATATGCTAAAAGTACCAAATATAACACCACAGGAAAAAAGAGCAAGAAATCCTTTCAATTTGTTACTCATAGCAGCATTATACAATACCTTTTTCTAATATTTTTTTTACCCATGGGGCAAATATTAATGAGAAACGTTTTGTAAGATCCTTTTTTTCAACGAGTGAAAATCCGTATGCGAATTCGTAGTTTGGTGCAGGAATAAAGTCTAGATTAATTCGGTATATATAATCGATTTCATGGTCTGAGTACTCACTGTACGGATCCTTTTCTTCATAATAGATAGAGCCGATTTTTTCAGGAGAGGCTTTTATGCTTGTCCTTTTTACATTCCATTCCCGTTCCAGAGAGTTTGCGATTGCCGTTTCATCATCTTCAAGAACAGATCCCCTATAGAGCTGATGCGATGAAAAAGATAAGTCAAGACAACCATCAAAAACAGGATGCTTACGATGCTGTAGTACGTACTTATTTTGAACGACAAGTATTACAGTATAAGCACGATGAAGTATCTTTTTCTTATGCGCTTCCCATTTTTCGATCTGTCCAATGATGTTGTCATCTCGGTCGACCTGCGCAATAAACTGCCTTTCGTCGTAGTAGTTCATAAAGAATTATCCTTAAAGACCGGCTTCTTTCGAGTTTTCAAGAAAAGAAGGTAGACTGCACCTATATAAATTGCCATTACTGTAAATTTTCCCAGACTAAAGCCCTGCTCCAAACCGATCATCGTTTTAATAAAGCCGCCGATCCATGTGGATTTTGCCGGCAAGAAAGTAAGATGGATGGGAAAGAGATCTGACAGATGGATGTTGAAGTGAATTTCGAGAAGTTCTGTAAGACCATTTTTTACGAAGGCTGCACCCAAAAGAACGATCATATACTCAGTAACCTTAAATACTTTTGTGATAGGAAAGCGGACATAGGCTAAAAACGTGAGAACACCTAATATGGATGATACTCCCAGCCCCAAAAACAGACCGGCGACATTTTCAACAAACTGTGAAAAAAGCGAGACTGTTGCGGTAAATAATGCAATCTCGAATCCTTCGCGCAAAACAAAAAAAATAATCATGAAGAATAGCGACAGATCAAAGATATTTTGCTGTAGTTTTTTATGAGCTTTAATGAGTGCAGTAGAACGTTTATGTGCAAAAAAGTTGTGCAGTGAGAAAACGACATATGCTATGAAGAAACCGGAGAATATCATAAGATATCCCTCCAGAAGTTCTGCGTTTGTCTCAGTAAAGATTGTTTGGGCACGACTTCCCAGAACAAAAACAACAATCGATAGAAGCAATGAGAGACTGATGCCAATAACGCTAGCGAGAATAATTTCTTTTTCCTTATGGAGCTTCATCTTGCGCGATATTCCCAGAAATACTCCCACAATAAGGAATACTTCCAGAAACTCTCTCAAAGAGATAAGAAATGTAGGGATCATTGTATTCAATTATATAGTGGACTATATCAGTCTTCAACTTGTTACAATAACCGGTATGTATGAAGACAAGCTCAAACAGTTAAGAAT
Source organism: uncultured Gammaproteobacteria bacterium (assembly GCA_964415435.1). GTDB lineage: Bacteria > Patescibacteriota > Microgenomatia > UBA1406 > GWC2-37-13 > CAYPZT01. Next base: position 1,766 of record CAYPZT010000037.1, read on the forward strand.
ATATTTACAAAAACAGGCACTTGATGCTATTCTCATCTCAAATTTCTTCAACATTCTTTATTTTTCTGGATTCGAGACGCTTACAAAAGACGAGCGGGAAGGCTTCCTTTTCGTTACTAAAAAAAATGCCTATCTCTTCACCGATGCCCGCTATACATACTCTGGTTCAGCGGCAGAGCTTCGCTATCTTGAACCTAATAATGGACTTCTTAATCAACTGTCCAGTATCTATACGAATGAAATGATAACGGCGGTCGATTTTGAAGCCGATGACTTGAAGTACAACGAGTACGAGCTTATAAATAAAACTCTTGCGACAAAGCGTTTTGTTCCAACCCAAGGTCTTGGCATAATGCTTCGTGAAATAAAAACCTCAGAGGAGCTCGCGTCTATCGAGAAAGCATGCAAACTCACAGGCGTGGTACTCAACGAATTTTTGCCTTACATAAAAATTGGCCTACAAGAACGTGAAGCTGCAGTTGTTTTGGAGAGGATTATCAAAGGAAAGGGATATGGACTTGCGTTTGATCCGATAATCGCGGTTGATGAGAACTCTGCAACACCGCACTATAACACAAAAAACGGGAGCGGTTCCATAGCTAAAAATTCCGTCATCCTGGTTGATTTTGGTATTTCTTACGATAACTATGTTTCCGATATAACCAGGATGATATTCATGAAAGAGGCACCAAATGAGGCAATCGAGGCATACCATGTTCTTCATGAAGTGCAGAAGCAAACGGTTAAGAAAGTAAAAATATGCGACAGCCTGAAGGACATCGATATCTTCTGCAGGGATGCTATCCAAAAAAAGGGCTATCCAAATTATAATCACTCAACTGGACATGGAATAGGACTCGAGATACACGAATATCCAAAAGTGTCATTTAACAGCTCCGATAAGAAAAGAGAGAACCAGGTGTTCACGATAGAGCCGGGTATCTATATGAATGGTAAATGGGGCCTTCGTCTGGAAGATTCTGTAGTTGTTCAAAATGGAGAAGCGCGTATTCTCACTCCTTTTCCGAAGGAGTTGTTGTTGGCGGAGTAGTTGGCACTTCCTGTTGTAACTCCTGTTTCATTTCCATCGTTTTTTCTTGGTCAGTTTTCTTGGCAGCAGGAACGTTTACAAGCTCCTCCTCGGATTTCTGTTTGAGCCGGTTTGATAGTTCTGTTTCCTTTTCCTTTTCTGCGCGGACCGTTTTTGCCGCCTCAAGTTTTGCTTTCAGATATACGACAAGTTCATCTCCTTTTATATTGTTGATAAGGAAAATGGGGAGGATGTATCCAACATCCTCAAGACCTTGTCTTCTTATCGTTTCGTCGGTAGAGAGTATCTTATTGAGGGTATTTGTGATAAAGACGACATCGGTGTCAACCCATTGCTCACGCGATTTAATATTATCGGCGACGGGCACTTCACCTTTTTCATACTGCTCCTTCCACATACGCTTGACCTCTTCATACTCATCAAGGGACACAGTAGGAGGTATGGATACCGTTTCTTCTACGTTTTTCACGGGATCTGCGATCAGAGGTATCTGATTTGAAATAACTTTCTTGACTTCCTCCTGATTCACATTTTCTTTCTTGGCAACCTCCTCGGTTACAAGCTTATCGTGCGTGAGTGAGGTGTTAAGCGTTGTGAGGACCTTCGAAACGGTTTCCTTACTAACGTTCGCTTCCTTCGAAACGGTTTCGATGAGTGTTGCCGGCGCTTCGTTTAGATGTTCCTTCAGTACGGTCAGTGTAGTCTGTACCTGCGTTTCCGGAACCTGTACAGACTGAGCGATTTCCTTGATAAGTGTTTGGCTGGTAGAAGCAGACTGAAGCACCGATGATGTCACGGACTCTACTTTCTCAACGGGCATCCTCACTTTTATAGACACAACCTTTGTTATCGGTGTTCTTTCGGGAATGGTTTTAAGGAGCGCCTCTTGCTGCTCTCTCTGTTCGACCGGGGAAGAAGAAAGCGACGAAAGAATGCGTTTTGCTGTCTGATCATCCTTTACTGCCCGACTAAATAATTCTGTCCGTATATTCATGTACTTCTGACGCTCTCGAGGCGTGTCGGCCTGGACAGGATTTTTAAGATAGCTGATATTTCGGATAGTATTTTCTTCGGACTTTTTCGTGCTCTCGATACGGGCGATATCGGTCAGCTTATGTGCTTCCAGATTTAGAGACCGGCTTATTTCTTCGGTGCGTGTTTTTTTCACATCTTCCATTGTTTCGAGTTTTACCTTGACGGGAACCTCAATTTCGCGAGGTATCTTCAGGGCAGTACCAGTTGTTGAAGGGCGGAATGTAGGTCCAGGTGAAGGCGGGGTACCTGGTCCGCCTCTCGACTGGTCGTACATAGACATAAGGATATTTTTTACAGCATAAATACCATCACAGCAGTAGTCGCGGAATATCCTCAACAGCCACCAGGGGAAGAAAGTGACTGCCATAAGCATGATAAGCGTGATGATGTACTCAACGTAGGTATCGACATAGTTGCCATTGTTACAGATACTCAAAGGTGCGTTTTGTGTGGCAGTCTGTGCCGGGCCACCATAAAGAATATTTATGGCAGTCGGATATATATAGCCTGCGGGGTCGCAGAAATAGCTTCCACTTTCCAACAGGCGCCCCGTTCTTGAAAAGTTGAATAAAAATGGAATTCCTTCGGCCCATATTTTTGCAAGCGCGCCTAAAAAGAGAGCAAAAAGCGGACCATAGAAGATCCACTGGAAAAACACACCGATCCAGATCCAGCCTGTGTTACGAATAAAGACAAAGGGCATGAGAATTGCGAGAAAAGGCGAGACGATAAGGAGAAACCACAAGAGAATTTTTCTCAACAAAAGCATGGTGCCCATAATGTAATAGGCGACATTGGTGAGCTTGAGCATCATAAGCTCGGCGTGGACCCCTTCTTGTACGCGGATGTTTAAGTCCCGGCATCCTACAAATCCGGTATAACTGCCTTCACCGCTCACTACACCGAAATCGATATTGAAGAGCTTATTGCCTCCGAGGTTTTCTATAAAAAACTTCATAAGAAGTTCTGAGCCTTGAATCACGAGGATAATAAGACTGGCGGAGAACGTGATATAGAGGAACATCAGAAATAATTTCCATAAATAGGGAGAAACCTGTAGTTTATTGCCGAAGTTCACTCTCTGGCTTATCATAATGCCAATTCCCATTACTGCGGCAACCAGAACTACAATCGCGTATGAGATGTTGCGAGTAAATCCCCATATTGAAATGTTTGTGGCATTGTCATCTTTAGACGGGGTGTTGATAACCCAGTAGATAAACTGACGAGCCCGTTCGTCAGCTTTTCCTTGCGCAGTAATCTGAGGATCCTCCACCCAAAAATGGTTTTTCGCAGGATTCTGCTTAAATGTTTCATAATCGCCAACACATTTCTCTCCGCGCTCTGAATATATGCTACTTAATTCGGTGGGACACCCGCAGGCAATGATAAACTCAGGAGTATTGCTGTTTGGAGCTGGAGTAGTCTGTGCAGTAACTCCTCTTGCAGATAAGAGGAGAAGGCTTAGGAAAAAAATAAAACCTACGAGCAGTTTCTTCATAGTTTCTTACGCGGCTTGAAAAAAATAGTTTGTCCTGCAACAAAAAATGCCCCCGCAACAACAATAAGTGCGGCACCCATTACGATCATCGTCGGTCCGTTTCCATCCTCTCCAGTCACGGGCAGTGAACTTGGTGCAACGGTTGATGGGCCTGGGGTTGGAGATGGGCCTGGGGTTGCCTCGGGCAAAAAAAGTGCGCAAAGTTCGGTTTCGCCCGGAGCGTCCGCGATTATTTTAAACTCAACATACGCCAGGTTACCCTGTGAACTGGTGCCGACAGGGTTAGAGGCTGATATAAGGATCTGTTTTGAGTTGAGGGGGGTTGCGCTAATCGTTTGGTAGGTATCACCTGGGGTTGTGTTGAGATACTGGAGAACCGCGGAGTCGTACTCAAGTCCAACCTGCAGTGTAGATACGGCGGCTCCTCCGGTGTCGATTGTTATCGTGAACTGCACATCATCACCCCGCTTCAAGGTCCCGCTTGGGGGGATAAGGTCAAGTTGTGTACTCGCATATACTCCAGTACTCAACTGGGTACATGAGAAAATGAACACCCATAAGAACACGATAATCTTGAATAACCTTGCCATACAATCATAATAATGTATTGTATATCCCTTGACAATAGTCAGATAGCTGGACTACACTGATCGTACAGATGAGAAAATTACTTCCTGTTTTTTTTGTGCTGTTTATTTTTTTGCTCGTGGGTAAAGGAGCGAATGCACAGGCCACCTCTCAGCGATGGGTATGTTTGGATGCCGAGAAATCAGATGGTCATGAGGCAACGATCGAGTCAAAAGGCGGTAAGGTTGGCACGAATGCAAACAACAGACCGTTACCAAATACAGAGACTTTTATTGTCGAATGTCTGACGGGCGGCGATATTAAGGGCGGCCAGAAATGTACAACAGGAAGCTCAGAGCAGGATCAGAGGGTCTTTGGCAAGAATATGGTCCGCGAGCTTACCAATACGGTCAACTACAAACTACTGAGTGTCATTCCTGCAGATAATCCGGTGACAAGTGATGCAAACGGATACATAGGGCCTATCAAATGGCAAAGCGAGACACATCCGGGAACAAACCATCGTTTTATGGCAATGAATTACTATACGCCGCAGACAAGCAAGTGTGATACTCCGGGTGCCCAGCAACAATGCACTTTTACATTTGATGCAGTATCGGGAAAATGCGTGAGTTTGGGATGGGATCCGAAGGGTGTTGCGTTTGATACTGTGAGTTTGGAACCCATTCCAGGGCTTGACGTACAGCTCATGGTAGAGCGAAATGGGCAGTACGTCGTTGCCACGATAGCCAATACCCAGTCAGTAATCCAGAATCCCTATAGGACGGGAAAGGACGGAGAGTTTGAATTTTATGTAAAGCCCGGTAACTACAAGCTTGAGATCAATGATCCCCGTTACACATTTAGTGCAAACCCGCAAATAGATCCGAATTATACAAAGGCATATGGAGTTGCACCTGCTTCCATTTATAAACCCGGGGAAGTCATCGTGCAGTCCGGTAATGAGGTTCAGTACCGAGATATTCCTCTTGAACCGGTGGGTGAGCCTACAAATACAAACGTACACTTGATGAATGAAGGGTTCATTGTGATGGATAAGATTAACGACGTCATGATTATTGAGCAGGGAAGGTTTTCCCATCCGTTTACCAAAGTATTTGCCTGTAAAAACGGATTTGCAAAAGCACATCCTTCCAAGGCTGACGTATGTGCTGATCCCAACAACCCCAACAAGCTAGGTCCGGATGGAATCGCAATGGTAGATTCAAACCATCGTGGCGAGTTTACGATTCAGATCCCCATGAAAGGATTGAAGCCAAGTGACTTTCCTATTATCCTGAGGGGCAGAAAGGTCCCTTTGACGAAAAATACAAAGATTACGGTTAGGAGTATTTTCTCGAATCTATATGCTTCAGTTGTCGGACTTATAAAGCCGTCACAGGCACATGCTCAAACCGTAGGTACGGAAGAAGGATCGTATGATCCGATTCTCAACAATATAGAAGGCTACGCATATGATGCAAACGGGGCCGTGTTGCCAAACGCAACGGTTGGAGTCTATTTTACTTATTCGAATGCTCCTTATTATGAAACAAAGGCTGACGAGAAGGGTTACTTTCGGATCAGCTCCTCAAATCTTCCCGATATGCCGTATGTAATCCGATATACATCGAATAATGGCGTGTACACAACGGTTTCCACCTCCAAATTTATTACTCAGAATGAAAAGTTTATTACCGACAATAACATCAATCTCTTTACGTTTGTTGATGCCGAAGGTAATCGTCCATCCGCGCTGCCTTCTCCGAATAACGGTTCAAAGCCAACACTTCCACCTGCCCAGCAGAATCTTACACCGCAGGAACAATCAGAGAGGGCACAGGTGCTTTCCTCGCAAGCAAATATGGTCCTTATAACGCTTATTCTTCTTATATTTCTTCTTCTGGGAGCGGGTGGACTGTTTCTTTACATGCGTAAGCGTGCGAGTAGCGGTCTTCCGCCCGATCAGTTTCCTCCAAGTCAGTAACTTTATTCAGAAGAAGAAAGGTATTGTCGTACCCACTCTTGAATAAGACCAGTATCTTCCTGTGTTTTAAAATAAAAACTGTCTAGT
>CAYPZT010000038.1:0-7992 GCA_964415435.1 uncultured Gammaproteobacteria bacterium
CATCCACTTTTCCCTTCATCTCTGCGATGCGATTGGAGAGTTCTTTGCGTACCTGTGTATATAGTTTGGTTCCTTCTTTTGTTGATTCTCCATAGATTTCCTTTACACGCGCAGGAATGTCGGCTTCGTCCAGGGTTTTCTTAAATTCCTTTGCACGAGCCATCACCTCTTCCCGATTCTCTTTACCCGACTTTGGGGAAAGAAAAAAAGCGGCAAGTCCTCCTAATAGTGTTCCTACTACTAATCCTAGACCAAAAGTTGTTGAAGATTTTTTTGAATCGTTCATATGTTCAGATAAATTTGTTAACGTTACTAACTATACCACAGTATACACATAACTCTCCAATACAACGTAAAAAATCAGTAAGAAAAATTTATTTCGCTTGCTGGTTCACTCCTTGTTTCTGTTTATCCTTAAGAGGAAGTGAAAAATAAAAGGTTGAACCTTTTCCCAATTCGCTTTCTGCCCAGATGCGTCCACCATGCCGCTTTATGATCTCACGCGAAATGTAAAGACCTATTCCCAAACCAGAAAACTGGGCCGATGTCTCATCTACTCGGTAAAATCGCTCAAACACCTTATCCGCTTTGCTTTTTGGTATGCCAACTCCGTAATCTCGCACCGAAACTATAAGACTTCCGTTTTTCTTTGTTGCCCTGAGCTCGACATTTTGAGCATTAGGTGAATACTTTATCGCATTGCTCAGTAGGTTTGAGATAACCTGTTCCAGTCTATTCCTGTCTCCCACATACCGTATGTCTGTCTTTCCCAGAAGCTTGACGTCGTGGGTGTCGTAACTTGCCTTTATGTCACCCACGACTTCGCGGAGCATCAAATCGAATTCAAACTCTTCATTATGGAAGATGAGTTTGCCGGCCTGAATCTTGGAAACGTCCAGAAGATCACCTATAAGATTTGTAATCTTATCTGTGTATTGATTTATTCTCGAAACGTACGTGAGAGCTTTATCGTTCTTTGAGTTCTGGAGAGTCTTTTTCAGCAAATAGGCAAATCCCTTTATGCTTGTAAGGGGGGTTTTCAGCTCATGACTGGCGATACTCAAAAACTCATCTTTTCTCCTCTCAAGCTCCTTATGTTCGGTAATGTCACTTACCACGTTCACCGCGTATTGAACCTTCTTGTTCTCATCAAGAATTGGACTTGACTTTACGATAGACCAAAAAGACTTATTTGTTTTCTTGTCGCGGTACTGTAATATCTTTTCCGCACTCACACCACTATTGAGAGCTATATAGGCGGGCATGTCTGTAAAAGAAAGGGGGGCTCCTTGTTCATTTCTCATATCGAAACGTGCAAGACTTATCTTCCGGAATGCCTCAACGCCCTTTTTCTCCACTATCTGAATTACTTCTTCTGGGCTATCAAATCCTATAAGTTTGGCGGCTGCATCGTTTATATAAATCACCTTCCCATTTGTGTCTTGGACTGTGATCCCGTCTGCAACATTTTTAAAAATAATCTGCAGTTGATCGCGCGACTGGCGCAGCTCTGCTTCCATTTTTTTTCTGTGCGTAATATCGCGAGCCACTGCCGCCACTGCGATAATCTTCCCCTTGCTGTCTTTCACCGGTGTCTTGGTAAGAGAAATATATATACTTTTCCCGTCCTTTCTTACACGCACTGTTTCATACCGTTTCACGGTCTTTCCCTTCATGATTTTGCTCTGCAGAAAGTCGAACTCCTTTTTATTGTTGTCCGGATATAAAACAAGGCTGTGCCTGCCCACCATTTCCTTTTCGGTATATCCGTATATCTTGGCCGCGCCTTCGTTCCAGCTGATAATGGTACCGTCTGCTGTACTTGAAAAAATCGCATCTTCGGCGTGCTGCACTGCCTGTCCCAGTCTCATCATATTTTCGGCGCCTTTTTTCTGTTCAGTGATGTCTTTAAAGTAGATTGATACTCCTGCGCGCGATGGGTAAACATTAAACTGATAGTAACGGTCACGTTCCGCAATGTAGTCCTCGAAGTGGGCCGAGCGGGATGACTTCATCGCTTGCTGTATTTTTCTATAAGTAAGCGTCGTTTTAAATGCTGGGAAAAGGTCGGTAATCGATTGGCGCAAAAGCTCATCTTTTTCTCTGCCGTAAAAAAAATTATCTGCTTGTCTGTTGATATAGGTAAATCGTAACTGTTTATCCAGTGCAAAAAATGCATCTGAAATACTTTCTAAGATCGCGACAACCTGTTTCTGGTGATCAACTTCACGTTCTTTTTTTATACCCTCACTTAATAATTCTTTATTGCGTCTATTAAGGACCGCCACCAGGAAAATGGTTAGAGGGAGCGAAACAAAAACAACGATCATGCGCTTAATATTGTCTGGCGTGTAGTAAAAGAGCTGGTTGGGGTCGGAGTAGTAGACGACCGAGTATGCTAAAGATATAATCAAAGTAACGGTTGCGGCACGCAAAAAGTTGCTTGAAAATACCGAGATAACTACAAGTAGTTGCAGAATCGGGACCGGATTGAGAACACGCAAAGAAGTCGTCTGGGAAAACCCCATAATCCCAACCACTACAATCGAAAACACGATGGCCGCATTGAGGTTGATCCAGTCCTTTATAGTTCGTACGAGAGATCTACTTGTACTCTTGATGGTTTTTGGCATCGATAGTCCCTATTATACCCTATAATGTATCCTACGGATAATACAAATGAGTAATTTTAGCCATAAAAAACGATTTATACTGATCCATATCATAAGGCCGTTCGACAGTAATCACGAGGCGGAGATGGATCTTGTTGAGCTGCGATCTCTAGTTGAGACTTCAGGCGGTGCAACGGTAGTACGAGTCATACAAAGACGAATGAAACCCGATGGCAGCACCTATATAGGATCAGGAAAAGCTCAGGAAGTTGCCGTATACGTAAAGGAGGAAAAAATCGACACGATAGTTATAAATGACATAGTTAAACCAGGACAACTTTTTAACCTTCAAAAAATCGTCTACGCATCAAATCCGCGCATTCAGGTATGGGATCGTATTGATCTTATTCTTGATATCTTCAAAAAACATGCTGCAACCGCTGAGGCAAAACTCCAAATAGAGCTCGCCGAGATGCGCCACATGGGACCAAGGATATTTGGAATGGGTATGGTCCTCTCGCGGCAAGGCGGCGGAATAGGCGGACGCGGAATCGGTGAGACGAATACCGAACTTATGAAGCGTCACTGGAAAAGACAGATGGCACAGGTCAGCGAAAAACTTGAAAAACTCAGGGGAGATCGGCTGAAGCGACTGGAAAGGAGAGCCAAGTACGGTATGCCAAACGTTTCCATCGTTGGCTACACGAATGCAGGTAAATCTACGCTCTTTAATCTCCTCACACGAAAAAAGAAACTAGCAGAAGACGTACTTTTCGCAACTCTCGATACCACAAGCGGTACTCTCTTTTTCCCGGCACTCAACAAAAAAGTATTGTTTACCGATACCATCGGATTTATACAAAAACTCCCCCCTGCTCTGATCGACGCTTTCAAGTCAACTCTCATTGAATCGGTCCACGCCGATCTTTTATTGCATGTTATAGATGGTTCTGATCCGAAGATGCACGAGAAAATACATGTCGTCGAAGAAATCCTCAGGAGTATTCTCCCCTACCCAAAGCCCATGCTGTATGTTTTTACCAAGATCGACCAAAATCCCGACCTCTTCAGAAAAGATTTAGAAGAACTTTATGGAAAGTACGGCCCCTTTTTCATTTCTGCTATGACCGGAGAGGGAGTAAAAATTCTAGTGCAAAGTATTGGCGAAGAACTCCAAAAACATAGGCTTCCTGATATAATTTGATCCATGAAACTGTCTATCGGAATTGTGGGACTACCCAATGTTGGTAAATCTACCCTTTTTAACGCGCTTCTCAAAAAGCAGATTGCTGACGTGGCAAATTACCCGTTTTGCACTATCGAACCGAATGTTGGCATTATAGAAGTTCCCGACGAACGGCTTAGTACTTTGGCTAAGATAGTAAATACACAAAAAATAGTACCTGCCGCCATCGAGTTCTATGATATCGCTGGACTGGTAAAGGGAGCTTCAAAAGGAGAGGGTTTGGGCAATAAATTTTTATCCCATATTCGAGAAGTTGCAGCAATAGTTCATGTACTTCGACTTTTTGATGACTCAAACGTCATTCATGTTGCCAACATAGTAGATCCAAAAAGCGATATGGAAACGATCGAAAGTGAACTCATGCTTGCAGATCTGGAAACTCTTGGGAAACAACGTGAACCAAAAGGAAGTGCGGCTTCCAAAGAAGATCTCGCCCGCTGGCAAACAATCTTGAAGGTTAAAACAACGATGGATAAGGGAGTCCCGGCAAGACTTCAAATTCTTAATGATGAAGAAAAAGGACATATACGGGACCTTAATCTTCTTACTGTAAAGCCAGTCATCTACGTTTTCAATGTTTCTGAAAAACAACTGGAAAACGCGGAAGATACGGAAAAGAAAATAAAAGAAATGATTCCCACAGGATCTACTCTTTATCTTAATGCCAAACTTGAGTCTGAAATTGTTGGATTCACGGCGGACGAACAAAAAGAATATTTAAGCCAGTATGGTTTGACTGAAACTGGTTTAAACAGACTTATTAAAAAAGCTTACGAAACACTTGGTCTCATATCATTTCTTACCGCAGGCGAACTCGAAGCACGCGCATGGACCATCGAAAAAGGGACTTTTGCTCCTCAGGCAGCGGGCGTGATCCATACTGACTTTGAAAAAAAATTTATAAAAGCAGACATCATTCCCTACTCTTCCTTTGTTGAGGCAGGCGGCTGGACAAAGGCCAGAGAAACAGGAAAAGTCTTAAGCGCAGGTCGTGATTATGAGATGAAAGACGGCGATGTAGTTGAGTTTAAGATCGGTGCTTAACCCTCATTATATTCCAGGCCTTCACGTAAATTGCCCAAAAGCGAATTGCGGAGAAAAGTGAAAATACGAAACCCGGAAAACCATCCATAAATCCTTTGTGTCTGAAGTAGGTCATGAAAAACCATACCTTAGGTTTTATTAAAAAGTAATTTAGAAAGTCCAAAAATCCGAGCTTTTGTTTTTCCTTAGCCAAAAGCCCTGCGTCAAATGTTGTATAACGATTCCATCGAGTAAGATATCTCTCAAAATCAGGATCAGCGTAATGCTCTAAAGCATTTTGAAGTGTTCCCACTTCTCCCTCCACTTTTACATTCTCATGTACATTTTTAAGCTCAAAATGTGCACCTTTTCTTTTATAAAGTCTCAACACATAGTCGGGATAGACACCACCCTTCATGAGAAATCTTCCCAGGAACCAGTTTTTGCGAGGAATGAAATAGCCGGAATATTGACGGGTGTCGAGCCGGGAGGGACCCGACACGCGCGCATCCGCATTTTTTGCGGGAGCACTGGCGGGAAGGACAGGCAAGACAGGCCCCGTCAAAGTTAATTTAATTTCTTCTTTCAACTCTGGGGAAATTGCTTCATCGGCATCGAGCTGCAGTATCCACTCCCCTTTGGCTTTTTCTATCGCCCTTTGCTTGTTTTCAAGGAAATTTTTCGGGTTGTCTACTTCGTAAAGCTTTATTTTCTCTCCATATTTTTTCACAATCTCTTTTGTCTTGTCCGTTGAACCGGCATCGATAACTACGACTTCATCCGCCATATCATAAGCACTGTCGAGAGGATAATGCACATTCTTTTCTTCGTTGAATGTAAGAATACAAAGCGAGAGCTTCATGAACTTTATTATATAATATCCCTATGATTAAGGTTGTAATGCAGAGCTTGGCCACATTGACCCTTATTGGTCAAGTTATGGTTGTCGGACTTATCTTCATGTTAGTCTTTCAGAAGCGTCTGAAAAAGAACACGGGTCCTCTTATGAAATTACTCCGTAATTACGGCATGTACTGGGTGTTTGTTGTTTCCCTCATAGCCACACTCGGTAGTCTCTTCTTTTCTGAGATCGCCAAGTTTCAGCCATGTATATTATGCTGGTATCAGCGGATACTCATGTATCCGCAGGTTCTTGTCAGTTATATGGCAGTTCTCCGTAAGGAGTTCGTCGTAAAGCCTTACCTACTTGCCTTAAATGGTTTTGGTCTCGTTATTGCACTTTATCATTACTTTCTTCAGATACAGCCGAAACTTCTTATGTCTCCCTGTATAGCCGGCGACGTTTCGTGCATCAAGGGATACACGTTCTATTTTGGGTACATAACTATTCCTCTTATGGCAGCGACTGCATTCACGATGAATATCCTATTCTTAAGTTTTATATCCTACACAAAAAGACATGCGTAAGATCGTCCATGTTCCCAACTCAGTGCTCACTACCCCTTCCAAACCGGTTGAAAAAATAAACTCGGAGATTGTAAACCTGGTAAAAGATATGGAGGAAACCCTTGCCGCACAAGTGGATCCGCAAGGAGTCGGTCTGGCTGCCCCTCAGGTAGGGGTAGGATTAGCTCTTTTTATCACAAAACCCAATCCTAATAGCCCGTTTGAGGCATTTATTAATCCCGAAATCCTTGAAGTTGTTCCTGTTCGGAAGGAAAACAAGAAAGGAAGGAAAAGCCATCGGCTTGAAGGATGTCTCTCCATACCTTTTATTTGGTCGCCCGTTAAACGCGGACCTCGAGTACGTCTTGAGTATACCGACTTAAGAGGTGTAAAGCACAAGAAATGGTTTAAGGGCTTTATGGCGGTTATTGTGCAGCACGAGGTAGACCACCTGCACGGTGTACTTTTTACTCAACGCGCACTTGAACAAAAACTGCAACTGTATGAGGAAAAGGAAGGAAAACTTCAGAAGCTTGAATATTAAGAACTTCAGTTAGTGACCGCTTTTTTTGCTTCGGTGCCTGCTTCTGCTTTGGAGCGTGACATTGAGGAGGCCAGCTTATAGAATGGTCTATCTCCGTTTTTCATATCAAATCGAATCCTTTTTAGACATTTTGTACAAAGAGTAATACCTTCCTCCTTGCCCTTCAGAATAACGCTTACTTTCTGGAGATTAGGCACGAAAATGCGGCGTGTCTTGGGGGCTCTCTTCTTCCATCGACCTCCCGCAACACCTCTATGGTGTGTATGAGAACGCCCATATAAATTGCCTTTTCCGCAGTGAAAACAGACTTTCATGTGATGTGTATCGTATAACGCATAACAAAAACAAAGACGATTCAGCTATAATAACATAAAATGGACTCAAAATCAATGCTGGTTTACGGCATCCAGGCACATTTTTATATGTTAGGCGTTATGCAACAGACCTATTAGTGATCACTACTCTTCTCTCCAACCCCCTGTTGTTAGTAGTCTACGTCGTATCGCTACTCCTTGCGATAGGTCTGCATGAATATGCACATGCAAAAGCGGCTGACCAGCTTGGGGATCCGACACCACGACTCCAAGGACGCCTCAGCCTAAATCCGTTTGTACATATTGATCTTCTGGGCCTGGCTTTTCTCTTCTTCTTTGGATTCGGCTGGGGAAAACCAGTCGGATTTGATCCTTACAACCTCAAAAATCCCAGGCGGGATGCCGCAATTATTTCATTCGCCGGACCTCTTTCCAATATACTCCTGGCAGTCATAGCATCGATTCTATTGAGAGTGTTAGACGTAGTCCAACCTGAGATCAGTTCCATCTTTTTTCTATTCCTGTCACCGTTTATTTCCCTGAACATACTCCTTGCGCTTTTCAACCTTATACCAATACATCCTCTTGATGGTTTTAAAATCGTAGGCGGCTTACTGCCGAAGGAACGAGCTCAGGAATGGTATGGGCTTCAAAGGTACGGCATAATTTTCCTTCTGCTGCTTATTTTTCCTATAGGAAGAGCATCTATGGCTCAAACGATCCTTCAACCCGTCATGTCTTTCATCCTAGGCATTCTACTTCCTCTTAGATGAGGTTTACTTCCGCTTGTGTTTCTACTCTTATTTCTTATTTAGGGTGTAGGTGTCGCTGATGGAGATGCCGTCG
>CAYPZT010000039.1:0-7589 GCA_964415435.1 uncultured Gammaproteobacteria bacterium
GGGAGCCGAAAGTATTTATAACCAACCTCACCTGTCTTTCAAGTTCATTCTGATTATTAACCACACTTTTTGAAGTTATACCGGCCGAAGACCCTTGCGCTACCGGTTTCACGATGAGTGGAAAATAAAGTTTCTTGTTTAGCTTATCTGAAGAGCTATAAAAAAGTTGGGAGGGAAGGGTTGGAACATTATTAGCACGCAGCATATCTTTCATACGCGATTTATTTAGTACTAATGCTTGGGTTAATGAGTCCGAACCGGTAAAAGGAAGCTGCAGCATCTCTAGCATTCCTGGCAAGTGTCCATATTTTTGATTACCATGAAGCCCCATTGAATAGTTAAAAACGAGATCGATTTTCTTTCGGTTTTTATAAAGCTTTAAGTATGCGTCTTCATTTGCCTCGATAGGAATGATCCTGTGTGGCAGTTTGCGAAGATGTTTGAGGATGTAGTCTATTGTTGATTGATCATCGAAATCTGTCTCAAGCTGACTCCGTGGATCTTTTGGGTCCGGATATACGTGTCTTACGTTATAAAGGAATGCTATTTTCATAAAAGCACCGGCGAGGCGTTCGGTATGGGCTGGCCACTTTTAAGAGTATTGATGATAAGTCTTTTTAGCACATCATCGAAATCTACATTGTAAAGATCGAGCACGGTGCCGAAGGCGCATTGCGACTCCTTGGGGCCGAGAGCCGGATTCGCGTTTGCGTCAATAAAATAATATCTTCCCGCCTCGTCCATTCTAATATCAAAACGGCCGTAATCATCCATTTTCAAAAGTTCAAACGCTTTTTTTACATAATTTTTTAGATTCTCATCCATTGGATATTTTTTATATTTATACTTATCCTCCTCACCCCATGCCGCCTCGAAGCTCACGATCTTATACTTTCCTCCATTGAGAAACACGCGTTCCCCGGCATACACTTTTTTATTGATCCCTTCGAAAATAAGAACTGTTAGTTCACGCCCCACCACAAACTCCTCAACAAGCACGGGCTGCTTATACACTCGCATTAATTCATCGATCTTCTTTCGGAGATCCCGTTCATTTTCAACAACCGAGTTTTCACTGATTTCAACACTACCATGAATTTCATTCAGTTTGACTATTAGTGGAAACCGCAGTTGGTAATCAAGAGGATCACCTGGTGAGTTGAATAACTGAAAGTGGGGGACAGGCACTCCATTTTGCAAAAGAAGCGTTTTCGTAAGAAATTTATTCGCATTGATGGCAAGACCCATTATTCCCGAACCGGTATAAGGAATATTCAAAAGTTCAAGGGTGGCAGGAATAACCGGGGACAGATCTTCCTGGCCACGGATCGAGTCTACAAGATTCAAAACGAGATCCGTATTCTTTTTTTCAAGACGCTTCACCGAAGATTCATTACCGGGAAGGAGTGTCACTTCAAGTCCCATCTTTTCAAAATATTTTTTTATTATTTCCGATCGATGAAACACCTCCTCTTCTGTGATGAACTGCTGCTCGGTAGGGAAGTATTCTCTCTTGGCCTCTGAGTATAGGATACTAATGTGATTATGTTCCAGGAGAAGGTCACCATCTATGCTGGGTGGCTTTTCTTCGGTAGTCGCATCATCAGACATGTACAAAAAGTGTGAACTTAAAAATAGTATCATTTTTTATACTCGTTTCTGAAAAAAAGTCAAGGCCAATTTTAACTTTCTGCTACACTGAATGTATGCTTTCCCATATTTTAATTTTTGCTCTTTCATTTGTAGGCATATGGGTAGGTGCCGGTGTTACTATTGCGGCGGTCGAAAGGCTCTCTAAAAATATAAAAATCTCTTCTTTTGCCGTATCTTTTCTTATCTTAGGTGCCTTTACATCAATAAGCGAATTTTCCGTGGGCGTTAATTCTGTGATAGACAATGATCCGGAGATTTTTGTCGGTAATCTTATCGGCGCCAGTATAGTAATTTTCCTTCTCATTATTCCGCTTCTTGCTATCGTATCAAAACAAGTAAAGATAAACAGCCAACTGCAGGGCAGCAATCTTATTCTCTCACTCCTTGTCATTGCCGCGCCAGTGATGCTCTCTCTGGATGGGAAAGTGGACAGACTTGATGCTCTTATATCGCTTCTTCTTTTTGGACTTCTGGTCTTGATGATCGAAACAAAAAAGGGGCTTTTTGAAAGAGCAACAACTTTTATGAACTTCACGAAAGTGGAAAATGAAAAGGAACTGTTAAGAATAGTAATGGGAGTAGTGGTCATATTCGTATCAAGTCATTTTGTAGTAGAAGAAACACTTGCAATCTCACAGCTCATTGGCCTTTCCCCGTTTCTCATAAGTCTTTTATTTATATCAATCGGCACGAATTTACCCGAACTATCATTCGTATTCCGATCGGTTCTTATAAGGGACAGCCAGGTTGCCTTCGGAGATTATGTAGGATCGGCATCTTTTAACACGTTTCTTTTCGGTATCCTGACCTTGTGGTACGGCAAATCGATCACCCTCACCAATAGCTATCTTGTGAGTCTTGGTTTTCTCATTGTAGGACTTACCATGTTTTATCTCTTCGCAAAAAGTAGAAATACGGTGTCGCGCCTAGAAGGAGTCATCCTTCTAACAATTTATATATTGTTTCTTGGATCGGAATACGTCCTACATTCCAATCTGCTTTCATTATTTGCGCGCTAGAACTCTACTTGCATTCGGCATTATCGTTTGAGTAGAATGTAGAGGTTTACATGCTCAACATCTATTTTACCGCTTCTACCAGTGCCGACGGTGAGTTTCATACACAGCACAAGTATATTCTTGATTTGGTAAAAAAGTCAGGCTGTACCATCATCTCCGGAGAACAGATCGTTAACCCCAGACTCCTTAAAAAGGATGAAAAACTCAACAGGCAAATCATCTTTGAGCGAGAAAAAAGACTTATAGACCGGGCTGATTTAATTATTGCCGAAGTGACAAAACCTTCAACGGGTGTAGGAGGAGAGATCGTATATGCACTTACGAGAGGAAAACCTGTACTCGCACTCGTGTACAAAGAGAACGATGATAGACTGTCGCCTATGATTGCCGGAAACCCCTCCGATTTTTTATTTCTCGAACACTACGACAACGATAATATTGAGCTTATACTGCGTGACTACTTGAAACATATCGACGATATCAGAAAAAGAAAAGGGAAACTCATCGTGATTGACGGGGGAGACGGTTCGGGCAAAACCACACAAGCCAAGCTACTTATCGAGTATTTGAAAAGTAAGAAAGTTCCCGTAAAATATGTTGACTTTCCTCGTTACTACACATCTTTTCACGGCAGGACGGTAGGCAGATTTTTACGTGGAGAATTTGGGTCACTGAATCAAGTTTCACCTTATCTTGCCTCACTTGCCTATGCGCTGGACAGAGCATCGGTAAAAGAAGAGATGGAGAAGTTTCTTGGTACAGGAGGTTATATTATTGCAAACCGCTACGCTACATCAAATATGGCTCATCAGGGCGCGAAGTTTAAAAATATGAAAGAGCGCGAAGAGTATCTGAAATGGGTATATGAACTTGAGTATAAAGTTCATAAAATTCCCAAGGAAGATGTTGTTATCTATCTATACGTGCCCTGGAAGGTAGGACATGAGTTGACTAAGACAAAAGACGAGCGTAAATATCTCAAAGGTGGAGTTGATATTCACGAGAAAAATATGGAGTATAGAAGAGACGTGGAACAGATGTATTTATCGCTCGCCAAAAAAAACAAGCATTGGACTACCATAGATTGCATCGAAGGTGGCAGCCTTCTGGCTCCAAAAATAATTCAGGAGAAAATTCAGGAATTTTTGAAAACTAAAAAAATAATCTAGACTGAGAGGCGGTGCGTCGATAATTTGACAAATAACAATTGACTAAACTATAATTCGCATAATGGATAAGAAGTTTACCGCTTTGACAGCAGTTTTTTTTCTTTCATTTCTTCTTTTCGCGACCTTGGTGGTCTTTAAGGCACCTATCACTACCTTTACGCGCGCGAGTGAGGAAACGACGCCTTCTGCAGAAACCTCGAGAATGATCGTATATCCGCTATCACTTCCGGCTGACGGCACATCGGAGTCGGTAATTACTGTTTTTGTTGCCAACTCAAAAGAAAAACCCCTTCCAAACAAGATTGTTTCCGCCACAACATCACTCGGTCAGCTCAGTGCACAGTCCGTTACCTCTGAAGGTGCGAACGCGAAAGCGGAGTTTAAACTCAGTTCATCAACACCCGGGACAGCCCAAATAACTGTTACAATTGATAACTCAGTTAATTTAAAGCCCGTTACAATAGAATTTACGCCTCCCTCACCGCAATAACCTATGGCAAAACCTATCACTAAAGTCATTATTCCTGCCGCAGGATTCGGAACACGTTTTCTACCGCAGACCAAGGCAATGCCGAAGGAGATGCTTCCTATCGTCGATAAGCCCGTCATTCAGTATGTGGTAGAAGAGGCGGTCATGTCCGGCATAAAAGACATTATTATCGTGACAGGAGCAAACAAAAGGGCCATAGAAGACCACTTCGATGCACCCGACGAAGATCTGACCAAGAATTTGATTCAGGGAGAAAAGCATCATTTACTGCAGGAGGTAGAAAAGATTTCCAGAATGGCAAACTTCATCTATATTCGTCAAAAAGGTCCCTATGGGAACGGTACCCCCGTACTCTCGGCCGATCCGGTTATAGAGAATGAGCCCTTTGCAGTACTCTGGGGTGATGAATTTATACACTCAAATCCACCTCGCTTAGCCCAGATGATCAAAGTGCACGAAAAACTGGGAGGAGTAGTAATATCGGGGGTTAAAATAGAAAAAAAAGAAGATCTGAAAAGATATGGTATTGCTGATCTTGATCACGTCGAAGGAAATATATATAAAATCAAACAAATTATTGAAAAACCGGACCCAGAAACTGCACCGTCAAACATAGCAACCCACGGTGGCTACATACTGCCGCCAGATATATTCCCAGCCCTAAGAAGTATTAAACCTGGCAAAGGCGGAGAGATTTGGCTCGTAGACGCCATAAATTTTCTCAAAGAACAAGGTGTACCCGTCTATACGGTCGTCATTGAGCAGGGGAAATACTACGACACAGGCAACAAACTTGAGTACATGAAGACAGTGGTGGAACGCGCCCTGCAGCATCCTGATATAAATGGTGAGTTTAGAGCATTTTTGAAGTCACTACCCCTCTAATCCGCTTGTGGTTGAAAAAGAACTCACTCATTGATACAATTACAAGATCTATGCCAAACGTAAATAAACAGGTCGAGGAGTTATTTGGTGTCCAGGCTCATCTGGGCCATAAGACAAACCGAATACATCCAAAGTCAAGAAAATTCATATATAAGATCGAGAATGGAGTGTCCATCATTGATCTTTCACAAACTGTAGAGTATTTCAATAAGGCAAAAGAAGCTGCACAAAATCTTGGTAAATCAGGAAAAAAACTACTTGTTGTTGCTACTAAAAAAATTGCCTCATCCTTTATAGAGGAAACCTGTAAAAAAAACGGAGTGCCGTACATTGTTACGAAGTGGCCTGCCGGATTCATCACAAACTTTGAAACTCTCCTTAAAAATATCAATAAACTCAAAACGATGCAGGAGGAAAAGGAAAATGGCACATGGGCAAAGCTTGTAAAACATGAGCAGACAGAACTTGGAAGGACACTCGCTAAACTGGAGAGGCACTATGGCGGTCTCGTCTCTCTCACTAATGTTCCTGATGCTCTTTTCATCGTAGACATAAAGAAGGAAAAAAACGCGGTTAACGAAGGTAAGATGATTCGCATTCCTCTCATCGCCATAACTGACACAAACGTCAATCCTGATCTTATTGATTACCCCATACCAGCAAACGATGACTCTCTTACCTCTGTCGAATATATCGCTACCCAAATCATTGAGGCATACACAAAAGGCCGTGAAAAAGCCGGCACGAAATAATATCATATACCTATGGCCGACATTCAAAAGCTAAAAAAGTTGCGTGAGGAAACTGGCATTTCTTTCTCTCTTTGCAAAAAAGCACTCGAGGAAAGTGGTGATGATATAGAAAAAGCTAAAAAACTTCTCACTTCCTGGGGCGCCGAAAAAGTAAAAGACAAGGAAAGCAGAGCAACCTCTCAAGGCGTCATTGCTTCCTATGTGCACCATAACAAAAAGCTGGCCGCACTTGTCGAGCTGATGTGCGAAACTGACTTTGTAGCAGGTAATGAGGAGTTTCAAAGACTAGTTCAGGAACTAGCCATGCAAACTGCGTCACTTAGGGCTACAGAAGCGAAGACACTTCTGGAGCAAGATTATATTCGTGATCCCAAAAAGAAGGTCAGTGATCTTATCAAAGACGCTGTTTTAAAGTTCGGGGAAAACATTAAGGTCGGGAGAATTATGTATTGGGAACTTGGCGCAAACTAATGGATCAGGCAGTCACCAACTTCAAAAATGACTCGACGAATACGCTTAACCGTCTTAAAGATGAACTTAAGGCAATCCGTACTGGAAAAGCCAACGCATCGATGCTTGAGAATCTGCTCGTGGAAGCGTATGGCGGACAGACAAAACTGAAACTTCAGGAGCTTGCCACACTGGGCGTAGAAGGAGCAAATCTTATTGTAATTACACCGTTTGATCCCTCAACAACACCAGATATCGAAAAGGCAGTTCTGAAATCTCCATTTGGATTTACTCCCGCACCCCAGGGTAATAGACTCGTCATAAAAATCCCTCCCCTTACCGAAGAACAGAGGGAAAAATTTGTCAAAGTTGTAAACCAAACTGTGGAGGAAAAAAAAGGCATTGTCCGAAATTTACGCGACAACGCAAGAAAGAACGTCAAATTAAGGCTTGAAAAGAAAGAACTAACCGAGGATGACAAATTCCGGCTTGAAAAGGAAATAGATTCTGTCTCGCAGGAAATGACAGAAGAAATAAATAAACTCAAGGAGCTTAAAGAGGCAGACATCATGCAGATCTAGTTCTTAATTCCTCACAAATCTCCCTCATTTTATGGTAATGTTATAAGCTATGCACATCTTGCTTTTCTTTGTAATCCTTATCATTCTTGTAATTATTCATGAGTTTGGACATTTCATAGCAGCTAAAAAAAACGGTGTGCTTGTTGAGGAGTTTGGCATAGGTTTTCCTCCTCGTATTTTTGGCATTAAGATAGGGGAGACTCTTTATAGTCTGAATTTGCTGCCTCTTGGCGGTTTTGTCAAGCTTTTTGGCGAAGAATATCATGAAGTAAAAACCAAAAAAAATCTCAGCAGTAGAGCTTTCGTCAACAAGAAACCGTGGCAAAAAACAGTAATCATAGTCGCCGGTGTTCTCATGCATTTTGCCCTAGGCTGGATCATAATATCGTATCTTTTCACTCAAGGAATACCAACACCTATCAATAAGGTAAAGATAGAAAAAGTTATGCCCAGTAGTCCTGCCTCCAGGGCTGGTCTCACGGCAAACGATCTTATCTATGCGGTCAAGGTAAATGGTAAAGAATATGCGGTCGCGACACCTGAGGATTTAAAAACAGTAACAACGAGATTTGCCGGGAAGGAAGTGACGC
>CAYPZT010000040.1:0-7490 GCA_964415435.1 uncultured Gammaproteobacteria bacterium
CGAAAGCGTTTATCAACAGCTCCTGTCTCAGGCACGCGCACAGGTAGCCGCTTTCAAGTCATTCGTCCAGACCTCAGGTGCAAGCTCTGTTGTGGGAGCCGGAGCGCTTGGAAGCGGTTCGGACGGTAATTACTTTTCTCAACGAGACGAACGCTGGGCATATCAGTATATCGGCAACTCATCGGAGAACATTCTTAATGTCGGATGTCTCTTGACTTCCATTGCGATGGTGCTTAAAAAAAACGGGGTAAGTATCAGCCCCCCTGACATCGCCTCCAATACCAACTATTTCAGTTTGAATACCGCATTCATGAAGTTTCGCACACAGTTCAATCCTTGGCCGGGAGGGCTAAACAATTATCAAATATCAGTTTCTCAGGTAGACGACGAACTTGCTGCAGGGCGGTATGTCATAGCGGGTATAAACTTCGGTGCCTGCAGTGGAAGTTCAGATCATTTTGTCGTCCTCACAAAAAAAGATGGCGACGACTATATCATGCACGATCCAATCTACGGACCTGATATTAAATTCTCTTCTCATTACTCACAGGTCTGCTGGGCCGAAGTGTTCAGATAAATGGATTATTGTCCATTGTCTGTATATGCTTTCTCTTTTATGTTGGATACATGCACTGTCTGCGTGTCTTATTTCTGTTTCTGTTCCTGGTTCTTATAACTCCTTTACCGCTTCTTGCGGACATCCGGCTGAATGAGATTCTCATTGATCCACAACAATCTGTGGAACTCATAAATACTGCATCGGAGGAAGCAGATCTATCGAATTGGTATATTGATGACTCTGGAGGGACAACTTTTTTCACGATACCGCAACAGACCCGTCTATCAGGAAGTGCATGCATCGTTTTCTCAGCAGATTTTAATTTTAATAAATCCTCGGCTGATACCGTTCGTCTATTTAACTCGGCAGGGACACCTGTATCCGCCACAAACCAGCTCATTGACTCCTATTCATACAAAACAAGCCCCGGACCGGACCGTTCCTTTATAAGAATTCCTGATGGAATAGGCGACTGGACCTCCGCATCGGCATCACTCGGCAAACAAAATAACACTCTTGAAAACTGCGTACGCGTACCAACTCCAACACAGATACCTGACCTACCAAAACCGACAGCTCTTCCTTCTCTGTCTGATCAAATAGATGGTGTGCGTATAAATGAAGTCATGTCCCAACCCGCAGAAGGCGAATATGAATGGGTTGAGCTGTACAACGCAAATAGTTTTTCTGTATCGCTCGATAACTGGTACATAGACGACAAGGAGGATGAGGGATCCTCCCCCAAATCCTTTACTGTCACAATCCCTTCCTCGGGTTTTGCTGTTATAGAACTTAAAACCGCGCTCCTCAATAATTCATCAGATACCGTGAGGCTTCTTGATGCTACTCAGGCAGAAAAAGACCGGATTGATTACGGTGAGAGTGAAAAAAACCGATCATTCGGCTATGCTGAAAACGACTTTTGCCTCATGATGCCAAGTAAGGGCACTTCTAATGAGCCCTGTTTTGTACGAACAGAAAGCATTTCATCCACCCCACTTCCTTCCCGCACCAGCTCACCCACACGCTCTCCAACAAATACAAAGTCCGCCTCTGTTCTAGGTATCACAGCCGGAAGGAAAACACTTTCATATCCTACTACCATCCCGGTACGGGACATGAAACAAAAAACAGCACCAGACCTGAAAAAAACATTTCTTATAGGAGGCACGGTCACTCTCGTTCTTTCCGCGGCCTCCATCCTCCTTAAAATAAAATTCCGCCATTGATTTCATGTATAGTAAATATAATGAATAAACTATCCTCTTTTATCCATACGCTGTTTATACCCAAGGAAGAGAATAATTTTAGGGCTAAGGCACTTCATCCGGATTTCTTGAGCTCTTATCTTGTTTTAGCGCTTCTTCTCACCTTTGCCTTTAAACTACTCGGAAATACAAACGTATTAGGCTTTGCGACCGATATATCAGCAGACAAGCTCCTGTCCCTTACTAACGAGGAGAGAGCGAAAGAGAATCTTCCTCCTCTTGTCCTCAGTTCAGCACTATCGGAAGCTGCACACAAAAAAGCTCAGGATATGTTTGCAAAAAACTATTGGGCACACTTTGGACCTCATGGCGAAACACCGTGGAATTTTATCCTCGATGCCGGATACCGATATGAATATGCAGGAGAAAATCTTGCTAAAAATTTCCTCTTTAGCCAGGGTGTCGTCGATGCATGGATGAACTCCCCTACCCACAAAGCGAATATAGTACAGCCAAACTATACCGAGATTGGTTTCGCGATAGAGAATGGCGTTTTAAACGGTGAAGAAACTACACTCGTTGTACAGATGTTCGGAAGCCCCCTTGATGGGACGGTGCCCGCGGTCGAAGGTGTTGATGCGGCGGAAAAAACTGAAACGGCGGTTGTCAAAGAGAAACCTGTTGTCACCTCTGGGGTACCGCATCAACTATCCCGCCTCCCGGTCTTATCCATATCCTATCGCGTCCAAATAATTTTCCTCTCATTTCTCCTCATTGCACTAGGCCTCGATCTCTACTTTGCGTTTAAGTTCAATGTCATGCGTGTTGCAGGACGTAACATTGCTCACTTTATCTTTATTGGTTTTGTGATTATCGGAATCATCATTATTACAAAAGGCGCCATCTTATGAACCATTTCATATTGAAGCTTAAAAAAGAGATACGTAAACATCTCGGAGATTATCTTTTTCTTTTTACCGCGGGCGTGGTTTTCTGTCTGTCGCTTTCCCTGTTTAAGGGAGAACGTCTCCTAGAATTTATACTGCTTCTCATTTTTGTGACTCTTTATATACTGTGGGGAATCTACCATCATGCCATCCGAAACGATCTCCATTTCAAGATTGTGTTAGAATACATACTTATTGGGTTTACTATACTTTTCCTGTTAAAAATTCTCATACTACCGCACTAATATGAAAGGAGTCGTTCTTGCAGGAGGATTGGGAACACGTTTGTATCCTCTAACCTACGCAACTAACAAACATTTACTGCCTGTGTACGACAAGCCCATGATCTATTACCCTATCCAGACGCTTGTCAGGGCAGGGATAACCGACATTCTCATTGTAGTTTCCGGCCCTCACTCAGGACACTTCATCCCCGTTCTCAAGAATGGAAAGGAATTTGGGATAAATCATCTAGAGTTTGCCTACCAGGAAAAACCGAACGGCGGTATTGCCGACGCCCTGGCACTTGCTGAGGATTTTGCCGACAATGAGCCGATCACCGCAATACTGGGAGATAACACTACAGATGCTGACATAAGCGACGCTGTTAAGAGCTTTAAGGATGGTGCTCTTGTATATCTCAAACAGGTTCCCGACCCAAAAAGATTCGGCATTGCACGCTTCGACGAAAACGATAAGACGAAGATTGTCGAGATTCTCGAAAAACCGAAAGAACCACCCTCAAACTACGCTGTGACCGGACTCTACATGTATGACAATCGCGTATTTGATTTTATCAGGAAGTGCAACCCCAACTTTGCAGGGCGCAATGAACTCGAAATCACGGAGGTCAACAACTTTTACATCAAGGAAAAGTCGCTCCGCTGGGCCGAAATAAATGGGTACTGGCTAGATGCAGGAACTTTTGATACACTATTATTAGCAAATAATTACTGGGCAAAAAAAATAAAGACATAATATGGATACAACTCAACTTTTACTTACCGTCGTTTTAACCGTTACCACTATTCTTCTTATTATTGTTGGAATTCAGTTAATCTTTGTTCTTCGCGAATTCAGACGCATTCTTACAAGGGTAAACACCGTTATCACTTCTTTCGAAGAGGCCGGAGCGGGTCTGAATCATGGTTTAGGTGAACTCCAGGGTTTTGTAGGGGGCTTACGAAGCGTATTCAAGGTTATCGATTTACTCCATACCCGAAAAAATGGCCGATCAAAGTAAATATCAACCATCTGCTTTCTGGTTTGGCTTTACCATGGGGACCATCGCAACAGGTCTTTCGGTATTTTTTCTCGGTACTAAAAAAGGACGCACTACCTTAAAGAAAGTCATGGATATGACAGAGAATTTGGAGGAAAATGCAATTTCACTCTTTCAAGAACTTGAAGAGAAACTCGAGCCTGTAGGAAGCGGTAAGTCGAGTAGTTCTGAAAAAAAGGCGGGTACTCTTGATACGATCATGCACCGAATAAAGAATTTTGCGCCTGAAAATAAACAGGAAAAACGCTTCTTTACGAAAGAATGATCTGTAGCTTTAATTTGTGCTTGACTTTTCATAAAGGGTTTTGTATAGTATACTAGATTTTTTCCCCCACTCATTTTTCTGGGGTTTTATTTTTTTTAAAAGCAATTATCTTTCAATTACAGATGGCTAAATCTGATACACCCGCAATTAAACCCCGAAAAACACTCTATCTGGGACAAGAAGACAAACAGCTTGAAGCGTTTGATCTTATTGAGGTGCAGAGAACTTCATGGGATACTTTCATCAATAAAGAACTGAAGCAGATCATTAGCGATTTTTTTCCTATCGACGACTACACCGGTAAAAAATTTACCCTATCTTTTGAAGATCTTTATTTCGGAAAACCTCGCTACGACATTGAAACATGCCTTAAGAAAAAGTTGACCTATGATACGCCCGTCTATTTGACACTCCGGCTTACTAACAAAAAAACAGGTGCGGAAAGAAAACAGGACGTTTATTTCTTCAATCTGCCCAAAATGACAAGCCGCGGCACATTTATCATTAATGGTGTCGAACGCGCAATCATCAATCAGATCGTACGCTCACCAGGCGTCTATTTCACAGCTGAAATCGACAAAGTAACAGGTCTCACCCTCTACAACGCAGAAATCCGGCCATACATCGGTGCATGGCTTGATATCACCATCAACAAAAACAACATGATTGAAATGAAAGTGAACAAGAAACGGAAATTCTTGGCGACCGTACTTCTTAAGATCTTCGAAGGTGAATCAAACAATCAGATACTTTCATATTTCGGTGATCTTGATAAGGAACTTGTCGAAAAATATCTGACACCTACCCTTAAGAAAGATCATACAAAGAAAAAAGAGGAAGCAATTCTTGAAATATACAGAAAAGTTAGGCCCGGTGAACCTCTAATCCTTGATAACGCTGTCGAGACACTAAATAACTTGTTCTTCAATCATCGCCGCTATTCTTTGGCGGATGTTGGACGGTACAAGATTAACAAGAAACTCGGAACTGATATTCCAGTATCAAAGGAAAATCACCTTATCAACAAGAAAGATATTGTTGAAACAATCAAATATCTGCTCAACCTGACACAGAAAAAAGGAAACTTCGATGATATTGATCACCTTGGTAATCGGAGACTGAGAACCGTGGGTGAGCTCATCAGCATGTATGGAATTCGTGTTGGTATGGTTCGTGTGGAACGAGAAATCAAGGAGCGCATGAGTTTGGTAACAAGCGACATGAATGTAACCCCTTCCCAGATCGTAAACTCAAAGCCGCTTATCGTTGCTATAAACTCGTTCTACCGCACGAGCCAGCTTTCAACTATCGTTGATCAAACAAATCCTCTCTCAGAAGTAGATAATCTTCGAAGGATCACCGTCGGCGGACCGGGCGGCATCGAAAAGGAGAGAGCTTCATTTTCAATCCGTGACATATCATCCTCACAGTATGGACGCATCGACCCTATTAGATCGCCAGAAGGACAGAATATTGGTGTCGTCACCTATATGGCTCTTTATGCACGAGTAAATAAGTATGGATTTTTAGAAACACCTTACAGAAAAGTAGCAAAAGAAACAGTTGGGAATAAGACCGTTATTAAGCCATCAAACGAAATTATGTATCTGCAGGCAGACGACGAGGAGCAGTATTACATCGGATCTCATTCAACACCTCTTGAAACAGAAAAGGGTACGTATGTGGTAGCCCGACACAACGGTGACATCGTCGAGGTTCCTATAGAAAAACTTGATCTTATCGACGTTTCACCACGTCAGGTAATCGGTGCCTCAGCGGCGCTTATACCGTTCCTACAGAATGACGATGCAAGCCGCGCACTTATGGGTACTCACATGCAGTGCCAGGCTGTTCCTCTTGTAAAGCCAAGTGCACCTATGGTCGGTACAGGTATGGAGAAAAAGATTAGCGCTTCACTTGCGCGAACAGTCTACGCGGAGGAAGACGGTGTAGTTGACTATGTTGATGCTCAAAAAGTAATAGTGAAGGGAAAGAGTGGGAAACGATACGAGTACGAGCTTGAACGATATGTCCGCACAAATAAGGATGTTGCTTTCGATCAAAAACCTCGGATTGGTCCGGGCCAAAAATTGAAAAAGGGCGATCTTCTCGTTGATGGGCCATCGACAGAAAATGGCCAGTTGGCCCTTGGTCAAAACCTCGTTGTCGCCTACACCTCTCTTAACGGTTTAGGTTATGAAGACGGCTTCATCATATCCGATAGACTAATCCGTGAAGATCTTCTTTCTTCCATCACCATGGAGGAGTTCATAGCTGATCTCGTGGATACAAAACTTGGACCTGAAGAGCTGACACGGG
Organism: uncultured Gammaproteobacteria bacterium; assembly: GCA_964415435.1. Lineage (GTDB taxonomy): Bacteria > Patescibacteriota > Microgenomatia > UBA1406 > GWC2-37-13 > CAYPZT01. The sequence continues at coordinate 6,581 of CAYPZT010000040.1, forward strand.
ATATTCCAAATGTTCGAGAGGAAGTTCTTTCAAACCTTGATAAGGAAGGTCTTGTTTTAACAGGTACAGATGTACACGGCGGCGACATTCTCGTTGGTAAAGTCGCACCCAAGGGCGAAAAAGAGCTTACTGCTGAAGAAAGACTTCTGCGCGCCATCTTCGGAGAAAAAGCCAAAGACGTCAAGGATACATCGCTTCGCATGCCTTACGGAAAACGGGGAACAGTCGTAAATCTTGAGGTTATTGATTCCAAAAAAGATCCTAACGAGCTTGAGCCAAGTGTCCTCAAGAGGATTATTGTAAATACAGCCCAGCTTAGAAAAATATCTGTAGGAGACAAGCTTGCAGGCCGCCATGGAAACAAAGGAGTCATCTCCAAGATTCTTCCCCAGTGGGATATGCCATACCTTGAGGATGGCACTCCGGTAGACGTTATCCTGTCCCCGCTCTCTATTCTTTCAAGAATGAATCTGGGTCAGCTGTTTGAAACGCTCATGGGACTCATCGCCCTTCATTCAGAAACAAACATCTCAATCCCCGTATTCGAAAAGGTAAAGGAACAGCTTATTACTGGAGAACTCAAAAAACTTGGTTTGCCGCTTGATGGAAAAACAACACTTTATGATGGAAGCACGGGTCAGCCATATGAGAAAAAGGTTATGGTTGGCGTCGGATACATCCTCAAACTCATCCATATGGTTGAGGATAAGTTCCATGCACGATCCGTTGGACCGTATTCGCTCGTCACCCAACAGCCTCTTTCCGGAAAGTCACAAATGGGAGGACAGAGATTTGGAGAGATGGAGGTTTGGGCCCTTGAATCGCATCGAGTTCCTCACACACTACAGGAACTTTTGACCATTAAATCGGACGACGTTCGTGGAAGAACTAAGGCTTTTGAATCTATTAT
>CAYPZT010000041.1:0-7224 GCA_964415435.1 uncultured Gammaproteobacteria bacterium
GGTACGGAACCTGCACATAACCGAGTACTGCCAAAATCACAAGAAGCACCAAAACAAGAGTAATCATACTTTCAACTAAGATACACTACTTACCATAAGAAATGAGTAAGAATTACGGAGTAGGAACTGGTCCCGAAGAGAAGCCCGGAAGCTGCAGTACGCCCGTAGCAAGAAGATTCACGATGAAAACTGAAAAGAGGCTGAAAATGAGGCCAACAATTGCGGCAGCCACTGTTCGTTTCCCGTAATTCAGTTTTTCTGGATCGCTTTGAGAAGTAATAATAAGATACGCACCGTAGATAAGATATAGGAGCGCGATGCCGCCGGCAACCCGGAAGATCATACTCAATACGAGATTGACTATGCTTGCTGCCGCTCCGTCATTGGTAAAAGACAAATTTGTCTGCACACAGCCGAGCATTGTATATAGTCTGCCTGGCATGGGCGTAGGCGCACCGTGGGTTACCGGATCTACAGCAAGCGTATACATCGGATCGCTTGTTTGATTGGGATACAGGCACTGTCTGCATGATTCCCATGATTGTGGAATCGATTCGACGGTACCCGCTTTTTGACACAAGCCGCAGAGGTCGCACGTCACATAACTATCCTGCGCTTCTACCGTCGTTCCAGCAGTTGCAAAAACTACAATTAATACAAATAAAAATGAGAGTAGACGTTTCATCTTCATCAGTATAGCAAAAAGGTGCGTTTGAGTGAAAAAGGAGGTCTGATTTTCATATAATGAGAATATGAGGAAATATTTCCTGTGTTTTTTTATATGCTTGTTTTTTCTTTTCGCTCCCCTCGCCACAAGTAGAGCGGACGAGGCGGATGAGCTGGGTAAACAGATCCAAGGGCTAAAAACTACACTGGACAGTATTACAAAAGCGAATGCAACAAATGAAAAAAACCTTATTGATCTTAACAGTAAACTCCAGGGAATAAAAAATCGTATTGCCGCCGTTGAGATTGACATTGCGGTAAAGGAGAAAGAAGTTCAGGAGGGAGAAACCGTTATGACATATCAACGAACTCTTTTGAACGAACGGGTTCGCTCTTACTACAAGAATGTCAATAAGTCTTCTCTCTCACTTTTAACACTCTTGGTTGAAGAAGACTTTTCTGCTTCTCTACAAAACTTTTTTTACCAAAAATCCCTGACTGAAGAGGATAAAAAAGCTGTCCTCACGATCTCCAAATACATAAAAGATCTTGAGGCAAAGAAGACTAGCCTTACGAATGAAAAAAGGCAGCTTGACGTCATCAAACAGGATGTTGCTAAACAGTCAGAATTTCTAGCAGGCGAGGTGGCAAAGGCAAGAAGCGCGCAGGGAGAACTTCAGCAAAAAATTGCGGAACTGTCAGCAAAACAACAGCAGATTCTTAATTCTAGAAGTGGAAGTTTTACTGTCAATATTGGTGACAGCGAGCTTGCGGACGACTATAATGCTTCGATAAAGGGATTTCGGGAATCTGCGCCTGGCGGATATTTCGCCGTTTTTTCGTTTGGTGGACATACACATCGTAAAGGCATGAGTCAATATGGAGCGCGGGGAAGAGCGGAAAGCGGAAAAAATTATCACGAAATACTTCAGGCATACTACGGAAAAGATACTGTTTCCAAAGATACAGGAGGTGATATTAATGTGTCTGGGTATGGGTCAATGAACTTTGAGGATCGATATCTTCTGGGCATAGCGGAAATGCCGTCTAGCTGGCACCCGGAGGCGTTAAAGGCTCAGGCTGTCGCTGCCCGTACTTACGCATATCGTTATAAAGTCGATGGTCGAGAGATTTGTACCAATGAGGCGTGCCAGGTCTTCTCGAGTTCCAAAGCAGATGATCCTCCCCAAGCATGGAAGGACGCGGTAAGTGCTACTAGAGGACAGATTCTTGAGGATGTCGTCACCTATTATGCGTCTACTCATGGCGGCTATATTACCACTTCCGGATGGGACACGACTGACGGAGGAGGAGGCGGCAATTTTATCGATAAAGCTTATGAAAAAATCGGCGGTTCACCCTGGCTATACAAAGCATGGTACACGGAGGGCTACAGCGTCAATAGCGACAAGTGTGGGCGGTCCGATCCTTGGCTTAGTCCGGAAGACATGGCCGATATTGTAAATGCCGCTCTAGTTTTGTCTAAAGGCACGACCGATGAGGCAAGCAGGATCACGCCCGTTACGACCTCGTGTTGGGGAGGAAATCCCTATAGCCATGAAGAGCTCAGGAATATCGCAAGTAAATATGGGGGGATTTCCTCAGCAACGAGTGTGTCTGTGAGTCAAGGAGAGGGAACAACAAATTCTGTTACAGTCAATGGGGTTTCTATGTCTGGAGCCGAATTTAAGAAAGGATTTAACTTGAGGGCACCAGGATTTCTTAAAATCCCCCAGTATCAGTTTGCCTTCTTCAATATCGAAAAAAAATAAAGTAACCGAAAAAATTACTTGACATATTTTCTCTCAAGTATTACTATAGAACCCTATGCCAGTTACAACTTCATCATCAGCAAGCTTTCAGGCAGACGTTCTCGATAAAAAAGGTCTCGTCTTTGTAGATTTTTTTGCTGAGTGGTGCGGACCTTGTAAAGTGACCTCGCCTATCATTCATGAGATATCGGAGGAGATGAAGGATGTTTCCTTTGTTGAAATTGATGTGGATAAAAATCAGGATTTAGCTGGACAGTACTCCGTTTTTTCAATTCCCACCTTTGTCATCTTTAAAGACGGTAAAGTGGTTTCGCAGTTTGTCGGCGCGATGGGTAAGGAAGGGTTCCTAGCCGAACTCGAGAAGGCAAAAACTGCCTGACTCTCATCCTCGCCGCGCAACCCTTACAGCCTTCCCCCCGACTATACGAAGCGTCAGATGAGCCTGCAAAAGCATGTACATAGCGAGTGTCGCAAGCCACCTGAGGGATGAAGTTATTGGTGCGTGCAGTCCTGAAATAATTTTCTCGTCTGGGAGGGGTAAAATTACTTTCTGATAGGCTGGGATGGCAGGTGTCTGGCTTGACTGTATTCCAAGAGTTTCAAGGTCAGGGGGCAGTTTGATAGATTCACGTCTTACGTTAAGGAACGGTTTTACTTCCTCTGGAACCTCGTGTTCTACTGCTTCGTCTAAATGACTAACCTCGCTTCTCTTGCTCAAAATAGGTTCTGCTTCCTTAGAAGAATGCACATACGCCGCCCTTTGCTGCGTGTCATATGCTGAAACATCAAGTGGAGTGAAGTTGCCTACCATATCTTCATTCTAACAAATACGATTGTCAGCACCGTGCTCCCTCTCCGCAGCTCGGACATTTGGTAATTCCTTTTCCAACATCAATAGCATGTCTGCAGGTCTCATTCGCGCCGGGACAATGAAAATGTGGTTCCGAACTCGCATGGCAACGGCATAGATTGGGATCATCTTTAGCTTTTTCCCCAGTAAACTCGCTCTCTGCAGTCTTTCCATCTTTCATGAGTGAGTGGATATCATGGGAAGATAAAAATCCATGTCTTCCGTTACTGCGCGTAGTCACAGCACAACTGCCTCCTCCTGTTATGAGGGGTTCTTCTTCACGATTATAGAAATAGCGAATAGCTTCAGGGTCCCCGTCATAAAAGACTGAGGGTACAGATGTCCCTGGCTTGTCTATGTCGTCCTTGATTGCCTGAGCCATGTTAAAAAGGGCGACAAATAATATCTTCACGCTTTCTTCCTTTTCCTTATAAGCAGGTGAGTCAGAATCATAGAGGGCTAATCTTCTTACCTCGTTCGCATATTCGTCGATCCATCCTCCCAGCTCTTGTTCTATCCTTTTTTCAAAAAGCTGAGATTTCTCGATGCTGGCCATATCTATCCCCACCTCAGGCAGGTTGAGTATCTGTGCCCAAGACGTATCCGTAGAGAAAAAAAGAGGGTTTGCGATAAATTCATTTGCGCTTGTATAAAAAGTTGGCTTCTTCGTAATACCGGTCTGGATGCGAGAGCTGACACTCGTCATTCCGAGACCTTCTTTGTAGCGAAGAATGTATTCGTCGATGGTGTCGCCCCGCTTTTTAAAATAGAATCCGAGACCGTAGTCGGCTATCTTAGAAGGTGAAATCATAAACGCAGAACTAATCTCATCATATGCAAGACCTTTTCTGACTTTATCCATTCCTTCATACTCCGCCCATTCGCGACTTCCCCGCTCGGTCATTTCCGCGGTTTCTTTATACGTTCTCATTACCTGCATATCGGCAAAAAAAAGGTCCCCATTCTTAACCTTGTATGATATTTTCGTGTAAGGAACTTTCCCCACAAATTCGCCGAAAAATCTGAGAACGTTTTCACGCAGATAAAACCGCTCGTCTTCAGACGATATTCCTTTGACTTTTTTTAGAAAGGACACTTCGTTTGGGATAGAATAAAAATTGAAGATCGACTCACCTTTTTTGCCCTCGGTGAGTTGAAGTTCCTGTGTTGATGTACTGGCGAGACGTGTTGCGTCCATCGGATACCCTGCTTCGGGGAAGTCCGCCGGCTGGCGGACGTTTGGTCGGTCTTCGGACTTCCCTTCGACAAGCTCAGGGTTACCGCTGCGGCACAGTCACGGATTTACACCGTGTTCCCAAATTAGAACGTCTTCCCACCAGGTCAAGCCCGGCAGTGACGTGTACCAAACAACAAATAATTTCCTGTTTCATTATACCTCATCTTCTCCCCCGCACACGTGTTCTTTCATAGTCCACGCGTCCACCTCGACGACTCTCCCGTTCCCACTCCCTGTCTTCCATTTCCCAGTCCATCGCCTGTATCTTTTTCCAAAGCAGGACGGCAATAAGGATGAGAATAAACAGGGCTAAAAAAATGAATGACAGATGGAGTACGTTTATTACCGTACCCTGTTGGGAAAACATATTCCTTTGCATGTATGCACGCTGTCCTTGCATCATACCATTTATGCAGTGCTATACAGCACTCCGTATGCAAATTGATAATCCTGGGGCATCACCATGAGCTGTATCTCCTCAACGCTCTCCTGAACCCGCATCTGGGCCCGCTTGTATGTATGCACTATGAATGTTTTTACATGATAGGCATTCAACGCTTCTTGCGCAAGACGCGCCTCAAACATCGTGGAGAATTTTTTCACCATACAATACTGGAGCTCTATACCTTTCTTCAGTCGTTTTATCATAGGATCTTGTTTCAAAATTGATAATAGAACTGCGGGGCCCTGTCCCCAAGACACATTATGAAGATGCGCCCTAAAAAGTTTCACACTTTTGTAAGAAATTCTGGTTGCTTTTACAGGCAATATGTCATACAGTATAGATATGAACAGATACATGCTCATTCTTGTTGCGGTCCTGCTTCTTCTTGGAGGTTACATGCTCGTTTCTCAGAAAAAAACCACTTCTATTTCAGAAGACGCCGCGATGGTGTCTCCTCAAGTTGAGGAGAGTACGGGTACAGCCTTGGGAACGTTCAAGGGGGATTTGCCGTGTGCCGATTGTAGCGCTCTTGAAACCGAACTTACCCTCACTCAAAAAGATGCGGCGACTGCCGAAGGAACTTATACCCTGACCGAGACCTATGTCGGTAAAGGAGACCCTCTGACTTCGACTGGAGAATGGACTACGGTCCGAGGAACACCAACAGATGCAGATGCGGTGGTGTACGAACTGAATCCGGATAATCCTGCGGAGGTTCAGTATTACCTTAAGGTAAGTGATACTGAACTCAAAATGCTCGACAATGATAAGAACGAAATTCAGGGACCGTTCAACTACATCCTCACTAAGGTCTAGTGACTGTCCGTCTCAAACTGCCTCATTTGCATTTTTAATCTTATAGTAGTATATTACTACTTATTAGATACGTATTATGAACAGAAAGACAGTAAGCATTATTGGTGGAGGCCTGGTAGCATTCGGACTGACTGCTTATTTCTTTGGCTTTATGGCGGGCGAGGGTTCAGCGAAAAACAGTTTGGAAGCCCGAAGACCAGTCGCTCCACTCATGGTTCCTGTTACCCCAAGAGGTGGCGCCCAAAGACCAACTCCTCGTCCAGATATATCACAATCACAACCCACACCTGATCCTTATGCCATTTATCTCGGAATCACTGATACAGACCCTACCAAATCCTGCAGTGTGCACTTGGATAAAACTAATGATTTCCCAGGTATAGACGAACAAACCGAGATAAGAAGGGGAAAGTCACGTGTCATCCTGCCTCCGGGGGGAAGATTTGTAAATCGATTGGGTGAGGAGATGGAATGCGTAATGCAGATTGCAGGAGCTGATGAGAACGGGAATATTATCTATCGACCTGTCCTTCTACCCCCTCTTGAGCAACCTTTGAATCTTAATAGGCCTTCAAACATACCTTCCGAAGAGGATCATGACATTAGACTTGCTCAGAAACTTGACGATATTTTACAAGAAAAAGGACTTGATCCTAAGAGATTTGGTGGAGAAAACCATATAAGCTATGGCCACGGACGACGCGCATAACTTCAATTAGTGTATTATTGAACACATGATAAAAGCGGTCCTCTTCGATTGTGATGGTGTACTCATCAACTCCTTTGAGGCAAATTTTATTCATTACACCGGGCTCCTTCATCATATTGGTGTTCGTGAAATTTCTCGCGAGGAATACTCAAAAATATTCCATCTTTCACTTCGCGATAATCTCAAACGCCTTATGAAAGGCAGGTCCGTCGAAGAAATACAAAAAGCTTTTGATTGGGCTGTTAATCGTGCAAAAACTGTTTATCGTCATGACCTCCTTAAAACACCAAAAGGTTTGAAAAAAACTATAGAAACACTTCACGGAAAATATGTACTGGCAGTTGTCACAAGCCGGATGCGAGGCAGAGTGTTTGGAGTTCCAATACTGAGCCCTTTTGAAAAATATTTCAAGGTCGGTGTTTACTACGAAGATACGGAAAAGCATAAGCCTGACCCTGAACCGCTTCTTCTTGCCGCAACGAGGTTGAATCTTAAACCTGAAGAGTGTGTCTATGTCGGAGACGCTAAAACGGATCAACTCGCCGCTGAGGCGGCAGGAATGAAGATAATTATATACTCCAAGACAAAACCTGATGATGATACTCCCTGGACATCAAAATTTAGCGATATTCCCCATCTTATAGGAACGCTCTTCTAAAAAAGGCTGCTGTATGTTAGCCTGCTCTGCGAATAAATGTAGCAACATCGAGTGGCTCACCTGTCTCAGGG
>CAYPZT010000042.1:0-6969 GCA_964415435.1 uncultured Gammaproteobacteria bacterium
AAGAAACATCATAATTATTTCATGTATATTTAAGACTATGGATATAAACCAGCTGTTTGATCTCAGCATTGAAAGACAGGCTTCAGACCTTCATCTGGTCCCTGACTTCTATCCTGCAATCCGCGTCAATAGCGAACTCACACAACTGAGAACGATGGAACTTCTCACCGAGGAGGTCTCTAAGAATCTACTTCTCGGAATTTTGACGAATGAACAGAAAGAGAACCTTCTTGCAAATAAGGAGATAGATTTTGGATACGAGTACAAGGGTAATCGCTTTCGTGCAAATGTTTACTACTCCAAAGGAAAACTCGCAGGAGCCTTTAGACTAATAGGTAATAAAATAAAAACCGTGGAAGAACTTATGCTTCCCTCTGTATTTCACAGCTTTTCCGAGTATCGTCAGGGTTTAGTACTCATCACAGGACCGACGGGTGAGGGAAAATCATCAACGCTTGCCGCAGTTCTCAATGAAATCAATAATAAATACGCGAAACATCTTGTAACAATCGAAGATCCTATTGAGTTTGTTTATCCCAGCGGCAAATCGATCGTTTCTCAAAGAGAACTCCACCAGGATACACATTCATGGAATGTTGCCCTCCGCTCGATTTTGCGTGAAGATCCGGATGTCGTCCTTATTGGAGAAATGAGAGATCATGAGACTATCCAGTCGGCCCTCACCATTGCGGAAACAGGACATCTGGTTTTTTCTACACTTCACACCGGTTCGACGTCGGATACTATTAACCGTATCATCGACGTTTTTCCGGCAGCCCAGCAGAACCAGATCCGCATCCAACTTGCTTCTGTATTAAAGGCTGTAGTAGCCCAAAGGCTTATTCCTAATATTGACCACACGAAACGCGTTCCTGCGGTCGAAATGCTCTTCAACACACCGTCTGTTGCATCGGTAATTCGCGATGGGCGTATCCATATGCTAGATAACATTCTTGAGACAGGCGAAAGCGACGGGCAATTTCTTTTTGAAAAATATCTTATTAGTCTTCAGCAAAAAGGACTCATCTCGCAGGAGGTTGCCTTTTCTTATGCTCTTCGACCGAACGAGATTAAGAAATTTTTGAAATAACCATGTTATTTTCCTATCGCGCTCTTCAAGGAAACAAGGTTGTCGAAAAACACATAGAAGCGGAAAATGAGCAGGCGGTCCTCCAGTTTTTGAAAGAATCCGGCTTATTTCCTATCTCAGTTAAGCCAGTTATATCCACGACCAATCAGTTGTTCGGTTCATTCTTTGATCGGGTAGGATTTAACGATATTGTCGATTTCACTCGGCAGATAGCGATAATGCTGAATGCCGGACTGACGCTCATTGACTGTCTGGACATCCTTAAAAAGCAGGTGACTAAACCTTCTCTCCTAAAGATCATTGAGGATATAGATAAGGAAGTCAAGGGAGGAAACAGCTTCTCGACAGCTTTGAAAAAATATCCGCAGCACTTTTCAAATCTTTATATCGCACTTGTGAAATCAGGTGAGGCATCAGGCAAGCTCAGCGATATTCTTCTTAAGCTATCGGAGAATCTGGAAAAACAGCGAGAGTTCAGGGGTAAGATGAAAGGCGCACTTATTTATCCGGTAATCGTGATTATTGGCATGATCGCTGTCATGTTCATCATGATCACCTTCGTTGTACCAAAACTTCTTGATCTGTATAAGGATTTTAACATCGAGCTTCCTATCACAACACAGATACTTATAGTTGTTTCTTCCTTTTCAGCCCGGTTCTGGCCTATTATCGTAGCACTTACATTCGTGGGCGTGGGCGTGTTCCGTCAGTACCTCAGGACGAAAGCGGGGAAGTATATGTTTGATACTTTACTCCTTAGGTTGCCCATCATTAAGAACGTCGTTCGAATTTCGGCGCTTGTTGATTCCACGCGCACTCTTTCTATTCTCATCAATTCAGGCGTTTCCATACTGGATGGACTAAGTATCGTCATTGAAACTACAGATAATGCCATCTATCAAGCAGCATTTAAAGATATTTATACGCAGGTGGAAAAGGGATCATCACTGGGTGCAGCTATGACCAAGGAACAAATATTTCCACCCCTTCTCGTACAGATGACAACTGTAGGCGAACAGACCGGGCACCTAGATGAAACATTGCTTCGTGTTTCTACTTATTTTGAAATGGAGTCCGCTCTTGCGATTAAAGCTCTGACGACTCTTATCGAGCCTTTGATACTTGTTGTTTTGGGCCTTGGAGTAGGATTTTTAGTCATATCTGTAATCACCCCGATTTACAACTTAACCAATTCTTTTAGCTAGTTCAAAATACCCCTTGACAAATAAAAACTGTGTCACTATATTGAAATTACATATGAAAAATATCAACTTCAAGAAAGGTTTTACACTCATTGAACTGCTTATCGTTATTGCACTTCTTGGCGCATTAGCCGTTGGTCTTCTTGCAGCACTTGATCCGTTTGAGCAGCTTAAAAAGGGAACCGATACAGGTGTAAGAAATACGGTTTCGGAAATTCATGGATCGACGATAAGATACTATGCAATCAAGAATCAAATGCCTTGGTGTGATCCGTCTGACACAGTAACATGCACACCGGTGGATGTACCAAGTGAGGATTTTACGGGTGAGGTGGCCTCTGGCCTTACAAATGTAATCCAGAACATTGTTGATACCGGCGAGCTAAAGTCAAATTTCAGTGAGCTTGCGGGTGCGCAATTACAGAAAATATACATAAGCGGTTCGAACACAAATGCTACAGTAACAGTGTGTTTCAAGCCTACAGCGAAATCGTTCATCAACGATCCTAACACCAAATATGATGACACGGGTGTAGAGGACGCGGTAAACTGCCCAGGTGGCCCAGATTGCTACTGGTGCGTCCAGTAAAGATAAGTATTATATTCTTCCGCTCAAGTGAATACTTCATACCATAATAAGGGTTTTACTTTACTTGAACTTCTTGTAGTGATTATGATCTTGGGTGTACTCTCGGCATTGATAACTGGCAACTTCCTGACCTCTCTTAAGAAGGGTCGTGATGCGCGGAGAAAAGCAGATCTCGAACAAATGAAGCGTGCAAACGAACTTTATTATGCCGATAACGGTGTTTATGCTAATAATGAGCCTCAGTTTTACGGCGGTACAACGGGTGATCAGTTCTGTCATCCAAATGGCTGTGCGACAAAGATATACATGGTAAAAGTCCCCAAGGATCCATTATGGAACTGTCAGTATGATGTGGACGCATTGGGAACCGGTTTTATCATATATTCTCCTCTTGAGAATAGAGATGATAACGGACCGGGAACAAATCAGACAACGAATGGCTACTCAGGATGCAGTATCGGATGTTGTCCAACACAGAAAGGTAGATTTGCAGTCACGAGTTCGGGAGTTACCGCACCTCCATAAGCAAGACCTCCTTTATTGCGATTTGAGTTCTTCTATTTGGCTTTTTACTTCGGCGTTATTTGGATCAATCGTATCAAGAACCTGCTGTAACGTGACTAGAGCTTTTTTAATATCTCCTTTTTTTCTAAGAAGCTGCCCCTTCAGCAGATATGCATCAATATAGTTCTTCTTTAATTGTATGGACTTATTGATGGCATCAAGCGACATCTGCTGCAGCAACATTCTTTTCTTTTCATCTTCCGTCTCATCCTCAAGCAGCGAATAAAAAAGGGCCTGGCTATAAGGAATTTTCGGATCAGTAGGATAAAGAAGAGCAGATTCGTTAAGAGCATCTATGCCTTTTCTCAGGTACTCTGGGTTAAAGCTTATCTGATATAGGAAATAATAGTTTTTGGCCCTATTTTTAAGGTAAACTACGTTTTTTGGAGAAGATCTTAAGCTGTGGTCCATATAGTATACCGACAGATCGGTAAGATTCGCTGCAACATCAGACTCCTTTTGATATGCTGCAAGGTAAGCAAGCTGTGCCAGAATAGTTGCTAGTTTATCTTCATATACATGCTCATCTTTCAACTGTATCGCAGTGCTCAAAAGCTGTGCAGCAGACTGATAGTCCTGTGAACGGACATATACGTCTGACTCTGCGTATAGGATATCTGCAGAAACGTATCTCACCAGTCCGAATATAGCAGTTAAAAATAGACCGATCGCAAAAACTATTCCAAGTTTCCTTTTGCCATTTAAAGGAACATTTTCAACTATCATGCTCTTTTTTTCACCAATGAGTATCATCATTGCCGGCAATAGGTAAAAGAGGACCTGGATAGTTGTCGTTGAAAAGCCAGTAAAGTTTGTCACTAGAATTGTGACATACCCTGAATAGAGAGTGATGAGAAGAAGTGCTTCCTGGGAAATAAGCGAGTCTTTTTTATAAAATGTCAGTAGTTTACGCAGTACGTAGAAACTAACCACGCCTATGAGAGCTAGATATGCGAGCAGCCCTACTACGCCGGTTGTGGCTAGATAATTAAGGTACTCGTTGTGTGCCTTGTTATACAAGAAGTCCCACTCTGAGGTAAGATTGTGCTCCGCAGGACGCACAAAGTAGTATGCATAAGCGAATGTTTCCGGTCCTGTGCCCAGTACTGGATATTTTTTTGCAAGTTCGATCGCACCCTTCCAAACAATTTTACGTATATCAAAAGATTCGGTCACACCGCCAAACTCCATCGGTACAGGAACGGTTGTTGTAGATTGAGACACTTGCTGTTTTGATACTGGCGGGCGAAGAAGTGTATCGATCGGGCCAATTCCAGTCTTTGCAATGATGAGAGCCACGATCCCAAGAATTATCAAAAGAATTACGGGTTTCCTGATGGCAACCCACTTGCGCACTACAATTAATATATATATGCCTGCGATTACCAGGCCAGCGGCCACACCCCCGTACGCGGAGCGGGATCTTGTAAAGAGGATGCAGACAAAGGTCAAAACCACATATACCATCGGTAGAATCTGTGCTAAAAGATCCTGTTTTATATAGGCTCTCCATGTTAATCCTTTTATCTGCCGGCCAACAGTACTAGAAAAGACGAAGTAAAGTCCTATGAAAAAATGTACCGCCAGATAAGCGCCAAGCCAATTGGGCTGACCCAAGGTAGAGAACATACGCTCTGCAGGCCTAAATTGATTCGTCCAGCACGTATTGTCAAATTTCTGCGTAAAGACAAGGCAAAGCGTATCATGTCCAAACTTACCGGGTAGCCCAAGAAGCATAACGATAAGCGAGGAAAGTACAGAGACCTTTAGAAAAAACTTGACGTCCGAAAAGGAAAAATGGGATACAAATCCAAAGTACAACAATATATACGCTATAATTGATAGTAAGCCGCCATTGAATCGCCCGTAATAACCAAACACCGAGGTGTGTATGTCAATCGAAAAAATAGTGGATACTATTTGAGACAGGAGAAAGAGCCCGATTGGTATGTCCAGGAATGTCCGTCTGAACACGATTTTTCCGGCGCGAAGCGACTCTATTGACCAAAGCAAGAATACTGTAGCAGCGACTGTATATATCACGATAATCTTGTTGAATTCGAAAAGCTCGGAGGTTACCGGAACAACTATAAGAGGCGTCACAAAAAATAGGAGGGCATAAACGAGCTTCAACAGTTTCCGAATCATATGGTTAATTTTATAGAAAAAGCAAGGAAAATCAAATTGCCTCTCATCCACAGTATGGATATCTGTGCCGATATAGGAACTGCACATACTCGGCTTGCCATAGTGGGCAAGGGTATTGTACTTGAAGAACCGACTTATATCGGACAAAACATTAAATCGGATGAGTATATATTTTTTGGAACAGAGGCACGAACCATTTTGGGGAAGACTCCAGAGTTTGTGAAGATCGTGCGTCCGGTTGTCAATGGTGTCATCTCCGATTTTGATGGAGAGGTGGCACTTATGAGAAAGTATATTCAAAAGGCCATTTATCCATACCTGGAGCGATATCATTTTCTCAAACCTACTCTGCGTGCCATTGTTTCCGTACCGCATATTGCAACAGAGATAGAGCAGAAAGCTTTGGAAGAAGTTTTCTCGAAGCTTGGTTTCAGCGCAACACATCTCATAGATACCCCTCTCGCATCAGCAGCAGGCTGCGGTATAAATATATACTCCCACCATCCACACCTTATCGTTAACCTGGGTGCTGGACTTATCGAACTTGCGATCATAAGCGGTGGAGGAATTGTTATGGAAAAAACACTGAGGAATGCAGGCGATCAGATGAATCATCTCATAGCCAACTATGCATATTTGAAATACGGAATAATACTCGGCGAAACCACGTGCGACGAGCTGAAGATTAACTTGCTTAATTTTAAGGATGACAACAAAACACTTCTTGTGCGAGGCAAATCTCTTGAAAATGGCCTTCCGAAATCTGTGAAAATTAAGTCGTACGATATAAAGGAAGCGCTTATCAATAATTTTATCCAGATCGTGGACGCCGTAAAGGAGCTTATTGAAATGTCACCTCCGGAGGTCGTTGACGAACTCTTTGACAGAGGCATATATCTGACAGGTGGTCTTGCGCTTACCCCTGGCCTCGACGAATACTTCTCACAAGAGCTTAAAATGACGTGCCTTGCTCCACAGCAACCTGCAACTACAAGTATTCACGGACTTTTAAAGATTGCGCGTGTTGAAGAAGATGTGAGACGACTGTCGAATCCGAATATATAAATATAGAAACAGAAACAATTTAGTTTTAACATGTCATCATTACAGTGCTTCTGATTCTATTTCTGTTTCTATCGTAGAATTCGTGTTGACTTTATAGAACTCATTGACTACAATAGTAACTCTTCTTCTTTTGCTCTTTAACAATTCAGTTCAGTAAACGGGTTAGGTCGAGTACCATTCGGTACCCGATTCTAACATCGAGTACGGTTTGTACCCGGTGAAACCAGGTACCGTATGGTACCTGGAATTTTTTTTAAGAGTTTGATCCTGGCTCAGGATGAATGTTGGCGGCGTGCCTAAGGTATGCAAGT
>CAYPZT010000043.1:0-1429 GCA_964415435.1 uncultured Gammaproteobacteria bacterium
AGGTCATTTTGGCAGTAATCCAATGCTATGGCTATTACTTGTTGGGGTTCCATCCTCTGGAAAAACCGAAGGAGTACGTTTATTAAGAAATGCTCCAAATACTTACTTTATAGACAGTCTTACCCAAAATGCTTTTATCTCTGGAGAAAGAGAAGAAAAAGGAAGAAAAATTTACGACTTGCTAGATTTTTTAGATAAGAAGTGTTTGATAGTAAAAGATTGGACTTCTATATTCTCTCATGATGAGAAAATAACTAAAAAAATCTTAGGAGATTTGGTTGGAATTTACGATAAAGAATTCTCCAAATTTAGTTCTCGTAGAGGTTTAATAGAACATAAAACAGAATTCTCTCAAATTGGCTGTATTACTCCAGCAACTCTCAATAAACACACTCATTACATGAACATGGTTGGTCCTCGTTTTCTCTGTTATATATTGCCTGATTTATCAGAAGAAAGAAAAGAACAAAGTTTTGAATCTATTTTCTCGAATGAAGATAGATCCATCTTAGAAAAAGAGGCAAGACTATATGTCTCTTCTTATTTGAAACAGCTTGCAGATAAACCTTTTAACCTTACTTCTTTATCAGGTAATGCAAAAGCATATTTAAAGTTAGCTTCAGAGCTTGTTGCAAATTGTAGAGGTATAGTTCGAATGCAAACGTCTTCGTTCAAAAATGAGGAAGGAGAAGCTATTACGAAGTTTTAGATATTCAAATTGAGCAGCCGTGGAGAGCTCTCCAACAATTAATAAATCTCGCAAAATTTCTTGCTTTTGTTGAAGAGAAAAGCACAGTAGGAGTTGAACAGTTAGAAGTAATTAAAGACATTGCTCTCTGCTCTATGCCAGCTGATAGAGCACAAGCTCTTCAGATATTAATAAAGAAACAAGGCTTAACAACAGCAAAAGAATTATCTGATTTATTAGATAAATCGGTAAAAACCTCAAGGAGACTTTTGGATGAGCTATTTAATTTAAATGTGGTGGAAAAAGTTTCTCATTCAGGGACTATAGCCACAGACTATTTCGTTTCTGATAAGTTTAAGGATTTTCTTGTTAAGAGTACTGCAGAGTTTTTGTCCAGCAAGGAGGTTTCACTATGAAGAACCTCACAGAAACTGATTTAAAAGCATTTCAGGAGGCGCTATTTAAGGATTATGGCATTAAATTGAGGGGGAAGCAGTTATATGAAGCAGCATATAATTTGCTTCAATTCTTTGAAAGCTTAATTAACTTCGATAAGCAGGACAAAGAAAAAAATAAAATGGTTCGAAAGTAGTCCTGGTAACTATATTGAATATGGAAAAACTATCAAACACAATTAAAATAATGGAAGAAGCAATTACGATAAATAGAATTAGTTCTCAACGTCAAGACGATGGTTATTCCCTCCCTCAACAAACAAAAGCGAATAAAGAAGCTGCTCTA
>CAYPZT010000043.1:1439-6862 GCA_964415435.1 uncultured Gammaproteobacteria bacterium
AACGTTGTTAAAGAATTTAAGATTATTGAATCCGCTAAGGCAAATGAAAAAAGAGACGATTTTTACGAAGCTGTAAGTTATCTTAAAAAGCACAGTAACATTAAATATGTATATATAGAGAAGCCAGATAGATTAACTCGAAATCTGAAAGATATTGTTTTAACTTACGAATTAATCAATAATTATGATATTAGATTTGTTTTTACTAGAGATTGTTTCACTCTAAGTAAAGAGTCTAACTCAAGTGCAAAGTTTAATTTCGATATAAAAGCTATGTTAGCAAAACATTATATTGATAATCTTTCCGACGAAGTAAAAAAAGGCCAAAGAGGTATGCTTGAAGAAGGTAAATGGCCAGGAGGCGCTTCTCCAACAGGGTATAAAAAAGTAGAAAAACTTTTAGTAATGGATGAGCCTAGGTCTACATATGTTGTGAAAGCATATGAGTTATATGCTTCTGGCTCCCATTCCTTAAGATCCCTCAAGAAAGAAATGGATAAACAAGGTTTTAGATCGCAAAAGGGAAAACCTTTAACTAAAAGTAACTATCATATAATTTTGACAAATCCGATCTATTACGGAATGATGCGATGGAATGGCCACTTGTATCAAGGTAAACATACCCCTTTGCTTGATAAGCAGTTATTTGATAAGGTTCAGGAAATGCTAAATCGCACAAAAAATGGTGAAGTAATCCCTGTATACGCTAAACACGATCTGACTTACAGAGGATCATTTCAGTGTGGAGAATGCGGTTGTAAAATTACAGCTGACGAAAAAACGAAAACAAATAAAGGAAATGGTAAAATTCACAGATGGGTATACTACCACTGCACTCATCATAAACCCTGTTCTCAAAAAGGTTGTGTTAGAGAGGAAGAAATTGATAAACAAATAATCTCTTTATTGAAAACGATATCCCTAGGAGCGCATACAACAGAATGGTTAAAAAATAAATTAAAAGAAAGCCATCAAGTCGAAATAGTATTTAGAAATAAAGCGATAATTTCTTTGAATAATAATCTTGATCAAATTACTCAGAAACTTGATAAAGTTTATGATGATAAATTAGATGGGACAATAGATGAATTAACTTACCATAGGAAAAGAGAGCAATTGCTTAATAACAGATCTGATCTTGAAGCAGAAATTAAGAGACATAGAGTAGCGGATGATAGATACGTTGACTTCGGTTGTTTAGTATTAGATGTCGCTAATAGAGCTTCTGAAATTTATCAGGTTCGGAAACCAGACGAAAAGAGGTACCTATTGAGTTTTGTATTTTCGAACCTCTTTTTACAAGACAAAAAAGTCAAATTTAGGTTCAAAACTATATTCGAAGCAGTAGTAAAGTATCAAGAAAGCAAAGATTGGCTGGGAGACATGGATTCGAACCATGATAAACAGATCCAAAGTCTGTTGTCCTACCATTAGACGATCTCCCAAGATAAGCATATTTTACCAAAAATAGGCGTAAAAACGCCTTCATCCACTTTGAAGTTTTAGCAAAAATTAGGAAGCTACCACCCGGTATGCCAGCTTATAAGTGGTCTTCCTTGTCAGCATCCGCCTCTACTTTGGTTTTGTGTATAGTGCCGTCCTTATGATGAGGAGGGGCGTATACGGTATAGAGCTTCAAGTCTTCAGTCTCTGACAGATTGATGATATTGTGCTCTGTTGTTGCCGGTACGACGATGACATCGCCGTCTCCGATCCTGCGTTCCTCGCCATTCATGATTACCATCCCGCTTCCTTTTTCGATTCTCAGGAACTGATCTACTATGTCATGTACTTCCATACCGATTTCTCCTTTTGGAGGAATGGACATGAGCACCACTTGGAGATGTTGTCCGGTATATAGAACCTGTCTGAAAAATATATTCGCTAAAGTTTTCTCTTCAATATTAGTCACGTATCCCGTCATTTATTTCACCTCCTTTTTTTGGAGCATATCATTATATTAATATACGCTGCAGAAAATACAGTGAGATAAATCACGATCCGTTGAGCATTCTTTCTATCTCCCTAACATTACCGAATGCGATCCGATCGACCACGGTATCATTCATGTCCATCATTTTTGCCGAACTGACTGTAAACTCTCCATATTTGTCATTTAATACATCAAGAACGTCGGACACTTTTCGCATCCTTTTTTTGAGAATATCCTCTCTCATTTCAAAAAGTCCTATTTGATCGCGAATATCCTTGGAGAGATTAAAACAATGGACCGATATTTTCGTAACGATCTCATTTTTTTGTCTTTGCTTAAAAATTGTTTGAGCCGCATTATAGAGTTCCAGCGTTGTGTAAAGATCATGAGGAGTCTGTCTGCCCATATGCCAGTAGGTGCCGTCGCGGAACATCGCCGAAACATGAATGCCGCGTGCTGTAAACCCCGCTCTTCTCAGGCGCCGCCCCATCTTTTCGCAAAGCTTCATAAGGATACATCCAAGTTCTGCCTCATCCGCGGTAGCTTTTCCTATGGCGTATTGTTGGCCGTAGGTTTTTCGCACTTCAGTATCAAGCGTCCCTTCTTCCCATCCGCGAAACCACCGGTACCAGTAATACCCCAAGATACTTTTGAACACCTGTTTGCGAAGAAGGTCGAGAGGCGCCTCAAAAAACTGCAGACCGGTAAAGATGCCCCATCTTTTGAGGCGTGCCTCATAACGGACATTGATGCCGTAAATGTCTATGAGACTCAATCGGGAAAATACACTCCGTACATTTTTATAGGTAATAACCTCAAGTCCGTCGGGTTTAGTAAGCGAAGCACCGGTTTTAGCCAGGAAACGGTTGGTAGAGATACCCACACTGCAACTGATCCATTCACCAATCTCATCTCGCATTCTTTGTTTTATCTCACGAGCTATCCCTGCCAAATCTTTGCCAAAAAGCTCTTGAGTATCGATATTACTAAAATCGAGAATCGCTTCGTCGATAGACTTCGGGATAACCCTATCGGAATACGTCTCAAAAATTCTCCGGAATTTTAGATGAATGTCACGGATGAGCGCTGTATCGGGAGTGCGGACGATGAGCGAAGGACAAATTTTTTTTGCTTCATAGACTCTCATGAGCATCTTTACTCCGGCGCGCTTTGCTTCAATTGAGTTAGAAAGGATAAATCCGCGCGACGTTTTGTAAGCGGCAACAGCAACGGGTCTTCCCCTCAGATGCGGGTGGGCCTGTTGTTCGGCAGTTGCAAAACAGGAGTTAAGGTCAATATGCATGATAGAAGGGGCAGCAGTATTGAAACTAGAGAGCTGAAACATCGATTACCTCCTTGAGACGCCAGTGTAAATTATCACCGTTACATTCAAGAGAGAAGTCGAGATTGCCGTCGGTGACATGATAATGGTGGTAGACGGTTCGTCCATGTCGCACGGCATGGTAATAGCCGAGTTTGGTAATCTTATAGCGGCGACCATGCCATTCTAGGCTGTGGGGAAGAGTAGTTTTCTTTTGAGCATTATAGATTGTTATGACACTTACTTCTTCCTCCATAGGTCAATTGTAGTAAACTAACGTTTACCTTGTCAAGAGATACGCGCAAACAAAAGCGGGAAGCCCGATGATATACTTCATACATGGCCAACAAGATCCTTCTTTTACTGATCATTGCCGTTTCGATTATCTCAGTATTTCTCTATCAAAAGGTCAATACATTATCGACAAAAGGCGAAAAGCCAAGTAAGTTTTGCCACAGCGGTTCCGCATGTGCAGGGGGAATGCCGGAAGGCGTATGCGCTCCCGACAGCAGATGTACCTAAACTCCTCACATCAAAAGTCCGATAACAACTCCCATCGCCAAAAGCGATACAAGCTGATAACCGGTATTGATAAGGAAGAGATTCCACCCTTTTGAATTATTCTCTTTGCTGAAGATAACACCAGTTGCCTGAACGGGCATCACGAATCCAAGCCAGCTGAAAAAAGCTGTCATAAGTCCGGTGGCAACAGGAGGGTTGTCAAAGTAGGCAATTGACATTACCATCACGTGATACAGAACGTATGCGCTTATCACTGAGAGGATAAAGCTCAACGCATACCATTTACCCATCTTCTGCTGTTCCTTTTTCATGTCCCCAGCACTATAGCCCATGAGCTTCATCCATGGCTTGCCAACAAGAAGGGGTGAGTACCAGAGAAATCCGATGACCATACCGGCAACGGCGGCAGCAAGAAGAGCGACGTAGTTAACATCTATGTTCATAGCCGTATTTATTTCCACTTAAAATCACCTCCTCTCATTAAAAATATAGTATCATGTTTATCCAACTTATATGTACTTTTTCTACATTGTCCGTTGTTCCGATAATTCGCTCTACTGCGGACAGACAAATAACCTTGATAAGAGAATAAAGGAACATAATTCTTCTTCACCGCGTTCGGCAAAATACACACGCTCACGCAAACCTGTAAAGCTCGTGTATTCGGAAAAACATGAAACCAAGTCCCTTGCCATGAAGCGTGAGTATGAAGTCCGACACTGGAGTAAAGTGGAGAAAGAGAAATTAATTTCAAAATGATAGAAGGGGCAAAAAATGCGGCATGCACACAATTGTGTTTAAAAACAATAAGCAACTTCTTGCTGACTTCAAAGGGTTAGGCATACTATAATTGGGAGATGGGTAAAGTTCTTATTATTATTGCTGGCTTACTTTTTGGCTTAGGAATTGGATATACTGTGTTTTCCAACACACAAATCTCATCTCCGATAGTTGAAAATATAATAAGCGCCTTACCTCACAAAAAACATGTCGTTGGGTTTGTACCTTATTGGCTTTTAGATAGGATAGTAGACAAAGATTACTCAGATACATTCACAACTCTTACCTATTTTGGGTTAACCGTTTCTCCGGATGGCTCTATCGTAAAACTGGTCAATGAACAGGAGGAGGACCCGGGATGGACCACTCTAAAAGGAGACCGTTTAAAACGCATTATGGATAATGCGAAAAAAGGAGGAATAACGCTCTCACTTCTTATCTTCAACGGCAACGAGGACGAGATAGGTGCTCTCATAAGTAATCCCAGAAAACATGCGCAAACGATGACAGCAGAGGTTATTCCAATCATGAAAGAATATGGTTTTACCGATCTTAATCTCGATATAGAAAGCGTAAAGATTGCCTCGGAAGAGGCTCGGATGAACTTCACTGCATTTGTAGATGAAGTGAGGAAAGGGATGAGCAGGTCAAACGCCGGAACGGTATCCATTGATGTGAGTCCGACGGCATTCATCAAACCCTTTCTTATAGATCCTGTCGCAATTCAAGATAATATAGATACATTTGTGATCATGGCCTATGACTATCATTATCAGGGTGGACTTGTCACTGGTGCGGTTGCACCCCTATATGGAGCATCAACGAGCGCGGAGTTTGATACCGACGTTGCGGTACGAGAGATCCTCA
>CAYPZT010000044.1:0-6424 GCA_964415435.1 uncultured Gammaproteobacteria bacterium
CAGACTACTCAAAGTTACCAAAAGGTTTTTTACCTCTTGATACCCTTGAGGTGAAGTGGATATATGAAGAAGAATCTCCAGGAACACATCACTTGGTCTGTCCTGCAAAAGTTTCAAGTTCAATGAAAAAGAAAATTGAGAAAGTCTCACTTGCTACTTGGCACGCGCTAAAGATTAGAGATTTCTGCCGCATCGATATGCGAACAGATAAGAATAATAACCTGTATGTGTTGGATGTAAACTCTCCACCCGGGCTCATGCCACCTGAGGCGTCGATGACATCGTACTTCCCCATGGCTGCTCGAAAAGCAGGAATAGATTACGAAAAACTTCTCGCTCGAATAATCAAAACTGCCTCGGATCGGCATTAATACTTTATTTTTCGAATAAGGAAACCTCAAGAATATCCGGATCAATTTTTGTAAGAGTTCCGTCATAGTACCTCTTTGCTATTTGATCCGGAGACATGGGTTGCCTGCCTTTTGAAGTAGCATCTTTGATGGACCGTATGATTCCGGTGTCAGGCTGCCAGGCTTGATAAATATCGTAATGGGAAAGAGTAGGATGGATGGAGGCCGTTATTTGTTGAGCGGTTCTGTTTGATGTCAATACTGTTGCGATAGGTGGGATACTGCCTGACAATATGGAGTCATATGTTTGATATCCGGGATAAAGATCGCCAACTGTATGTTGACCTGCCTGGTGCACATAGCCTAGTTGGTTGGAAGTTTTCTTATGTAAAAAAGAGAGACCGCCGTTCCAGACCCCTTGGTAATCATGAATAAAATCTACAAAGAGATTGAGGGGCTCCACAGGTGTAGGATTATTACCTCTTCTGAACTCCACGTTGCCATCGCCTGAAGCGAACGGAAGACTGCCTTCCTGTAGTTGTTGCTCATAAAGTTCCTGTGCCAGTTGCAGTGTTCTATTATGCTTAAAAATATCTCTAGTTCTGAAAGAATGTGCGAGATTGTCAATGACTCCCTGCTTCCATAATAAATGACACAGAGCATTAAATAAGAATTCTTTATTGCCACTATGTGTTCTCATAGAGTTCGCCCATTCTATTACCATAGAGTGATAGCCATGGTTTGACGTGGCGCCCGTGAATGTACCGATATTTTCCGGCTCTTCATCTGTAACCACAGGATATCCCAGGTCAAATGCGTCAGTAAGTGAACCGTTTAAAACCTTAGGTCCATAGTTATCAACCAGCACATGAGGAATAGTGTGTCCGTCCATTTGGTGAATATCGACATGAAGCGAAGATCGGTTTGGATGCCGTTGTTTTTCCTGTTCAAAAAATCGAAGAAGAAGCCATCCAAACTGTTGTGTTTTATACGGTAGAGCAAAAAACTCTGACCAATCTCCGGATGTATAGATTGGCTGATCTTTTTCCAGAAAGGCATCGTTCAAATTCCAGATATCCGGATGAGGCGGATGGGCATAAGGACTCTCATCTGGAAAAAGATGTCTTTCTTTTTTGGAGTTTATACGCATAAGAAGAATGTCACCGCTGTTGGTGATCTGGTTTCGGCGAATATGTGTCTCAAATTCACGGAGTATATTTCCTCGGTCTTCCTCACCATGTACCGCGGCGGTAAGAATTGCAAATTGCCTGGGATCGGAACCGCGTATTCTGTGAAACTCTATTTCTGTAAATTTTTTGAAGACCTCCCTTTCTTTATCGCCAAACCAATTTATGATCTCATGGGGAACTATCTGGTGCAGGTCCCGTTCATTGTAGCCGAAGAGTGGTCTCGGATCTAAAGAACCCGACTTGTAGCGATAACCCGGAGATATATGATCCTTGGGCATGATGGGATTATATACAACTACATTTCCTTTGTCCAAAAAACGATGAAGATATTAAGGCAAAAGGGTGGTGGTCGCTGAGGGATTTGAACCCCCAACATCTTCGATGTAAACGAAGCGCTCTACCGTTGAGCTAAGCGACCGGATGTGCGCACTCAAGGAATCGAACCTTGCACCTCTTTCTTATCAGGAAAGCGTTCTACCAATGAACTAAGTGCGCAAGTAAGGCTAGAAATCAGGTTTTATTATAGCACAACTTAGGGCTAGTATAAAAATAACCTTGAATTTATAAAATGCTTTCCCTACACTGAAAAAGTGAAGAGCATACCTTTAATAAAATCTTCTATTCGCCTCCTTATTTACGTATCAGTTATGTATAATACCGTATGATCTATTTCTCTGAAATAGTATCAAAGTCCGTTGTCACAGAAGACGGTATAGATGTCGGTAAGCTCGATGACATCATCTTTCTTGCCTTTCACCAACCTGCGGTCACTAAACTGGTGATACGTACGTCCGGCAGGAAAAATCTCATTGTTCCCACTTCCTATCTGCAAAAACTAAATTCAAAAATCACGATCAGTAAAAACTTCCAGACAGCTGAACTTGAAGAAAACGAACTTCATCTAAAAAGGAACCTTCTTGATAAACAGATCATCGACATAAGCGGCAACAAGGTAGTGCGCGTTAATGATGTCGCTCTTTTTGATAAGCCGGAGCTTGTAATTTCCGGAGTAGATACAGGCTTACTTGGGATATTGCGTTGGCTTGGTTTGGAGGACATCATACTAAAACCACTGTCTACAATCGGCATAACCATTACTCCTCGCTTCCTTCCCTGGGGCGATATTCAGCCGATAGAACTCGCGCGTGGCCAGGTCAAGCTCAAGAAAGAAGAAGAGAAACTTGAGAAACTCCGACCCGAGGATCTGGCCGATCATCTGGAGCGTACCAATATCGCTAATGTAAACAGATTTCTTCGTATTCTTGATGAAACTCACGCAGCCAAAGTTATTGGGAATCTCAATATCGGTTACCAGGAAGCACTTTTCAAAAGTTTTACGGTAGAACGTGCAGCCGATATCCTGAAACTTATTGACAGTGATGAGGCCGTAGATATTCTTCTTACTCTTACAGCAAAAAGGCAAAGTCAGATAATAGATCTTCTTCCAGACAAGAAAAAGAAGGAAATCCAGATGCTCATGCACTTCTCAAAAACACCTATAGGCGAACTGGTCACATCAGAATATGTTACTTGTAGTCCAACAGACACGGCAGAATCGGTCATTCAAAAGATCAGAAGAGAAACCGGCGATTTCTCTTTCTTAACGTATGTATACGTTATCAACAAAGAAAATGAGTTAAGCGGTGTATTTAATCTGCGTGAACTCCTGATGCAGCCTCTCACCTCGCCGGTATACCGTTTCATGAACCAAAACGTACTTGTGATCCATCTCTCTACCCCGCGTGAGATTGCAATGAAGAAGTTGCTGAAATATAAACTGCAGGCAGTACCCATTACCGATAAGTCAAAACGGATGATAGGTATTGTAACCTTAGATGATATTGCTGAGAGTATCTTAGAAAAGATATAAATAACTATGAAATCGCCCTGGCTGAAACGTGCATTTATTTTTCTTTCAGTGCTTGGTCCCTCGGTCGTTACCACGATGGCGGGTAATGATGGGGCCGGTGTTATAACATATTCTTATGCAGGAGCGCACCTTGGATACGCCGCCCTCATCACTCTGCCATTGCTGACCATCCTCTACGGAGTCACACAGGAGATGGGCTCACGAGTCGCAATCGTGACAGGAAAGGGTTTGGGTGATATTATAAGAGAACGCTTTGGTATACGTATTGCACTTGTCGTATTTGCCACTATCCTTATTGCTAACTTTGGTACGCTTCTCACCAACCTCGCTGCACTAAAGACTGCAAGTCAGATGCTTAGTATCCCAACGATTCCTTTTATTATCGCAACAATTGTTTTCTGCTTTGCTCTCGTGACTGTCCCTAAATATGAGAAAAGTCAAAAGATATTTTTGACCGGTATCATCTTTTACTTTGCATATGTATTTTCAGCAATTAAGGGAAATCCGGATTGGGGAACCGCGCTTAAGTCACTCGTGGTACCGTCCCCAAGTATATTTTCCCACGACTTTCTCGTTATCTCTATTGCCGTTCTTGGTACAACCATCACACCGTGGGGACAGTTTTTTGTTCAGAGTTACATGAAGGATAAAAATGTACCCGTCGCAAACCTAGGTTATGCGAAGATTGAGGCATTTGTGGGTGCATTTCTCTCAAACTTTTTTACATTTTTTATTATCGTAGCCACTGCAGCAACACTTTTTATTCATAAAATTCCTTTGGACTCAGGCGAAAGAGCTGCGGATGCAATCCGGCCTTTTGCTGGCGAATTTGCAAGCCTTCTTTTTGCACTGGGGCTCATTAACGCTTCCATAATCGGTATCATTATTGTAAGCCTCACTTCAGCCTATGTATTTACTGAGTTTTTCGGGTTGACCGGTTCTCTCGATGAACCACTCACCCGGGGAAAAAGTTTTTATACTCTATTTCTTTCTAGCATCGTGCTGGCGGCAATTCTTGTAATGACACCGTGGTTCCCGCTTTTTAAAATAGTATTGTATACACAGTCGCTAAATGGTATTCTTCTTCCTGTTTTCTTTTATTTCCTTTTGAAAATAGTAAATAACAGGGAACTGATGGGTCAGCATGTAAACGGAAAATATTACAATATTTTCGCGGTTGGAGCGACTGCCATTATCACAACAGCAACTGTTATCGCTGTGGTTGTGGCCATACTCGGTTTATAAATTTTTTAACGGGTTCTTTATGAGAAAACTAATAGTGGTGGCGGATTGGGCAGGGAATGATCTTAATCGTCAAGAAATTCGTTCTGCAGTGGGTGGATTTTTAAAAGATGGAAGTAATCCGAATATATCATTTGTTTCCTCAGAACCATCTACAATCCATACGGGTTTTATTATGGCGCAGATTATTGAAACAGAAGAAAGGTATGGCATACCCGATGAAACGGTTATTTTTCAGAATACAGATCCACGTATACAAACCAAAGAGTCTGTTCAAGAGGCAAAAGGTGCAGAGTTTATAGTTGTAAGACTAAAAACCGGCATATATCTTTGTGGACCAAATGCGGGATATGATTTTTCCTTAATCAAGCATAAGGTAGAAGAAGTATATACCTATCCTGGATTAGATAAAGGTTCTCAATTCAGATCCCGCGATCTCTATTCCCGTGTCTCTGCCCATCTTATGGACTACATGGAGGACGATTTGGATTTGGAAGAAGTGAATCCAGACGTCATTCCTCATCTGACAGGAGACTATGTTTTCTATGTGGATAATCATGGGAATATGAAGACTTCACTTACGAAAGAACAATTAAAAGGTAAATATCAATATGGTGATTTGTTAACGATCACCATCAACGGTATAAAGAAAAAAGTGAAGTATGTAAATAATTTGTTTGGGGGTGTGCCTGGGGAATTGGTTATATATCCCGGCTCTTCTGGTAGAAAAGATAGTCCTTATTTAGAAATAAGCGTTTGGCGACACTTTACCGAAAAGAACCCGACGACCGGTCGTGATGAGTTTGGTAATCCTCGACCTGGTGCTGAGATTGAACTTTTGAAGAAATAAATAGATGCTTAATCGCATTCGAGACATTGACAACAAGTGGTTTTTTACCGAACTTCCAACATTTCTTAAGCCTTTATCTTTTTTTATACGAGGTGATCTTCTCATACTGCTTCCACTCGTCCTCATTATCCTCGTCCTAGGCTTCATTGATCTTAAGTTAATGACCGTAATGATAGGCGTGTATATAACAGTGCGAAGTTTAGGTGAGATGATTTACTGGTTTTCGCATCAGTTTTATGAAAGAAAATATAGACCGCCAGATTTTGGATTCAAAAAACTTGATAACCATGCGATATATATCCTCTATCAAACACTTTCTGTATGGGGTGTAATACTCGGTACAGGAGTAATAATCTATACACTTGCGTTTCTTAAATAAGCAATTCAGTCCAATAAACGGGTTAGGTGGGAGATGAATTTATTAAGCGATTCATCAAAAACGCTTTCCTATTAAAAAAAATAGAAAGGAGGTGATCCATCCGCTTCTTCCAAAACGGATACCTTGTTACGACTTAACACCCATCGCCGAAAATATCCTCTCCCGATATAATCGAGATTCAAATGCTTCCGACTTTGTTTGTTTGACGGGCGGTGTGTGCAAGAGGCAAGAACGTATTCACCGCAGTGTAGCTGACCTGCGATTACTACCAATTCCGCGTTCATGAGGTCGGGTTGCAGACCTCAATCCCCACTGAGCAACGATTTCAGGGATTTGCTCGACCTTGCGGTCTGGCAATGCCCGTTGTTGCGTTGCATTGTAACATGTGTGTAGCCCAGGGTATAAGGACCATGCTGACTTGACGTCTGCCCCTCCTTCCTTCCCGTCAAAGACGGGACGGTCTCTTGTGACAGATTTAACACAAGATGGGGGTTGCGCTCGTTGTCCCACTTAAGGGCACTCCTCACGGAACGAGCTGACGAC
>CAYPZT010000045.1:0-5920 GCA_964415435.1 uncultured Gammaproteobacteria bacterium
GGAAGTTCTGGCATGGCGCAAGTATACTATTTTTCGAAACTCACCGATTTAATCATTTGATTGTATATATCTATGTCTTCCTGTGAAGGTGTAGATACGTTGAACCATACCTTCAATACAACCGCATCGTTTCCAGGAACTGCAAAATAAGTTATAGGACTCGACACTGATGGTTCACGATTTGGAGGGGGATTAAGCATTGGTGGAGGCGCAACAATCCATGTAGTCTCATAACCAGTTAGACCAGAGTCGGTTGTAATG
Organism: uncultured Gammaproteobacteria bacterium; assembly: GCA_964415435.1. Lineage (GTDB taxonomy): Bacteria > Patescibacteriota > Microgenomatia > UBA1406 > GWC2-37-13 > CAYPZT01. The sequence goes on from CAYPZT010000045.1 coordinate 262, forward strand.
GTTTTAAGTGAATTTAGTTTTTCAAAACTCTGAATTTCTTGTGTAGCTGCTGTTTTCACATATTCATCGATGGAGGGATAAGGAGGTGTGCCAATTTTTGGCGAGACGTCTACTGTTATCGTGTTATCTCCAAAATTTGCACCTGACTGAGGAACATCAGGAAAAGGCTGGACTCCTAGCTTTTGGGGATATGAAATAGTATAGCCGTATAATTCATTTCGATAGGTAGTCCATGCGCTGGTTCCATCAGTAGGTGAAGGGGTTGTATCTGAAGTTGTTGGTGCGGTGGTTGGGGTAAGCGCTGGTTTGATGAAGAATATACCGACTAAAATGAGAATAATGACAAGAATTCCCCCGAGCCCTGCTTTTTGAGAAGTATTCATGAGCTAATATTACTTTTTCTTTTTAATAAACTCAATAACCTGCTGATTAAAGTTTTTCAATGAATATTTCTCAGCTGCAGCTCGTGCGTTTATACGCATCTTTTGATATTCCCTATCACTGAGGTTTTCAAGTTTGCTGACCTTACTTATTACCGAGTCCTCATTTAATTCGTCGAACAGATAGCCAGTTTTGCCATCTTCCACAGTCTCAATGAGCCCGCCAGACTCGTAGGCTATAACGGGTATTCCTCTTCCCATCGCTTCGATGGGTGCTATACCAAATTCCTCATCTTTTGCAGCAAACAAAAAGGCTTTAGCATGTTGGAACAGATACTCAAGTTTTTCATCGGGCACCGATCCCAAGATTTCGACCGTTGGTCCGGCAATACCTCTCAGATATTTTTCATCGCGGCCTATCCCTACTACTTTGAGAGGAAATTTTTTCTTGTTTGCGGCTTTTATAAGGACATCGATGTGTTTGGCGAACTGCAGGCGGGATATGGTTATGTAGTATTCAGGTTTATAATCAGCAGGATTGATTTTTTCAGGAATCGCAACCGGGGGATAGATAACGACGGAATCTCTCTTGTAGAATTTTTGAACTCTTTTCTGTGTTTCAAGAGAATTAACGATAATCTGATCTGGTCTTTGAGATGAACTGAAGTCCCAGATTCTCAGGAAATGGTTCAAGAATCCGGCATACATTTTAAATAGCGTGTATTTGCGAAGTTCATTCAAAGTTCCGGTTTCGTATCCGTAAAGGTAGCGGGGAGGGTGATGTATATAGGAGATGTGACGAGTAGGTTTTCTTGTGATGACGCCTTTGCACATATACGAGCCAGAGGAGGAGATGACAAGATCGTAATCTGAAAAATCGAAGGACTCCCATATATACGGCGTTATAAACCTTAGGGGAGAGTATAGTTTGTTGAGAAAAGGTATTCTGGCGGCCCATGAAGTTTTTATATTCCAACCGACAAATTTTTTTGCGTGATTACCTAGAGTTTTGGGACTGTAAAACGAGGTATAGACCACGGCATCAGGAAAGAGATCGTGCAGAGCAACCAGTACACGCTCTGCTCCTCCGAATTCCTGCAGTTGATCGTGTACCAAGGCAATTTTCATAAACTATATTATACTTAAGTTTAGTTTCATGAATACATTTCAATCGATATTCCTGGGCATAGTTGAAGGATTAACCGAGTTTCTTCCCATATCTTCAACGTTTCACCTCATTGCGTCATCAAGTCTTTTGAAAATTGCTCAGACAGACTTCGTAAAACTTTTCGAGGTGTTTATTCAGGGAGGCGCAATTCTCGCGGTATTGTTTTTATATGGTCGGGAATTTCTGACCAATCGTGAGCTTTTTAAAAAAGTGATAATTTCCTTCATCCCAACAGCGATTATCGGTTTCCTGCTCTACAAAATGATAAAGGAGGTCTTTTTTGAGTCGACCTATCTCATGCTTACAGTTTTTGTAACCATGGGAGTAGTGTTTCTTGCCGTAGAGTGGCTTATCAAAAAAGGAAGAATAAGACTGGACAGATCGCTTAAAACACTGTCCACAAGAGATGCGGTTATTATCGGACTTATACAGTCGTTGGCTGTCGTTCCGGGGGTGTCCCGGGCAGGCGCCGTGATAGTCGGACTTATGATTATGCGTTACAGACGAGACGAGTCAGCCAAATATTCCTTTCTTCTCTCGGTGCCAACGATTTTAGCCGCCTCAGCGTATGATCTTTTCAAGATGAGAAGCGTCCTTTTTGAAAACAGCAGCAATTCTCTATATCTCTTCATTGGTTCAGCCGCAGCGTTTGTAAGTGCTTATTTTGTAATGCGCTGGTTTATCAGATTTTTAAAGACGCGCACCCTTACGATTTTCGCCTTCTACCGCTTTATTGTTGCTATAATATTGTTCCTGGCACTCTATCGGTAGCACTCATAGTTCAACGGATAGAATATGGGCTTCCGAAGCCTAGGATGGGGGTTCAATTCCCTCTGGGTGCACAACAACCAGGGCCTGTAGCTTAATTGGTATAGCGCTGCATTCGCATTGCAGAGGTTGCCGGTTCGAGTCCGGTCAGGTCCACAGTTGTATAATAGGAGGAAGCGTCTGTAGCTCAGCGGTAGAGCGCCACTCTTATAAAGTGGATGTCCTTGGTCCGAATCCAAGCAGACGCACAAAAGTTGGCTAAATTACTCAAGACTTCCCGACTCCTTTAGAGCCATCCGGCTTATGTGCTCCTGAATGTCTCGCTTCTCGTGAGCGGAAAACTTGCACACTGGACACTTGAATAAATGATTCATATTCTAAAGCTACGCTTTTTTCTATAAGAACACACAAAGTCTTTGATTATAAAACGGTAAGAATCCAGGGCACACCGCCTATTTGATTGTCTCAGTCGTATGATATAATTTTTACACTGCTGAGGTAGCCAAGGTGGTCACGGCGGGGGTCTGAAAAACCTCAGATGTCAGTTCGACTCTGACCCTCAGCACATCTCTTTTCAGATATGCCCCCGTACGAGTCTCACAACAAATACGATAAGTGCGATCACAAGCAGGGCATGGATAAGATCTCCTCCGATTTGGAACGCAAACCCTCCAATCCAGCTTATGATAAGTAGCGCAATAATAATTTCTAGAATCCCCATATTTTCACCTCCTTTTCTGCCAGAACTAATAAAAAGTGTTGCTTTATTGCTACTTTACAGGCGCTTTATGCTGGAATTCATAAGACGCAAGTCAGAAATGAGTAAGAAAAAAAGGAGACTTAAAGAGTTTTGTATACCTTCATGAATGCATCTGCTGCTCTTTCCGGCTCTCCATAGTGGGCCAAGAGATCAGGATCATCTGAAAAGCCAAGCTCACGCGCAATGTAAGAAGTCCACTTGTGCCGGTCAACGCCAATCGTTGCTCCATGGGACCAGTCCTCAAGATAGGCATAAATAACATTCATGTTTTTCGAGTACTGCTTTAGATACTGCTCAATTAAATCATTAGTAAGAAGTCCGAGCGCCGTACCGAAACCGTGGCCTTCATACCCGTCGGTTGTTGTAAACTGGATTACCATCTTCAGCCTCTTGCCAAGAATTTTATTTACGATACTAGTTCTTCCCACGTCATATCCTTTTGGATGTACTAGGGACAGGTAAGATTGTTCTTGACCCAGAGAACATTCAAGAGAAAAACCTGAGACCTGCCGTGTCGCAACAAGATGTTGATCCGCGATCAATATCGGTGGCAGAGGAGTTCGCTCGCGCCGATCCATCCGGGCTGCAGATATGAGCGATGCGCCCGCAGACAGAATGGTTTCGGCGTTTCCCTGCTGGACAGCTCTTCGATCTATAGGAAGTCTGTAGATATTTCCCTCATATCCTCTCATGGCCGTGTATTATACACTTATTATAGGATATATTCAATCTCCCTGGCGCTTGAGAGAAGGCAGCTTGTCTGATATACTTTGTGGAAAGCGGTGGTAGTTCAATGGTAGAATGCTTCCTTGCCAAGGAAGAGGTTGAGGGTTCAAATCCCTTCCACCGCTCCAGCTCTTATGAAAGAAATACATCTCAAACTTGGCCAGATTCAGCCGGTAAAAAAACGGATGGTGATGAGATTGTTCTTGCAATAGAGGAAGCTTAAGTCTTCATAAGCTCGAATGCTTGCTTAAAGGCTTCCTTATCAGATTTATACGTTAAAGTTTTTTCTACTTCTTCGGCGGTTACAAACTTTGCATCCATCATTTCCCAGTCATGGTTTTTTGGGTCGCCGGAAATATACTCCATCAGAAAGTAATATACTGTTTTTTTGATAAGATAATCCTGAAATTTGTACATGTACTCTGTGGGCTTCTCGAGTTTTGCTATTATTTTTGCTTTGATTCCGCCTTCCTCTTCAACCTCGCGAACTGCGGCAACATCCATCGGTTCATTGCGTACGTTGTCTCCGACCAAGCCTTTAGGAAATCCCCAGCCCTTATGCTGAGAGTGCTGGGTGATGAGCCATAAAATGTTATTTCCTTCTTTTTTGTATACGATACCACCTGCTGAAGTTTCTCGTTTAAATGGCATGAAGATATTATACCGGTTATTACTGCCATTCGGTGAAGTCACAACCTGTCGAGACTTTATTTTCCCGGTCCCATCCGTTTGTAGAACATTTTTTTAGACGTTTCCCCGTAGTGGTTGTCATCATTACCAATTTTTCACCGCACTTGGGACAGTTCTCGTCGAGTTCTTCTATCTGTGCTTTTGGCCATTCGACATAGTCGCATCCGGAGGCAGTCTTTGTTTTTGGGTCCCAGCTTGAAGTCGAACATTTTTTCATTTTTTTGCCCGATCTTGTAACGGCAGAAAGGAGGGGGTTGCCGCACTTTGGGCATTTTTCATCGAGCTCTACGGGTTCCGGAGTTATCCATCGTACATAGTCGCAGCCTTCATTTTTCTTCGTGTCAGGATTCCATGAGCCAGTCGAACATCGCTGCAACTGTTTGCCGGACTTTGTAGTGATGATTTCACCTAGAGGGGCTCCACACTTCGGGCAGGTTTCAAGGGGCGTTTTTGGGTTTTCCATAGGAAACTTTTATCCTAGCAGGTGAAGATGGGGAAGTCCATAGTATATGTGATACATGTCAGATCAGTTCTTTCACGTTTATAAATTGTATGCCGGCCGCTTTTGATGCTTTTTCGTCCGCAAAACTATCGCCAATCATAAGGGTATCTCCTGCATCTTTAATTTCCATTTTGGCAAATCCCTCAGGATTAGGCTTGATATAAAATACATCATTTCGTGTTATTACTTTCTTGAACATCCCCTCTATTCCTAACTCTTTCATGGCAGACCTGATTGTTCTAGTGTCATTCGAGGTCCAAACATATAAATCATATTTTTTGAAATTGTTTTTTATAAACTCAACAATTTTAGTATTTGGTGTCTGTCCAGAATAGTATTCTTTTTCATTTCGGTAATTTATTTCGATAATTTTATCGACAATATCTTTTCCATATTTTTTAATATAAGTGGTTTGTTTTTCCAAGAGTTCGGGAAATGAACTATATGTAAACGACCCATCGTAAGAAAGAAATAATTTTTCCATATCCCTAAACCACGGAGTCCAGTTTATATGAAGTGTAGATATGGTTTCATCAAAATCGAAGATGACTGATCGAATATTTTCTTTCTCTAGTTTTTGTCTTAGATAATCCATTGTTTATATATTAATGCGGTGTGTATTGGACGAAGTTCGAATGTATTTCGGACAAAATCCGCAGGATTTT
>CAYPZT010000046.1:0-5450 GCA_964415435.1 uncultured Gammaproteobacteria bacterium
AAAAAGAGGAAACAGCTTGGTTTATCGACCCATTCAGTTGACAAAGGGTTCATAGAAGCATTAAAATATGGACTTGTTCCTTGTGCGGGTATTGCCATTGGCTTCGAACGCCTCGCAATGATATTTACGGGTGTCTTATCAATTGAGGAATTAAAATTAATAACAATAAAATAACATGTGGACGAATGCTGGAAACTTAAAAAAAGGTGAGTTTGTCTTTTACCAATCTGAACCCTGGCAGGTGCAAAAGGCGGAGTTTTACTCTCCGGGTAAAGGATCAGCTCTCATGAGAGTCAAGATTAAAAATGTCATAAGCGGAAAGAATGTGGACTTTACTTATAAGTCAAACGAACAGGTTGAAACTGTTGATGTTGAGAGTGTAGAAATGCAGTATCTTTACAAGGATAGTGAGAGCTTGTATTTCATGAATGAGCGTACTTATAATCAGTACACAGTCCCACTATCCGTAGTTGGGCCTGTTGCAGGATTTTTGAAAGAAGGAGATAAATATTTTGTATATCTCCATGACGATAAACCTCTTACGATGAGACCGCCGATGAGTGTTCGGCTCAAAATCACCGAAACAGAAGAAGCGGTGAAAGGTGATACAGTATCGGGAGCCAAAAAGCCAGCAACTGTCGAAACAGGGGTCACCGTCATGGTACCCCTTTTTGTAAAAGTAGGAGATACTATTACAGTGAACCCGGAAACCGGCGCCTATGGCGAACGTGTGAAAGCATGAAGAATGCGACGTGCCATCAAAATGATGCTTCGAAAAAGGGTATCTTCGCAGCTACCTTCATACTTATTATTTAATCTTTGAAAAATGCTTACTGTCGGAGAGATGCTGAAAAAGGAGAGAATTCAGAAAAATATTTCTCTTGCTCAAGTAGAAAAAGAAATTCGGGTGAGAGAAAAGTTTTTGAGTGCCGTAGAAAGAAATGACTGGAAGCCGTTTTCTTCTAAGGTTTATATTGCTGGCATAATACAGTCGTATGCGCAGTTTCTTGGCCTTGATGAAGTGAAACTACTTGCTTTTTTTCGTCGCGACTATGATGCGGATGAAGATGTCCGTTTTAAAAAAAAGGTAAAAAATGAGTATTTGACACCGCAGACGAAACGGCTGGCTTTTGTTCTTTTAGGACTCCTCATTTCGTTTTTTATAGCATATTTCGCTTATCAGCTTAAGCTGTATTTAACTCCTCCATCTCTTTCTTTTATTCAGCCGACTAAAACGGAGTTCAACCAGGAGGAGCGGATAGTAGTACGTGGGAAAACAGAAAGAGAAGCGTCCGTCAGTATTTTTGGAACGAGAGTATATCAGGATGAAGAGGGAATTTTCGAATACACATTGCCGCTCAAAGAGGGAAAAAATGAGATTATTGTTGAGGTGGTTGGTGCAAATGGAAAACGGGCAACCTTTAGGAAAACTTTCACGAAGTTTTAAATATTTTTTTTGACTGGGAGATATTGGCTATTACAGTGGGGGAATAAATCGACTTAAAATGGAGTCGTTTTGCTTCGGCGACAACTTTAGCATCAAAAAAATTCTTCCGCACTTCACCAAGAAGTCCCACTTCTCCTATGAACATGCTCCTTTTGGGAACAGGTTCGTTTTTGATTGATGACAATATGGCTGCGACTATTCCAAGATCCGAGGAAGGAGATTTAATAGATACACCACCGACGACATTCACATAGATATCATATTTATCAAAGCTGATACTGAGATGTTTTCTCATCACTGCAAGAAGAAGTAAGACTTTGTTGTAGTCAACTCCATTTACTACCCTCCGTGGTATTGCGAGTACGGATGGAACCGATAAGGCCTGAACTTCAAAGAATAAAGGACGTTTTCCTTCCGATACACCAACAATTGCCTTTCCTGCTACGTTTTCCGCCTCATTTTCAAGGAATACCAGTGGATTCGAAACCTGAGTAAGGCCAAGTCCTTCCATCTGGAAAATTCCTATCTCGTCAGTTGAGCCAAATCTGTTCTTTGACGCACGGAGAACGCGGAACTGCGATACTCTTTCACCTTCAAAATTGAGGACACAGTCAACGATATGCTCAAGTGTCTTTGGCCCAGCGATATCTCCACCTTTTGTAACGTGTCCAACAATAAGTACAGCAATTTTATTTTTCTTTGCAAAAGAGGTAAGCATATTGGCGCATTCGCGAAGTTGGCTGACGTTGCCGGGCGGAGCATCCACACCCTTACTATATACTGTCTGAATTGAATCAACGACGAGAACATCTATTTTTTCATCGAAGTCTTCAATACCGGCAACCACTCCCTCGATTTGAAGATCGTCGGAAAACATAAGATTACGAAGAGGAATTTTAAGACGTTCTGCCCTTTCTTTTACCTGTTCGGCAGATTCCTCACCTGATACATATACAGTTTTAAAATTCTTAAGTGACTGGAGGAGAAGAGTAGATTTACCTATTCCTGGTTCGCCGCTAAGAAGAATAACTTCTCCACGTACAATGCCTCCCCCGATTACCCGATCAAGTTCATATATTCCTGTCGACAACCGGTTTTTCTCAAGAGGTTTAATATCTTTAAATCCCACTGTCTTTAGCTTTTTTACAGACTCGCTTTTACGTGACTGTTTGTCTTCCTCGCGGACTAGAGTATTAAACTCACCGCAGTCAGGGCATTTACCGAGCCAAGCAGCGGATCCATACCCGCAGTTTGAACAGATATAAAATGACATAGGTTACATTTTTTCTACTGACGAGATACCCAGCAAGTATAATCCCCTCTTAAGAACAAAAGATGTAGCTTTGGTAAGAAGTATACGGGTATTTTTTTCTACGCCTTGAGCTTGCAGAATGGGGTGCTTTTCATAGAAAAAGCTGAACTTTTGGGCGACCTCGAATAGATAATTGGCAATGATATGGGGGCTAATTTTTTGTGCTGCCTCAAAAACGATGTCGGGGAATTGAGCCAGCAATCGAAGAAGAGCTTCCTCTTCTGGGGCAGATGTCTTTACATTTGATGTATCTGCATCGCCAGATGCTTTGTTGATAACAGAGTCACAGCGGACGATTGTGTACTGGATATAGGGACCTGAATTACCGGTAAAGCTTACCGATTCCTTTATGTTAAACTCGATATCTGTACCGATCCCTTGCTTAAGAAGCGCAAACTTCACGGCCCCAATTGCAATTCTTTCGATAACTTGTTTTCTCTCTGATTCTGAGACTTCAGTATTCTTCATGAGTGTTTTCACTTCTTCTTTAGCGGCTTCTATGAGTGATTCACCGGTCATGATTTTTCCGGTGCGACTTGACATCTTGCCTTCCGGCAGACGGACCATGCCGTGGCCTATATGAGTGGTTTTTTCAGCAAGAGTGGGATTAATCTGTTTTAAGGCGGTAAGAAGAACCTTAAAATAATCATTTATTTCATTGCCTGTGACAATATATGATTTATCGTACTGAAAGTCCTTGTATTTAGTTGGTGCAAGACCTAATTCCTTTGCTTCGTAGGTAGGTAATCCCAGGGAATTAATAAAAACTCTTGTATGAAGCCCATATTTTTCTCCATCAAATATAATCGCACCCTCACTCTTCGTAAAGATATTTTTTTTGACATTGTCCAGTACTAACTTCATACCGAATTCTCCAACTATACTTTCCGGGTAGTAAAAGTCAAACTTGGTACCCAGTATTTTATAAATTTCCTCAAATGCCTCCAAGCTCCATTCTTTGCCTTTCGTATAGAGAGTGTTTATTTCGTCCAAATCCACTTTTTCTCTATCAACAAATTTTTTGTAATCGACTTGAGGCATCCAGTTCTGATGTTTTTTTAAGTATTCCTGTCCGGCGATAAAGACCGCGTAGTTTATATCCTTCATCTCCTCCTTTGCTTTCTCATCCGACTCATATGCCTGTGCGCCCATAGCGTACGACTGGCCTAAGAATTTAATCCTTTCTTTAAGTGGTTTCCGTTCAAGTATCTCTAAAGTAATATTTTCCTCTTGTATCTTCCTCTTTAAACCCCAGAGAGATTTTGCCACATGCATGCCGACATCTCCATAATAGTTTGCTCTTCTTACTTCAGCACCCAAAAAGGAAGTGATTCGTGCAAGTGATTCGCCCACAGCATTACTGTAGAGGTGTCCGATATGAAATTCCTTAAAAGGGTTGGGGTCTGTAAATTCATATATGATTTTCTTTTTTTTAAAAAGAGATGATTCAAAGAAAACAGCATCGTCCGCGATTATCTTTTGAAGTTCCTCAAGATGTAAATGTTTTGAAATCCAGAAGTTTATGAAGCCTGGTTTGAGAACCTGCACTTTTTCGATCCATTCCTCTCTGGGTAGTTTTGAAACAATCTCTTCGGCTAGGGAAAAAGGCGCTTTACCAAGTTTTTTACCAAGCTTCAGTGCAATATTTGATGAGTAATCACCGAATGTCATGTTGGACGGAGGTTCGACTGTCACTTCTTCGTTTCGTACACCAAGCTCACCAAGCGCCCATTTAAGATTATCCGCAATCTGTTGTTTCATACATTAATAATACCACAGCAGGACATCTTTAATTAATAGTTTAGGCCGACTCAATGATATTCTGAAGGATACTAAAAAGTAATTTTAATTCAACTAATGTTATTGTTTCTTTTGAAGTATGTGAGTATTTTCCGCCTTTGCAAAGGGTAACCGTTGGATATCCGGCTTGCGCAAGGTAGCTGGCATCGCTTGTATAAAATGCCTTTCTTTTTAAAGGAGATATCCGGCTTTTCTTTATTGCCTTTTCCACTAGTGAAACAATAGGTGATTCTTTTGAGCCGATAAAGGGCGGAATATTTTCAAGTATGTTCAGAGTAAACTTTGCACCGAATTTATGGCATTGTTTTTTGACCACATCCTCAAAAGTGGAAAGTTCTTTTTCAAGGACTTTGTCAGAAAAGGCCCTTATCTCTCCTTTGATATACACATCCGGCATTACAACATTCGCTTTTTCACCTCCTCGAATAACTCCAATATTAAAAGTTGATCCGTTACTGCGCTTACCGAAAGTTAGTCGGTTGCAGATTGAGGAGGCAACCTGAAGTGCACTAATACCCTTTTCCGGCTCTATCGCTGAATGAGCAGCCTTTCCTTTTATATGTAATTCAAAGGCAGTGTAACTGAGAGATGCGTAATCTATGGTGCCTATTGGACCTGTACCGTCAACATTAAATATGAAATCGGGTTTAATTGATTTTATATCAAGATACTTTGATCCCATCTGACCACTTTCCTCACGGGTTGTGAAAGCGAGGTATATATTTGCATTCGTATGTAGGAGTCGATTGGTTATCAGTTCAGCTATGGTAAGAAGATCTGCAACCCCAGCTTTATTGTCGGCACCTAAAATAGTCTTGCCATCGGAAAAAAAACTGCCTCTTTTAAATACAGGTTTAATAGTATCTTTTTCATTTTAAACGGTATCCTTGC
>CAYPZT010000047.1:0-5441 GCA_964415435.1 uncultured Gammaproteobacteria bacterium
GGTTGCGGGTAAAGCAAGCAATCAAACGTTTGCGGCTCGTGTGGTGGATAAATATGTAGAATCGCATGGACTGAATCGCGAAAATGCACTTATTACGATCTGTGATGCCGACAGCCATTTTTCCTCGAACTATTTTTCATATCTGACATACGAATTTTTGAAAGACGAAGGAAGGAAGTATCATTTCTACTGGGCACCGGTACTCCTTTATAACAACTTCAATCAGCTTCCCATTTTTGTCCGCATTCAAGCCACCCTTTCTTCCATAGTAAGACTTGCCTTCCTCGCTCAAACTGAAAAACTGATTCAGACTTCAACATACACAACCAATCTCTGGCTTCTCAAGTCTGTTAATTTTTGGGATGTCGATATTATCCCCGAAGATTGGCACATCTATTTTCAGGCATTTTTTGCTCACGGCGACAAAGTAAAAACTTTACCTCTCTATACTATAGTAAACGGAGACGCTGTATATTCGGGCGGTATCATAAAGACGTTTGCTAACCGTTACGATCAAGAGAAACGTTGGGCATGGGGTGCGACTGATATTGGGTATACCCTCAAGATGTTCTTCTCGACGCCGCATATACCTGTCTGGACAAAACTTAAAAAAATTCTTTTTCTCATGGAAACACATCTTTTGTGGCCTACCTCATTTTTTATTTTGACAGTAAGCGCATCTATACCTCCTCTTGTAAATCCACTTTTCAAAAGGACGGTCATGGGGTTTTTACTGCCCCAACTCTCAGGTCTTATCCTCACATTATCTTCAGCGCTCCTTATCCTCTTTTTATACCTCGATATTAAACTTCGTCACAGACTCAACATCAAGACTAGATTCATCGCCTACCCGTTCCTTATCATCCAGTGGTATTTTCTGCCGGTTGTTTCTTTCTTTTTGTCTTCACTCCCGGCACTTGAAGCACATACCCGACTGCTGCTGGGAAAGAAGATAAAATATAAAGTGACAGAAAAGGTATAATCACTTCATGCTGCAGTTTCTTTTTACCCGAACACCCTTAGCATATTTACTGCAGAACTTCTGGCGCGATGAGGCGTATTCATATTTGTTGGCAGAGAAGCCTATTTTGGAAATTCTTGCCCTTACCGCGCGCGATTTTAATCCACCTCTCTATTATGTCCTCCTTCATTTTTGGATTATGATAAGCGGCAGAAACGAGATATTTATACGACTTCTCTCGTTTGTGCCATACCTGGGAATGATATTTGTAGCTCATCTTTGCGTTCTAACCTTCTGCAGGAAACATCGCATATACGAATCTCTCTACATTCTTTTTTTCGCGACTGTCCCTATCTTTATGTATTACTCCTTTGAGGCACGCATGTATAGCTTCTTGGCATTTTTTACACTTCTCTCCTCGTATGCGTTTCTTACCAAAAAAAATAAACTGTATCTTGTCTCGGCAATCGGCGGACTATATACCCATTACTTCATGCTATTTGTGATCGCAACCCAATTCCTTTTTGTTATCGTAAATAACAAAAAAAAATTCAGTCTCGACGAATATAAATATCCCTTGATTGCGCTTGGTGGTTTCTTGCCATGGGTTATATTTGTCATTACCGCCCGCACCTCCGGCGATGGTTCATTCTGGATACCGTTTCCTACAACCCGCGACTATATGACGCTTTTAGGGAGTCTTTACACGGGGTACGAAAGAAACTTCACATTTTTCAGTGAGCATATCATGAAGGTTTCCCTTCTTTTACTAGGATCATTTTGCGTTGGGCTTATGATGATCAAAAAAGATATAAAGTTGAAGAGTAGCCCTTTCTTTTACTTTATGCTTCTTACTGTGATTCCCATCATCATCGTTGCCGCCCTGTCGTTTGTAAGACCTCTTGTACTACCCCGCTATCTTATCGTTTCAAGTGTTGGTCTTGCGATGACACTTATACTCTTGGCCGACAGACTTCCGAAGTATCTGCGTATCGGATTCATAACGCTTTTGATTGTTGTATCAGTACTGTATATAAAAGCGGAGGTTAAAAACCGCATCAAGATATTTCCAGCCCGTACGATAAGGGAGATACGCAGTATTGCAGATAAAAATGACCTTTTATATGTCCGCAATGAACTTGACTATTTTCCGGCACAGTTCTACTTCGGAAATGAAAATGTTTATATCTACAAAAAACAGTACGATGATATACCAAACTACGTAGGTAAGGTATTGATTCCACGCGAACGCATAGTCGAGTCTCTACCCTATTATCCTCAAAAAGCATTTATCATCGGACTCGGTTCATCTTCATATCGGGTAGAGGCGCTGTACTAAATCACTTATTTAAATCAATAAGGCTTAGAAAGCGGAATACGGGAGTGAACAATGCGTCCACTGAAGATGTGACACAGGCAGGTGAAGCGGCACACATATTTTCGTTATACATCTTTACTGTTGCATCGGTCATGTAGGCATATCTGCATGAACAGTTCGTTTTCTGAAAATGGCCTGTTGTCGTGTTCATCCATACTATGAAAACGAGAACGAGAGTAAGTATGACGAACTTCCCATAGCCCATGAAAGAAGTATATCAGGAACAGCTGAAGATGATCAGAAAAAATCAAGCACTTGTCCTATTGATAAGACCTCCCAAGGTCCTCTCAGGGCCCGCCTTCCCAGTACCAATAAGAGGGAACAGCTTAAACGATTTAACCTCTATTTTCTCACCCTTTATCTTGTAGTCATCGATAAGATACCAATAACTTGAATGTTCGGGCCAGGTAGTTTCAATTTGCTTCACTTCCGCCTCGTCTCTAAATGTGTCATAAACAATACTGTCAAATACAGCATTTGTTTCACTTCTCTCTTTCATTCGTTTTCTCATCTGTTCGTAGCGTTCTAACATAGAATTAAGTTCTGCGCTTTTTGCCGTTGTTTGATCTGACTTATATCGCTGTAGCTGGATATATGTTGGTCTAATCGTCACTATAAAATCGATAAACCTTTGAATCGATGAAGGACGAAGACCGAAGTTCGATAATGATATGGCAGCAGCTTTTTTTACGTCAATAGTCGATCTATTGGTAAATTTTGCTCGATAGTAGGCATCATGTATCTTACTACATTCTTTATATAACTCCTCGGAATGACCAGCTATTGAAGTAAGTAATTGAACAACACTTTCAAAGGGTATTTCTTTGTGGAACGAAATGTCAAAACCATCGTAAAATTTCACTTTGTCACGAGGAATTTTGCGGCTTTTTGTTTTTGTGATAGTGAAAGATGGTAGGCGTCCCTCTTTACTATACATTGCCGATGCCAGAAAAAAAGACATATCGCTCCTAAAATGATCCATCATCAACATAACCCATGGAGAATAAAATCCCATGGCGTCTCGAACTGTAGTTTCGGGCGCCTGAGGAAGTAAGTCCCTGTACGTTTCTTCCATGTGAGTAACATGAAGGTGGCCAAGTTTATTGGAGGGTCCTCCACGACTCCTGCCAGTCATCTTCCTTTCTTGAACAGAGCTGGAACCCCATGACCCCCAAATCATGGCCGATCCCTTGAGATCACGTATAAGCTTTGTTGCCCTCGTAGCTTGTATATCTATATGTGAAACAAATTCTGCTCTTTTCTTAGTGTCCATTCTGTAGAGTGCATTAAAATCTGTCCCGTCACTCACAACATCTTTTCTTTCCCACCAAACAACAAGTTGCGGCGCCACCTTATCACTGCTGTTTCCAACTATTTCCGTCAGGGAGCTACTCATATCAAACGCTTTGCTAGCGTATTCTTCCATAACCTGTACTGGAACACTCGGTGCGATATGCGGTGAAGCATTTATAGTAACGCATGAGATTGCATGAGGCGACTCTAACTGACCACTAAAAGCCAGTCCTTCCTCGAATACGCCCATATTATCTGCTCTTTTAATAGGAGACCTCAGTACGTAGGTCGGCACACTATATTGCGAAGCTCTCTCGACCTCCTGCATTATGTTAGCAAAATGGGATTTGGGGACTGGATATGATAACCGTTCAGACATTATTTGCTTGCTCAATTTTTTTAATTAATGCTTTTATGTAAATACGTCTTGCAGTATCTATTCTTACCGTAGGAAAAGGAAAAACATAATTCTTCCACTGCTTGTTTTTAACTTCAAATTCTTTAAGTTTTTTAATGGTGTTTATTCCGTAATGATCGGGAAAATTTTTCCTTGAACTTATGCGTCTGTAATGTAGTGCTCTGTCGGAACAAAGACATTCGATAATACAGATGTTTGCGAGTTTTCTATTTATCATCTTCATTGTTTTAACTCCCGTAGGCTGAATAAGGCTTGTGTCGCATATGCAACTCCGCCTTCTTTTTAAAAGTCCGACCGCGGCATCCCACATAAGTTCATAGCTTTTTGACCCAACATGGTTAAGTGGGATTTTTTTTGAAAGTAGCGCCGTCTTAAATTCATCACGTACAATAACAGGCACTTGAAGAGCCTTTCCGAGACGTCTAGCCAGATAAGACTTTCCTGTTGCTGGATACCCTCTAAATATGTATAGCACCGCCCTTTTCATAATAAAAACTAGCTGTTAGGCTTATTTTTATATCCTGTAGTATATATACACATCGAGTATACACTCGGATATCGTAAAAATCAACATGCGGTGAGGGTTTACTGCGAATAGACATGCAGATAGAATGTAGTTACATTTGAGTCTTTATGAACCAGTTTTACATAAGGAAGGGTACAGCCAACAGAGTAGCTCCCCCTATAAAGCTCACCGTCTGCGACTGCAAGGACATTATAGGAAGGTCCTATTATGTCCAGGCCATTATGAGAACTATAGATCTGTCCGACCCACGAGTTTCGCACCGCCCAGGTTGAACCAAACCCTTGATACATTTTAATAGGCGGACTTATCGGCCAGTCCCACGACCCAGAAGGGTTAAACGCGTCACCGTCGCCGGAACCGCATGATGAGCCGGAACAGTTCGTGTATTCAACCGACTTTAGATAGTTAAAGGGATTATTTACAGATCCGTCGTCATTGACTATGAAATGAAGGTGCCCGGCACTCGAGTTACATGATGCGCCGGGGATTATTGTGGCTATAGTTTCGCCCTTGGTCACATCTTTTATCTTACTCTCTGTGCCTGCTCCTGCGATAATCCCCTGTATTGCAGCGTATTCGGCCTGCGCCCTTGCCAGAAGATTCTGATAAATACGCTCGTCGTTCTGGGTATCCGCAAGGAGCCTTTCCTTCGAGTCATGTTGAGCAACGAGGTCTGCCTTCTGAGTCGCTAAAGTAACTTTTAGGTTGTCGAGCTCTACTTTTTTTTCTTTACGAAGAGTCTTTTGTTCTTCAAAGTTGAGCTTTGCTTCCTGTACCTGTATCAGAACTTCCTGATTCTTACGCTCTGTAGTCTTATAATACTTAATTCTATTAAGTGCATCGCCTATGTTCCAGCTGTCGAGGA
>CAYPZT010000048.1:0-5256 GCA_964415435.1 uncultured Gammaproteobacteria bacterium
GAGGCGTTGAGATAGTCCTATTGATGATACTTGTTGTTCGAGGGTCATATCTTTTAATTATGGTTGGTTGGATTATTCCCAACTCCTTTACAATTAAAGCATCTAATTAACCACTTACCGCGATAGTTAACTCCAGTATATTGTTTTCTTATATCTTTCGGTAGGCTTCCGACACTTTGGAAATCACCATTACCGGCTGGTACATCCTTACCACAGATGAAACATTTTTCTGGATATTTATTTAAGCTCATACATTTTAATTAGGGTTGATTACCATTTTAAATAATTTCTTCCATAGACTACCCATAAAGCAATATTCATCGGCAGAAGTCCCCACGCAGAGCTTAAAACAATCCAGACGAGCCATAAGAACTGATTTGCTAATCCAACCAGCCACGCTCCCTTTTTCTTGTTTCCAGCTAAAAGCATTGAATAAATAGTTATTGCCGATAGCAGGTAAGGTAAATATTTTATTATTGCTTCTTTCATATTATTTTAATTAGAGTTGGTTCTCGCCGAGGTTTGTTCCAGTATGGCGACCGGCAGTGTGGACAGGTACGAGGATCGGGCGTGCGCGGTATCAATTTTTAAAGTCCGCTCAACATCAGCTCCCTCTTAATGTCTGACGTTGTGAGTTTACGACCTTTTAACCCTTTATTGCGTTCTTTGGTCATTTTTTTAAGTTTCGCCTTTGTGCCCTTAGGGACACGCACGCTTATATATTCTGGGTATTTCATGCTTCGTCTTTGAGCGGTATAAGTTCCTGCCACTCTTCAGGTGTTATTATGTTTTTATCATTCGACATTTTCCACGCCATTGCTTCTGCGCATGTTCTCATCTCGGGCACTCCGCTGAAGTTATCCATCCCAGTAGATGGACAGTTATACTGCATTGCGTATGTATCTCTTTGGAATATGCTGCCTTTAGGCAATTTCCATAGTTTGTAGTATATTTCGTTGCCGTTAATAGAGGTCTTTTGATGCGTATCCATTAACTGTGCTGAAACGTGATGTAAAAATTTTTCTCTTTCTTCCTTTCCTACAAATCGCATAGCTTGATTGCGTTGGTCTACGTCTTGGATCGCGAGTATATCTGCGAAACTCATCTCTCCGCTTGTTAACTTTAGAAACATATCTTCAGGGAAATGAATACCATTAAGATAATACAATTTGTAGCCGTCTTTCCATTCGATAGCGGGTCCGGAAACTGAGTGCATTCTCTTCTCAGTATTCCTTTCTACCCTCATAGGCAATGAACAGGCTACGCACAATCCATCTAATTGGACCATATCGTATATCCCTGTCCTTATTAATTCACGGAACGCTTTAAATGCTTTATTAGTATTATTTATCCCAAATTCTTCTTCAAAAAATGAATAAAATGAGAGCCATCCATAATCTGATACGTTCCCATACGAAGAGAAAGAAAAATAATTTAATTTCTTGCCCCCCACCTGGTCCCCCACCTGGTCCCTCACATGGTCCCTCACATGGTCCCTCACCTGGCCCCACACCTGGCCCCTCACCTGGTCCCTCACCTGGTCCCACACATGGTCACTCACCTGGCCCCCCACATGGCCCCACACTTGGCCCCACACCTGGTCCCACACCTGGCCCCTCACCTGGTCCCTATGAACTTCCGAAATCATATTTATTGCATATTGAGCAGCTAGAGGACTTTCAACAAAAAGAACATCTGGTTTCGATAGACCGCTGAACTCGTAAAGCCATTCTATGAGTTCTTTTGCTTTCGGTTTGTCTATCTCTTTTCCAGAAAAGAACATATCAAGCCATTCATCACGGACTCGTATCATCGCTTCTTCTTGTTTTTTAGTGAGATTTTCTATCATGTTAGTCAATTACTTTTCTGACAACATTCGAGAAGATATCCACTTCGCGTTCATGCACATGGATATACATCCCTTTCTTGATAGTGATCGGCTTATGGTCTGCGGTTTTATGTGAATTTCCTTCAACGTGCGTAAGCAACCCGTCAGATAGAAGACGGAAGTAACACTCACCGTCATCTGTCTTCACGACAACCATATCACTTGGTCTTTCTACGCTTATGACGTGGTTATGGTTCGAAGCTTCTCCTACGCCGAAGATGAACGAACCATTATGTTTTACGACCTCGCCTTTAGGCATTTTATCTATTTCGTGGAATGAGTGATCTCCTGAACGCTTATATTCTTTTTTCATGTTTTTATTTTACCATATTGTGTTACATAACACAACTGTGGATAACTATTTTTTGTATTGCACGACCATTTTGCCATTTACCTCAACGTATCTGTTCTTAATTGTCTCGCTCTCACATAGTTCTCTGCACCGCCGCGATACCGTGGATGGCTTGGTCTTCTGTGCGCGGCCGATGATATATTCGAGCGTGCCTCCGAACTGCCAGCCATTGCCTTTCAGGAACTTTACAATTGCTTGTTTTGTGGTCATTTAGTAATGATTATAACTTTCGTTCTCTGCGACCTTTATCTTTGTTTTTAATGCGCTCATCAGTTTTTCTAGTGCTTTCAAGCGCAGGCGTAGCTTTACTTCCTGCATACCTTTTTCTGTTGCGTCATATGCGCGATCGGTAGCTTTATCTGATTTAAGGTCTTTACGTAATTCGTTCCAGACCGCTGGTTTTTCAATAAGTAGCTGGGTAAATTGGTCCGTAAAATATGAATACTCCCCTGCGAGATATACTAGGTATTCTGATAGCTTCTCAGGAGAAAGTCCCGGATTATTCAATATGTCCTTGAAAATTGTCCTATAGTCTAATTTCGTATCCTTGTTCATTTTTTTGTGAATACTTTTCTATTATTCTAAGGTAGTCTTGTTTCGTGTATTGAAGATTTTTGTACTTTGTTCTCAATTTCTCTAATTCGCTTACTTTCTTTTTTCCTAATTTTGTACCGTATATATACTGGTTCCCTCCTAGATTTATGTTGCAACGGAAACATTGGCAATGGACGTTATCAGGGTGAAAATAAAGGTATAATCCGCATATGGAGGCATTGATGAAATGTCCTCCGTGCGCGCCTGAGCTTTTACATTTCGCGCCGCAGGTGAAGCATACATACCCGTCCCGTTCTTTTATCCACTGCGTAAATACTTTCCATGCTTCCTTCTTCCATTTGGAAAGCGTCCATTTTTTAAGTTTATTTTCCAGCGTCATTGAGCTTCTCTAATAAATATTTCATGTCTCTGTTCATCGTATTTGGCAATATAAGACCATGACTTATAAGTTCTTCTTCTGTTCGTATGCCTTTCCTTATTACCCTATTCATGAAATTATAATGAGCAATGCACAATCCACGAGCATAGATATTTTCTCTATTGCAGAACTCAAATAGACATTTAACCTTTTTGCTCATGGAAATTATCAACGAAGTTAGTCTCTTCTTTAATTCTCTCGTGGCCTGCGATCGCTTCTTCAAGCGTTGCGTATCTTACGCACAATTCATCGAGGAAGTTTCCACGTTCAGGAAATAACATCGTCTCAAAAATAAGCGGCCGTCCCTTTTCGTCAAAACCATGCTCTAGCCCAAGATATATAGTGGAGAGCCATCTATTGCCTGATATACATTCCTGTTTAATGATTTTGTATTCATCGTTAAATAACTCAGCCCACTCTTCCCTTGATATTTTTTTTCCTTCTTTGTTGTAGTACACGTTTTTAGGAAAGGGAGCGGGTGAAATTAGTCACAAAACACATTTATATTTGGTCCGCTCCCTTCTAGTTTTATAGGTCGTCGATACTTATTTCCTCTTCTTGATTTTGGAGCCACTCTTTCCATTCTTTAGACCCCATTATTACCTCTTGCAGAAACTTTGGGAGCGTGTCGAATACCTCTTGATCGTGCTCAAGTACAGAATAGAGCACAGTAGGATTGACTTGTGGAGG
The DNA here is from genome assembly GCA_964415435.1 of uncultured Gammaproteobacteria bacterium. Taxonomy (GTDB): domain Bacteria; phylum Patescibacteriota; class Microgenomatia; order UBA1406; family GWC2-37-13; genus CAYPZT01. Next base: position 3,904 of record CAYPZT010000048.1, read on the forward strand.
ACATTCCATTCCCTTCGGCAATGTTGCGATACTTTCTACTTTTGCGAACTTTTCTCCTTTCTTGCTCGTCTCATGGACGATGTTAAGAAGACAAGGCGCGCCAAGCACTTTAACGATATCGAACTCCTTTAGCTCCTCTTCTGTGAACGACCTACCGCGCCAACTTTGCAGGTCTTTAACAAGTGCAGAGCTGCGGGAGCCGTCTTTGAACATCGAAAGTGTATAGTTTTTAGAGATAACAAAAGGTTGTTCACCTTTTTCTTTGTCAAAAATCGCTTTCTCATTGGGCAATTCCCAACCGATACGGACCTTATCTTGCTGCTTATCTCCATCAGCATATGATACCGATATGGTCCCCGTATGTATCATCTGAATGCAACGTGCAACGTGATTACCTTCCGGTACTAAAATTCTTTCTTTATTTTCAGGAGCTCTTGCAATTATTTTCATTTTATTTTTGTCTTTCGCTTTTTCCAAATGATTGGTCGTATTTGTCGTCAAAGTCAATACCATTTTTTCTTGCGAGCATTTCGCGAGCGAACTTAGTCATCTTTCTGCTTTTCGCTAATATCCGTATCTTCGTCCCACTCGTCTTCGTTCGCTTCTGCTGCTGCGCGGAAGCTGTCAAGCGCGATGTCGTCATAGGGATTATCCATTTTTGATGTGTTCGATTATTGTTTCGACCGAAGAACTTGCTGCTTTACACGCTTCTGCTACTTTGGTTTGTTCTTTTACTACTTTATCAAGAAGTTCTGAGAGAGTGCGTAATTGGTTAATCATCGCAGCATTTGCTGCTATATATTCTTCATTGGTCATAGTTTTTGAAAGTTTCGTGTGTTTCGTACTGATGGACGATTGACGCTATGCGGTCGAACGTCTCCTCTGCTTCTTTACCTTCTGCGATCGCCTCAAGGATTTCTTCGTATGCCACTATTTTTTCCACCTTATCCGAATGCAACGACCAGACCGACGATGAGGATGTATGCTACCGGCACGCCGATGATGATTGTAGCGATGACTTCTGCGACCTTTTTGGCAAATGACTTTTTATGGTGCTCAAGTAGTAGGTGTTCGATGTGGTATACCATGTGTTGTGTTTATTTTATTTGACCTTATGTATATCGTAACACATATATGATTGTGATACCAGCCCCCTGTGGATAACTCGAAAAGCTAGTGTTTATCAGTATTTTCTGGCCTTACTTCGTACACATTACAACCGATGAACTTTCTTAATTTCTCGTCGGAAACTTCAAAATCGAAGTCAGTAATGTAGTGGTATTTTTTATCTTGGTAAGAATAAAAAATATACATACCCATGTAGTAGAGCTGCCCTATATGGCCTGCTATGCT
>CAYPZT010000049.1:0-4316 GCA_964415435.1 uncultured Gammaproteobacteria bacterium
CTGGTGTCAGGAGTGCTGACTTTACAAGCTGCTGAGTTATGGTTGATCCGCCTTGAAACGTATCGTGATTCAAGAGATTCTCTCGTGCAGCCCTTAAAACTCCTGAGATAAGAGACACCCCCTTATGTTTATAGAAATCTTTGTCTTCTATCGCGACTGCCGCCTGGGGAATAAAGCGAGGTAGTTCTTCCAACCTAACCGGCGTTCTGTTTTCGTTGCGGTAAAACTCATAGAGGAGTTTGCCGTTTCGATCATAAATATGAGTCGATAGTGGATAGTTCACTTTTCCGATGTTTGAAGGTGAAGGGAGATCTTTTACAAAAGCATACGACTGTACGGCAAAAACACCAATTAGTGTAAGCGCACAGCCAAATAAAAGATAGCGCAGTTTGAGTGTTATATTGTGCGCAGAAAAAAGCGTCAACCGTAGTGAGTTTTCTTTACTTCTTTCACTTAATTTTGTATATGACTTCTTTTCAGGAACTATCGGTATAGTGATTTTTGGCAGTTGAATTTTTGGCGCCTGAACTTCTCTACTTTTTTTCAGAAAAAGTCTTATGTAGTAGGATGGTTTTATAGTAGTCGTTATTCTTTTTTTAAAAGCAATAATTGACTCGGCACGATGTTTTGCTGTCTGTTTAGTTGAGGAGAACACCGCCGGAATTTTATTTTTTATTGCTATAACAATCCGATTAATTCGTTTTGAAATAAGGTTTACCAGGAAACGGGCGACTGTCGGAATAATTGACAGTAAGAAAGTGACGCAAAAGAACACGAAGTGGGCTACTTTCCGAGTGTATTCACCGACAAAAATAAAGAAGTTAATGACAAAGTAGAGAATTTTAAAAAAGAGGTTTAATAATGATTGCCACAATAACCCAAAATCTGTTTTTTTCCCTCTTTTCATGCGGGTAATTTTAACAGATATTATAGGTTTAATCAATCAGATTTTGAGGGCAAAGTGGTCAGTTTTGCCTTCACAACAAGACGATTCCAGTATGTACCTGGAGGAACACAGGTAATAAGCGTTAAATAGGAAGCGTCCTTTTGTTCCTCGAGCACCGAAACCTGCTCAGGTTTTACTACAAACATATCATATACTTCATATTCATACTCTTTTCCATCCATCTTAACCCGTATTTTGTCACCTTTCTCAAGCGAAGGAAGGTAGGTAAATATGGTTTTGTAGTCCTTTACATTGAAAAGCTGCGGCAAAGTGGAATGCCCGAATATAACCGAATTGCCATACTCACCCGGCAAACTGCGTGGCAGATACTGAATAAGACTATTCGATAAATCTTCTCCTCCGACAGTCACATGTGCTTCCTTTATATTTAATTTTGGAATACTTAAGAAATACTCTTTTATATCAGTTTCTTTTATATCACTTGCCTGCACCACTGAGGGAAACCAGAGACTCGCTTGGGTGAAATCTCGCAGATTGCTAGAGAAAACATTGTAACTTCCCAAAATAGAATTGGCCGCCTGAAGTGATGAGGCTATGTCAGTAATTGGTACCGGTGATGTGACCCGTGTCTGGATAATAAGCCTTGAATAAATTTCGAAAGAAATAACTGGGTATAAAGACCAAAAAAGCAGAAGGGTACCTAATCCCAGTGAAATATATGAAACGTAATTGATCAGTTTTTTTCTTGGTGATGGAATCACTTTCTCGTATGTATATAAAGCCATAATGGTATTAAAGCGAAGTTATAAGAACAACCAGATTTTTGTCAAAAATAGGAGCTCTATCCTTCAAAAAGGGCAATGGGTTGCTAACCTTGAGTTCATAGCCAGTCACTTTGTAACGCTCCTTAAGAAGGGTATCCAATTCTCCGCGGGACTTAAACTTTACGGCGGACATTATGTCTTCCTGAGGAATATCCTGAGTAGCCTTAACATTAGCAGTAAGATCCAGGCTTATTTCATTGCCATCTTTTTCCGCTGAATCTAAGCGATAGATAGTTTTGTCCTTATGAATCGAGAAACCGTCAGGAAGCTCATCGGCAAACTGCTGTCCAATTACGTCTTTCAATTTATTTTCATCATATAAATAGTACGTCACCATTCCTGTGGAGCTAAGGGTAACTTTATCAGCCTCTTCTCCCACCTCCTTTGACGAGTTCGTATTTACAAGTTCTACTTCCGTCAAATTCTTAAGAGCCTTGAGGCTTGCCTTGCTGTTTTTAAGAAGTGTTGCCTCTGAAGAGCTGACCTGTCTCAGAAGAGCTGTTTCAAGATCGTCTATATCTTTTCTCGCAACTGTCTTTACTGTCTTTTTCGTTCCCCCGCTTAAGGCATTGTCATTTTGTCCAAAATAGATCGTTTCGGAAAGATCGCCAACCTTAAATCGCTCCCCCTTATCCGCATTGTATTGGGTTCCTATCTCTTCAGCGACCACCTCCACCTTAGTCTTTCCGGGCTGCTTCACTAAGTTGCCTCCAACGAAAGCTTCACTCGCCGAAGCGACCTGTACATCTTGTTCTGTAAAAAATTGGAGTCCATCAAGCGTAAGCACAGTGTTTTTCCCTATCGTCCGCGGCGCACTGTCGAAGCTATAAATTGTGACTTCACCTTTCGCTTTCTCCCCCACCTCACGTGATCCGGTGGTTGCAGCTGACCGCGTAAGTTCGGCAGACTGCGTAGAAACCACAATAGGAAACTCTCCGCCTCCATCTGCGCTAGCCAGTAGGGAAATCTCCTTTTTATATTCTGTTGCTGGAAGGAATACTTTAAGTACGGCCGTATGCAAAAAATACTCATTAAGAAATAATGCGGTCACGATAAGGAGCAGCCCTCCAATTATGAGTATATTTCTCATCATGCTGTTTTTGGTAAAGAGTTTCGTCTTCAATACCGACAATTTTTCTTTAAAAAAAGTTCTTACGGATGGTTTTGCCGGTTTTTCAGTCTCTACCGAACCTTCAAAAGTGGCAGGTGCAGGTGGAGGCTCGGCTGTCGCGATATCTTCACCCACCACAAATCCCAACACTTCTTTTTTTTCTGGCTCTTTAGCAAGCTCAATCTGAGGAGCAGTTTCTTCCTTCGCCAGCTGCGATTCAAATACTGATATAAGCCCCTCGCGTACCTCATCCTGGCGTATCATTTCCACCTTGGGATGTTGGATAAAAAGATCAGCTGGCCATTTGTGTGAGAGAATGACCGAGGCCGCGTGATCAAGGTCTTTGGAGCTGAATACGATGATGCGTGAGGGCAATAAAATATTTTTATTTTTTGCTTCCAAAAAAACCTCCGATAAGTCGTGGACAAGATGTTCAGACCGTATGATAGTTTTTCTGAAGACCGAACGGCCTCCTTTGTAAATAAAGACCGTGGCGTGCTTTGACTCCAGTTCAAGAAGAATAGAGGTGAGTGGAATATCGTCACGCTTTTCCACGAAACTCACGATCGCTTCATAACATTCTATATATCCCAGCGCCTTCAGTTCCAAATTTTTGACCAGTTCTTTGATTTTTTGGAGATACTGCTTTTTAATCTCACCGCTTACATCGTCAATGAAGTGTGAATGGGTGAAGAAAATCGTGTCGGCGAAGTGGAAGGGCACATCTTTTTCGAGCTTCACCAGAACCTGATCGACATCCTCCACAATATGTCCCCACTCGTTCGTGTAGACAAACTTCTCTTCACCTACTGCTTTGAGACCGGACTGCGTCTGCTCAAGTGCATAGGCAATTCCCTCATCTTCTTTTAAGAAAAGCCCTAAATAGTAACCTATTTGTTTCCTTTTTTTTCCAAAAAAGGGTAGTTTATTTAACCAGTCCATATAGCTTTATTGAATACCGTACTGAACAAGTAAAGCGTCTATTCCAGTTTTGGCAGTGCTGAGGGCCTCCAAAGGTGTAACCCCTGAGACTGTTGCGCTTATTGCGTTCTCCAGATACTTTACGACACCATCGTTAAGTCCGTTATCGTACGTTCTGTAAATGGACGGCACCGAAACAAACGAGTCAGCCTGTTTGATAACTGGTCCGATATACTCATTTTGAGCCAAAAGCGGGGCCAAGTCAATACGAGAATATGGTTCTCCGAATAAACGTGACTTACTTTCATTTTCATATAGCTTGGTCATGTTTTCCTTTTCCGTGAGATATTTAAGAAACTTCCACGCCTCTATCTGATTTTTAGAATAGCGTGATACCCCCTCCGCCCAATAATTGGCGATCGATATACTCTTTGCGCCGGGCACAGGAGGAATGGCGGCTACCTTCAATTGCAGATCAGGATTGGCGGCTTTGATAACGAGAGCTTGCCATGAAGGAGCAAAAATGATAGCTACTTTTTCCTGTATAAAGGCG
>CAYPZT010000050.1:0-3938 GCA_964415435.1 uncultured Gammaproteobacteria bacterium
CGTCTTTCGTTTCTCCACGACCGTTTGTGCTATCCGTCGAGCTTTCAACTCCTCGGAGTTTTTGGCAATCATTCTGTATAACTCATCCTCGGAGTACTGGTTTAAAATATCTGCGGCCGTCATCGGTTCAGTTTCATCCAATCTCATATCGAGGGGTTGGGAGCCATTCTTAAAAGAAAGACCTCTTCCGCTTTGAGATAACTGCCCCATCGAAATGCCCAAATCAAATATGACACCATCAACTTGCTTGATACCGTGCTCTTTTGTAATCTCTGCAATCTGGTTAAAATTACCTTCACACAGTGTGACGTTCCCGGTAAGTTGCTCTTGCAGTTTTTCTATCTGGTTCTTGTCTCGATCTATGCCGATGACACTGCCACCCCGTTCCAGTATTTCCTTGGTATGTCCTCCTTCGCCGATTGTGGCATCAATATAGGTACCTCCTGACTGTACATTCAAGTTATCTATCGCTGATTGTAAAAGTACTGGTGTGTGCATTTATCCTTTCTGATATTTTTCCCAACGACTTTGTGACCAAATTTCGAAATGATCTCCAACGCCTATAAGTGTGGCTTTTTCCGAGAGACCGGCATATTCCAGCATATTTCTCGGGATAACAAAGCGCCCCTGCTCATCGATCTCCAGATAAACCGTAGAGGAAAAGACAAATCTTCTCTTTTCTATGTTCTCCTTATCGAGGAGCGACACATCAATTAACGATTTTGCCCGTTCTTCCCAGTCATCTTTATCGTAACCTGCCAAACAAAAATCAAAACCTTTTGTTAAAATAAAAATGTCGCCTTTTAAAAGTTCTCGGAGCTTTTTGGGAAGCACCAGTCGTCCCGGTGATGAGAGCGACTGTTGATATTCACCAAAAAACACCATATACTACCATTTAACGCCTTTTTACGCATTTTGTCAAGCGTATTTGATGCATAAACAGATAGTATTGATGCATAAATTAGAGCCTTCTCACAATCTAAAAAAATATGGATAGATTTCTGCATAGGACTAAGAAAATATTGTTCACTAAGCAGACCGATATTTTCTCTTCAGCGTTATTACTATCGGTTATGATAATAATCTCCCGGGTCTTCGGGTTCTTCCGCTATCGAATACTTGCAGGTTACTTTACTACCCAAGAGCTCGACATATATTTTGCGGCATTTCGCATTCCCGACCTTATATTTGAAATACTCATAACAGGCGCACTTATCTCATCTCTCATTCCGATCTATATTCGCTATCAAAAAGATAAAGAAGATCTCTCCAACACCATCTCTTCGATCGCGAATCTCATCACTCTTATCATGCTTCTGGCGATTGCCGTCGTTGTCATTTTCATGGACAGACTCATTCCTATCATTACTCCAGGTTTTGACCCCCAAAAAATTGAACAGGTTATCTGGTATTCACGTATTCTTCTTGTAGGTCAACTGCCATTTCTCATTACTGGTAATTTTTTGACCGGTATTGCTCAGGCGAATAAGTCATTTCTTTTGCCTGCAATCGCTCCCGTTGTTTACAATATTGCGATTATTGCTGTAACGGTCATCTCTGGCTCAACTGCGGGTCTTATAGCTCCAGTTCTAGGAGTTGTACTGGGAGGATTCCTGTTTCTGCTTGTGCAGCTCCCTGTTTTCTTTATGGCGGATTTTTCCTACAGGTTTGTTATCCGCAAAACCAAAGGTTTAGTGGAGTTTTTCAGGGTTATCGTTCCTCGTCTTGTCACAATCATCGTTGCCCAGATAGACGCCACAATAGACCTCACTCTTACCAGTCTACTGGGTTCGGGTTCATATACTGTTTTTTATCTCGCCCAGCACCTGCAGCTCCTGCCTGTTTCTGTTGTTGGTATAGCGACAGGGCAAGCATCGCTTCCTTATCTGTCCGAGCTTTACAACGAAAATAAGATGCAAGAACTGGGAAAAACGATAGTAGATACGATCCTGAATCTGTTTTATCTTACAATTCCCGTAACAAGTTTTTTTATATTCGCCCGTACACCAATTGTCCGGTTATTTTTCGGTGGTGACCGTTTTGACTGGGATGCCACGGTCTTGACCGCTATCACGCTTTCCTTTTTTGCACTTTCCCTTCCCTTTCATACGATCTACTACTTTCTGACACGATGTTTTTATGCAGTGCTTGATACAAAAACACCCTTTGCGGTAAGTGTTGTTTCGATAATCATCAATACGGTCCTCAGTCTTTATTTCGTGCTGGTTGCAAAACTCCCGGTATGGGCACTTGCTATTTCGTTTTCGGTTGCCATGATCTCGAATGTGCTGCTTCTTATCGTGCTGCTTTACAGAAAAATCACCCACATAGATCTTTACGCGTTATTCAAAGAAACTATAAAAATGGTTATTGCTACGCTTCTTGCTTCAATCGTTATGTACTACCTCACCAGGTTTTTGGATGAACTGATACTCGATACCGCACGTGCGATAAACGTATTTTTTCTCGACGCGATCGCCTTCATAGGTCTATTTTTGCTATACTTTTTTCTGTCCTGGATTCTCGACATCAAGGAGCTGTATATCATTACCAAACTTTTGTTCAAGGCAAAAGAGTATCACAGGAAAATTGTAGAATTCTATGCAGGATACGAATAACGCGGCACGCCGCCTGGAGGCAATTGCAGCAATCCAAAAAAAACTTCTTGGAAAAAAACTTTCTTACAAGGAAATATATCGTCTCATGGATGAGATCTCTCATAATAGGCTAAGTGACGTCTTGACGACTTATTTCGTGGCTTCATCCTTTAAGGAGGGATACACCTCAGAGGAGCTTTATCAGTTTACGAAAGCCATGGTTGAGACAGGGAATAAAATCCAGTTTGAGGGTATAGTTGCAGACAAGCACTCGACGGGTGGTGCCGCGGGTACTCGAACGACAATGATAATCGTTCCCATAATTGCCGCTGCAGGCTTCAAGATTCCAAAAATATCATCACGCGCAATTACTTCGGCTGCGGGAACTGCGGACGTGATGGAGGTGGTTGCCAAAGTAGACTTCACGATTCATAAAATCAAGTCGATAATAGAAAAAGTTGGAGGATGTATGGTGTGGAATGGCAATTTGGGTCTTGCTCCGGCCGATGACATTATCATCCGCGTCGAAGAACCTCTCAATTTTGAGTCGTTTGACAAGGTCATAATGTCGATTATGGCCAAAAAGGTCGCCGTTTCCACGACACATCTGGTACTTGATATACCTGTTGGGCGCACTATGAAGATTAAGCATTTTGCCGATGCGGAGAAAATTGCCACCAAGTTTGAAAATTTGGGCAAACGGTTTGGCATCAAAGTTGTAGCCGACGTAAATGAAGCTCTGGAACCTGCAGGCAGTGGGGTAGGGCCGGCACTTGAGGTGCAGGATGTTCTTTTGGTTCTCGAACAGAAAAAAAACAGATCACTGAAACTGGAGGCAAAGGCGCTTCGTCTGGCAGGGAAACTTCTCGATATATGCTATAAAGACAGCAAAATAAAAAAGAATGGCGAAGACGAGGCCCGTCATATTTTGGAAAGCGGTGCGGCTTTCAAGAAGTTTAATGAGATTGTAATCGCACAGGGTGGCCGCCATATTTCTTCGGAGTCATTCAAAATGAAAAGCCGCCGAATAGAAGTTAAATCGCATACATCTGGTACAATAAAAGGAATAAATAACTACAATGTAAATGCACTCGCGAAGATCTTGGGCGCGCCGAGTGATAAGTTTGCCGGTATCTATTTTCTTAAAAAACTTGATGAACATGTAGTCAAGAGGGAACCGCTTCTCTACATGTACTCGACTAATGCGTATCGTTTGAAAGAGGCGCAGGAGACGTTGGCATTTTTACCTATTTACACATTCAATTAACTATGAAAAGACTCGTTGTATTACTTGTCGTCGTTGTCATAGCCCTTGGAGGGTTCTACCTGTATTACAAAGAA
>CAYPZT010000051.1:0-3882 GCA_964415435.1 uncultured Gammaproteobacteria bacterium
GTCCAGGAAAAGTAATGAGAATTTGGGATCTATCACCAAGACTCCTTTGCAAAAGACACCTACTAGGAGAACATAGAGAGCTTCATGCGGTTTGGACCATTCTCACAGAAAATAAGAAAGGATACCGAAATCATCCTGAAACCAAACGTTGGGTCGGAAAACTCAAAGCCCTATATTTGCGCCACGAACTTCTCGTTTCTGAAATGGAAAAACGATCCTACAAACACACTTCTAACCTCTCCGTAGACCGGGCGGTGGGAAGCGAATATCAGAGGAGTTTTGTGGACACACCCGAGGTACAATTAGAGCTTTTAAAAAAGAAAGTATGCGACTGTCCGCTGCCCGAGTAAGTTCTTACTTAAACTTTGCAAAGCTCTTTATTTTTTATAACATTCTCTTTGTACACTTGAGAACAGTTATCCATTATTTTTTTACCTATGGCAAAAACAGACGCATATATGGACAAGATGGGTGCACAGGGAGAGCAGATCCGTGCGAAGATTGATGAGTTGAGTGCTAGAGCCAAGGAAGCAACGGCAGATGCCCGCATAGCAATAGAACAGGAAATAGAACGGTTACAAAGTAAGTTGTAGAACTGAAACTATGGAAACACCCTATCAATGTACAATCTGTGGGTATGCGACGAACGACAGAAGAGGTCTTGCTTATCATATGAAAGACTGGAGTAGGATTCACAGGCACCTTGCCCATCAGTAAAGATCATATATACTACAGTATTCGGTTTTCCCTATGAAAACGGTAGGCTTTATACTATTTGTCGCTGTCGGTTTTGCCGGGAGCATGCTTTTTATTTCCTATATGCTTTCTCCCTACCTCAATAAAGCTAATCCCAATGTAATCGCAGAAGACCATAGAAACATCTCTTCTGGCTTGGTGAGTGTTACGCCTTCTTTGACCCCTTCACCGTCTGTAGTAGAACCGACGCCATACGTCGGCCCCGATGGGATCCCTTATAATCGGTATTAAGAAGGGGAACCGAAAAAAAGCCGAACGCCACTCCAAGAAGACTTCCCCCTAACACGTCTGTTGACCAATGTTCGCCCAGACTCACGCGAGATATAAGCATGATTCCCATAAAGCATATAATTCCCGCGCACGCTGCTATCTTTATAAGTAAGTGCAGTCGTGGGCTCATTACTATTAGATACAGGAAAAGGATTCCTAAAAAGACCGTTCTCATACTGTGTCCCGACGGATATGATGAACCGGTCTGGACATATGTACTGGGAAAAAAGAAATGCAGATCGTAGCGAAAAAACATGAAGGGTGGACCGGGGTGGCTGAGAAATGACTTACCTATGATTTCCACGATATGAGCTATGCCAAAATACATAAAGATAAGTACCCCGCCAATTTTTCTGCGAACAAGCAGTATGATGATAAGAACTGTAAGCGTAACCTCAAAACTGCCAAACAGACTGAAAAGTGACAGGAGTGGATCCAGATGAACAGGTACCTTGTCCTGAATCCTTACGGTAGTATCAAAATCAAGATTGACTAAAAAACGTTTTTTGACAAGAAGAGAATAGGCTCCAAAAAGAATGAGGAATAATGCTCCTGCCACATAAAAAATAACACGTGAATCCATTATTTTTCTAAAAATAGCAGTTTGTTTCATAAGAAAGACCTCTTTTCATTATATCAATTCTTACTCAAGGCTTACTTTTATTTGATCCTGTTATCAAAATGGAAATTTATACTTCAGATTATGAATCTATTAATATTCGGTTTAGGCATACTGTTCTTTGGACTGGGGGTATATTTCTCGAATATGGCCGCTACATTATGGGAGGTTGTACAGGGGGTTGCGCTTGGTATTGCAGGTGTGATCACGGGCATCGTTTCAGTTTTTTTCCTAGCGTTTATATTTAACCGCTTCGATCTGGGATTTTATCTTTTGGGTATGGTCGTCATCGAATCGGGCCTGGTCCTTTTCGTTGGAAAGTCCTTGATCCGCAACTCACCGTTTCCGCGCGCCGCGTATGGAAATTCTTGATTTATTTGGGTTGACGTGGTAATGTTACGATATGGGCTTTCTTATCAATCTCATTGTAACAACACTCGCGGTTGTGATATCTTCTTACCTTATTCCCAGTGTTAGAGTAGACTCTTTGACCACCGCACTTGTTGTTGCCACAGTACTGGGATTATTAAATGCTTTCGTGAAACCCGTTTTGACGATTCTCACGTTGCCCATTACTATTTTGACATTAGGACTGTTTGCTTTTATCATTAATGCACTTCTTATTCTTTTAGTAAGTTCTCTCGTACCTGGATTTCAGGTGGATGGGTTCTGGTCAGCTCTTTTATTTAGTCTCGTGCTATCCATCATAAGCTCCCTTCTTGGTTTATTGACGAAGTAAATTATTAATAATAAGTCAGCAGTATGAACGATCAGATCATTTGTCCCCACTGCAGAAAGTCAATTCCTCTAACGCAGGCACTTTCTCACGAACTGCAGGAAACGTACACAAAAAAGTTTTCTGAGGAAAGAAATAAACTCATTCTCCTTTATCAGAAGCGCATACGAGAACAGGAGGAAAAGGTAGTGAAAGAAACTGAGCTCAAGATGAGGGAAAAAATAAGCAGGGAAATGGATATGAATCTCAAAGATGCAAAAAACGAGGCAACTGAAACAAGAAAACAAAACGAACAGTTGCAGGAGCAGCTTCTCGAAACGAATAAACTCATAAGGCAACTGAAAAATCAGAATCAGGAAAAAGAGCTGGAGCTGGAAAAAAAACTGGCGGAGGAACAGGAAAAGATCAGAGCTGAAGAAAAAAAGAGGGTAGATGCGGAATACCACCTACGTATCCTCGAAAAGGAAAAGAAACTGCAGGATGCTTTAAAGGTTAACGAGGAGCTGAAAAGAAAACTGGAACAGGGCTCTCAGCAGATGCAGGGAGAAGTGCTTGAGCTTGAGCTTGAACACATTCTTAAACAGGAATTTCCCTATGATGAGATAAAGCCTGTTGCAAAGGGAGTCCGAGGAGGAGATATTATTCAGACAGTTAGAAACGGGAACGGACTGGTCTGCGGAAGTATAATCTGGGAATCAAAACGGACCAAAGCATGGAGCGGCGAATGGATCATGAAACTGAAGGAAGATCAGCGTCTGGTGAAAGCAGATTGTGCCGTTATCATTTCAAATACCCTTCCTGCAAACATGAAATACTTTGGGTTTCTGGAAGGGGTGTGTGTCGGTAATTATGACTGCATTCTTGGTATAGCGTATGCACTGCGTCGTCAGCTTTTGGAATTGACGCTCCTTAAATCTTCTATGAATGGAAAACAGGATAAGATGGAGGTATTATATGAGTATCTTTCGGGAACAGAGTTCAGACACAGAGTGGAGGCGATCATAGAAGCATTCACTCAGATTCAGTCCGACATTGAAAAGGAGAAACGCTGGTTTGCATCAAAATGGGCTCGGCAGGAAAAAAGTGTTCGTAAGGTTATAGACAATACACTTGGCATGCACGGCGATCTGCAGAGCATTATGGGGAAGGCGCTGGTTGAAATAAAGGATGTTGGTATGTTGCCCGATAAGGTATTTACCGAAGATCATGAATAATAATTCGGTTCATTCCTTCTTCAAATATTCTTCTCGACTCCTTCTGGTCCTGCCTATTCTGATAATAGGTCTTGGTCTCTATATGAAAGTTGAAACATCTCAGTCTAAAACTGACTTTCGGCCATCAGTCGCACCTATGCGGGTTATCGACAAATCCCCTGAATACAATTCCAAAGGGTTTACTCTAGATCTGGAAGGACCACTTTATTGTAAAGGTAAGCTCTCTGATGGCAACTTCAGCGCTTATATTTATAAAAAAAGTATAACTGCAAGTTTTATTTCTCCGA
>CAYPZT010000052.1:0-3814 GCA_964415435.1 uncultured Gammaproteobacteria bacterium
TTGCCCAGCATGCAAGTGACCGGTTTGGGAAACTCCTCGCAGGTGGAATTTTTGCCTTTTTCAACTTCCAAATTATTATAAATCTGACCGGCATAACAAACCTTTTACCGCTTACGGGCGTGCCACTCCCGTTCATATCCTATGGCGGATCAAACATGCTCATTTCTTTTATCATGCTCGGTATTCTTATTAATATAGCGCGCCAGTCTACACGTCCCCATTAATTTTGCTACAATTACTTGCAGTATGAAAATAGTGATCACGGGAGGACATGCTTCACCTGCCATAGCCTTGACAGACGCCCTCATGGAGTACAGCAAGAAAGAAAAGACCGCAGTCCAAATCATTTTCATCGGTCGCAAATATACATCAATTGAGGAGGAAGATCTTTCCTGGGAGTACCAGGAGATAAAAAAAAGAAATATTCCCTTTTACCATTTGGATGCAGGCAGACTCACGCGCTACGTTTCGGTACAAAGCGCTATCCACTTTTTCCGTATTCCTATGGGTTTTGTGGCTGCTTACAAAATACTAAGAAAGGAACGGCCCGATGTAATCATGTCCTTTGGTGGATATTTGGGTCTGCCGGTCTGTCTCATGGGTAAAATTTTGGGTATACCATACTATTCTCATGAGCAGACTATCCAGCCCGGGATCACCAACAGGATTTTGGGTTCATTTGCAAAAAAAATGTTCGTCGCTTTCCCTGAAACCCTTCGCTACTTCAACACTTCGACCACAGAAGTTACCGGCAATCTTCTACGAAGTTCTATTTTTCATTCGAAATCAGAGTCTTTCAAACTGAATAAAAAACTGCCTGTTGTTTACGTAACCGGAGGATCGCTTGGCTCACACAGTCTTAACGTGCACATCCTTCACATCCTTAACGAGCTGTTATCCTTCGCAACCGTCATACATCAGACCGGAAATGTCCAGGAGTTCAACGACTACTATGAACTGATGAAATACCGGGATACGCTACCCAAGACTCTTAAAGAACGATATATCCTCTATGAACACGTCTCAGATGCACAGATCGGGTCGGTGTACTCGGTGGCAGACATCGTAGTTGGCCGCGCCGGAGCAAATACTTTTTCCGAGCTTATTGCACTCAAAAAACCGGCGGTATTTGTTCCACTTCCATGGTCGGCACACGACGAACAGCAGAAACACGCGGACTTTTTCAGAAAGTCTGGCCTGGGCGAAGTATTTAATCAGTATGATTCTTCCTCGGAGCTTCTTTCCAGTATTCAGAAGGTGCTAAAAGAATTACCCCAGTACAGGTCGAACTTTGATAAGTTAGGTAGCCATTACAAAAAAAACGCAGTCAATCTGGTACTTCATGAAATTACGCAAGACTCTTAAAATCATTGTAGTCCTGCTTCTCGGGTTATTCCTTTTCGCTGGAATGTTTCTGCTTTATCACCACACACAAGTTGCGGCAATTACTATTCAGGGCGCTTCCAAGAACCAGGACATACGATCAGTGCAACTTCTGAAGGGACAAAGCTTCTTTCTTGTTGATACGGCACGTGTCGAACGCGAGATACTGGCGGCCAATCCCCTCGTTCGCGCGATTACAGTACAAAAAATGTGGCCGAATGAAGTAATAATCTCAATCACAAATCATACTCCGATAGCCCGTCTTCAGGTGGGAAACGGCTATTTCATTCTCAGTGAGGACGCAACCATCCTTGAAAAAACACGCGAGAAAACAGCATCTCCCCTTACGGAGATTTCCTATTATCAGAATTTTGATTACCACACATATCAGCCTGGCGCATATCTCAATTATAAAGATATCGTTTCGAGTATTTTTTTTCTTCAAAAAGCTCTTGAATTGAACCTGAGGATTGATAATATTGATATTAACGGACTAAATATGATAGTATTTTCACTGCAGGACAAGCGCATATTATTTACTACTGAAAAGAGTCTTGAGAGCCAGCTCTACGAACTCCAGTCGATAATCCGTCAGTTTAAAGTGGAGGGAAAAGATTTTGAAGAACTGGACTTAAGATTCGACCGGCCTATTGTCCGCACATTACAGCAATGAATGACAAGCTCATTTCCGGAATAGACATTGGAAGCTCCAAGATTGCAACCATAGTAGGTATCAAGTCTGATGAGAACGACGAACTTCGCATTATCGGTTATAACACAACCCCATCTCGCGGTGTAAAGAAAGGACTCATTGTCGACATTGACAAAGTAACTGCTGCCATAGAAGAAAGCGTAGAAAAAGCTGAGCGAATGGCAGGTCATAAAGTCGGACGGGTACTCGTATCAGTCGGCGGTCCTCACATAGCATCCCTCAACTCGCATGGCGTTGTCGCGGTATCTCATCCTCAGGGAGAGATTTCCGAAGAAGATGTGACACGTGTAATCGAAGCGGCTCGTGCCATCTCGCTTTCATCTACCAAACAAATCATCGAGGTTTCTCCTCGGGACTATGTCGTAGATGGTCAACCTGGCATAAAGAACCCGGTAGGTATGACCGGTGTCCGGCTTGAGGTGGATACCCATCTTATTACCGCCTCAATGACCAATCTCAATAATATCGAGAGAAGTCTTTCACATTTAGGTCTCGAGAATGCCGGTTATATTTTTGCAGGTCTCGCATCGGCAGAAGCTGTCCTGACGGATACAGAAAAGGAACTGGGCGCCGTGGTGGTTGATATAGGCGGTGGCAAGATTGACCTTACCGTCTATGTCGAAGGTGCATTGTCGTATTCCTCCTCCATTCCGATTGGTGCTAAGCACATAACAAACGATATTGCGGTTGGTCTGCGCGTTTCCCTGGACTCAGCTGAAAAAATTAAACTCCACCTGAGCAGTATAATGCAGGATCCGTCGGTAAAACATAAAAAAGACATGCAGCTTAACATAACTAACCTAAACCTTCCGGAACAAGTGAGTGAAGTGTCACTGAAAACAGTAGTTGATGGCATTATCGGTCCCCGACTGGAGGAAATATATAAGCTTGTCTTTGATGAGATAGAGAAAAGCGGCTTTTCCAATTCGATCCCCTCGGGTCTTATTGTTACAGGAGGCGGCGCATTGACAATCGGTATGATTGAAACGGGAAGACGAATTTTAGGTCTTCCCATTCGCATTGGAGTACCAACAGGAATAACCGGGCTCGTTGACGAAATTCTTAATCCTCCATCGGCCACTACGGTCGGCTTGCTTTTATGCGCTCAAAAAAATATAATGGAGGACGCTAAATGGAAAGATTTCAATAAGATATTAAAGGATTTCTCTGTAGGAAGCTCTATTTCGAAAATTAAAGATTTGTTTAAACAATTTATTCCTTAATGAATGCTTATTAAACCCCGAGCAGGACAGGCAGCGAAAATTAAAGTCATAGGTGTGGGCGGCGGCGGCGGAAATGCACTTTCTTCGATGATCACGGATGGCGGCATAAGTGGTGTGGAATTTGTTGCCGTAAACACCGATGCTCAGGCTCTCCTAAACAATAAAGCGACTATTAAAATCCAGATCGGTGAAAACCTGACTAAGGGACTCGGCTCTGGAGGAGATCCTGAAGTTGGCCGCCAGGCAGCAGAGGAATCAAGGGAAAAACTGAAAGAAGAGTTAAGCGGCGCCGACATGATCTTTATCACGGCAGGTGAAGGAGGAGGCACCGGTACCGGTGCATCTCCAGTCGTGGCCGAGGTAGCGAAAGAGTTAGGTGTCCTCACCGTTGCCGTGGTCACTAAACCATTTGATTTTGAAGGTGCAAAGCGAAAATTCAGTGCCGATGAAGGAACACAGCGGCTGAAGGACAAAGTAGATACCCTCATAGTAGTCC
>CAYPZT010000053.1:0-3806 GCA_964415435.1 uncultured Gammaproteobacteria bacterium
ATACAACTCAAGTTTATGTCGAGGTAAAAACTCCAAAACTAAGGAAGATGATGCGAATGTGCCATCCAAGAGAAAAGGGGATTATTAATGCTCCTATTGAATGAGTATCTTGAAAAATTACTTGCAGAAGGCCGGTCCCGGCGTACCGCCACTCTTAATACCGCCTATTGCCGTTATTTTGCCGATTGGTATGGCTCAAAAAATATGAAAAAGGTATCCCGAAAGGACATTGAACGATACAAAATTTATCTTACGACAGAGCATAAAACGCGCTATTGGAAAACAAGGCTTAAGGACGCGTCAGTCGCCTCCAGGCTTTATGCTCTGAAAGGCTATTTTAAATTTCTCCAGGAACGCAAGGCAGTGTTTCTGGACCCTACGGTCGATTTAACTATCCCTAAAGTCATAAAATTTTCAAGAGTCCATCTCATGACGGAAAAAGAGATCGAAGGACTGATTCTAAAGACTGATAAAGACACACTTCTTGGTATACGGGACAGGCTCATCTTTGAACTTTTTTATACGACCGCTTTGCGATGCGGTGAATTATGTCATTTGAAATTATCCGATGTCGATATGGATGAAAAATATATTTATCCTACAAGATCTAAGGGGGGAAGAGAATGCGCGATTCCTATACTCCCATCCACTTACGAAATTCTTGAGAAATATTTGAATGATGTACGGCCTCAAATCGTAAAACAAATCCGGAAACCTGATATTCCCGAACTTCTTGTTTCAAGGCGCGGCGGTCCCATGACCGTTTGTAATATGAATCAGCTTTTTCGGAAGTATCGTGGCCCTGGTACTGACAAGATGCATATCCATCCCCATGCCCTGAGGCATTCCTGCGCGACTCACTTGCTCAAAAACGGAGGCGATATCAGGACCATTCAAGCGCTGCTCGGCCATAACCGTCTTGAAACCACGCAGGGGTATACCAAGCTTGTCATAACTGATTTGAAAGTCATTCACGATAAACATCACCCTCGCGAGATATTGTTTAGAAAGATGCAAAAACGTGAGAAAGGTGCAAATGTACACGGTTGATTCTTCAGAATTGTGCCAATTCTCCGGGACCGACTATCCCTTCCATTTCCTCATGTCCTCTGTCTCTGAAGTTCATCTCCGCTTCCTTATATATAGGAAGCCTTCCTTAATTACCGCCTCCTTCTAGTTTTCACTTTAAAGACCCAGCTCAAATTACTACCTCGGTCTTGTAAGGTTCTTTTTGTTACCCGTATTGGGTCGAACAGGGCGGCTTGTATGACTCAGTTTCTAGAGAGTTTCGGGGCTTTAGGGAGGTCACCGTCACTGATGCGGCAGGCACCAAAACTATCAGTACTTTCGGCCAGGACGACCATACCAAAGGCAAGCTGCTCCAGAAAGAGGTTAAGGATTCCTCAGACAACCTCTTTTCCAAAGAGGTTAATACGTATGATGACGCCCATCCCTATACAGGTGTGCATTTCGTCTTTTTAATCCAAAAAGACAACTATATCTACGATGGGGATGCCACTTATAAACAGACCCGCCAGGAATTCACCTATGACAGCTACGGGAATCTAGCGAGCAGTATTGAGCGAGGGGATACGGGTGTGTCCGGTGACGAACGGAAAACAGTGAGCGAGTATATCTATAACACGACAGATTACATACTAAACACTGTCAAAAAAGCCACTCTTTATGATTCCGACCTCACAACCATCAAAGCTGAAAAATATTTTTATTACGATGGTGCCACGTCAATTACAACAGCGCCTGTAAAAGGCCTAATGACCAAGGAAGAAGAGTGGCTCTCCACGGCTTCGGGCTGCGGCACACCCGGAGTGTGTACCAACAATCCCAAGACTGCCATAACTTACGACAGTTACGGCAATGTCGCGACTATTACCGATGCGCGCGGTTATATTACCACCAATACTTACGAAACCACGTACCGGCTGTTTTTAACCCAAGTTGAGAACGCTTTAACGCATACTCGCTCATTTACTTATGATCCATTGTTGGCAAAGATTTTGACTGAAACAGACCAAAATGGACAGGTCACGGAAACTGTTTACGATACTTTGGGACGAGTGACCAAAATGATTGCCCCGCTTGATTCAAGTTCGGAACCGACGCAGGAATTTGTCTATGAGTATCCCAATTTAGCAACATGCGGAACAACTTGCGTTACAAAAAATACGATTAAAGTCAAGACTTCAGTACCGGGCCAAACATTTACGCAACTCATCACCTATTCCTTTACCGACGGTTTAGGTAGAGAGATTCAGCGTCGCAGTCCAGCTGAGGATTCAGGCCAACAGATTGTTTCAGGGATCGTGTCTTTTAATAGCCGAGGTCTTGTGGACAAGCAGTACGTTCCCTATTTTGCCACTTTGAGCACTAGCTATGTAGCTCCCGATACTTCGAAGCCTAAAGCCACTTTTACATACGACGCGGTAGGTCGCAGAACCAGAATTGATTATCCCGACAGCACAAACTCACAAGTGTCTTTTTCGGACTTTGTAAAGACCACAACCGATCAGCGGGGCAAACAGCTCCGTCAAACGAATGATGCCTACGGCCGTTTGGTGAAAGCGGAGGAGTTCAATGCAGGCAGCACCTATACGACGACTTATGAATACGATGTACTAAACAAGCTTAAAAAAAATACAGATAACACTGGAAATATTACCACCATCACCTATGACTCGCTTGCCCGCAAGACCGGCATGACAGATCCCGACATGGGAGCTTGGTCTTATGCCTATGATCTCAATGACAATCTCACGTCTCAAACCGATGCAAAAAATCAGACTATTTCTTTCACTTATGATGCTTTAAACCGGGTCACTCTTAAGGATCTGCCTTCCGGTGAAACAGATGTTACTTACAACTATGATTCAGCTCCTGCAACTTATTCCGGCCAGACGGGCTATTGGGTAGGCCGGCTTGCCAAAATTACGGATGCTTCAGGCACGCATGAATTCAAATATGATAAGCATGGAAGAGTAATCGACGATACAAGAACTGTGAATTCCGTCGCTTATACTTTCGCCCGTACATATGACTCAATGGGCCGGGTGCGCACCTTGACCTATCCAGATAGCGAGGTCGTGACTTATACCTATAATGGTTTTGGGGACATAGAAACGATAAGTGGGATAAAAAACTCGGTTACGACCGACTATATCAAAGAAGTTAATTACAACGCTTCGGCGAAAATCACCTTCACGAAATATGGCAATAATGTGACTTCAGATTACACCTACGACGCAAATACTCTTCGCTTATCCAATATTCTCACTAAAAAACCGGATGGCACTACAAAGCTTCAAGATTTAAGCTACACCTTTGATGGAAATGGCAACATAAGCCAAATCGCTGACACTGTGAATTCAATGTCCCAGTCGTTCACATACGACGATCTAAATCGTTTAACACAAGCAGTTGGTTCTGCTTACGGCACGCAGGCTTTTGCTTACGATTCTATCGGAAACATGACGACCAAGGGAAATCGCACCATGGCTTATGGAGAAGGCGCACCTGGTCCTCATGCCGTCACATCCGTTTCATGGACTGGGACGAACTCCCCAACCTTTTGCCGCGATTATGCGTCCGGTGCCTGTACGCTTGGTTATGATGCCAACGGAAATATGACAACTCGCGGCGCCGATGCACTCACATATGATTCTGAAAATCGTCTTAAAGAAATGAAAGTAAGAGAGGGTGAATCTGGGACGACGAACTATACTCTTAAACCAGGGTGGAACGTCATCTCCTTCACGCATCTCCCCGACAATAGAAGTGTGTCCAATGTG
>CAYPZT010000054.1:0-3544 GCA_964415435.1 uncultured Gammaproteobacteria bacterium
CACCGGCACTAGAACTTTCTTCCTTTTTTATCTTAAAAATTCCCTTAATATCAGCCGTATTTGCCACATGCGGACCGCCGCAAATTTCATTGGAAATTCCTTCAATGCTATAAACTTTCACTTTTTCTGAATATTTATTTTCAAAAACACTTGTGGCGAACCATCCTTCTTGTGTGTTGTAGCCAAACCTACTGGCAGTAGAGAGGACGCCCTTTACTGATTTATACGGGAACGGATGTTGGTGCACTTTTTCTAATTTTTTAATGAATTTCTTTTCGACTCGTGCCCATTCCGTATTTATATCCCGGGCAAGCGTCCGTAGTTGTGTTCCTTTTTTGTATATAGGCTCAATATCCTTCTCTATCTTATTTTTTCTTTTTGCCTCAGACAGATTTAACAACTCCTCGCTTTTACGAAGCGTCTGTTTCGAAAAATTTTTTTTGTTCTTCTTGTTCTTATATGAATCCAAACCGATAAGATGGTTTTTTATATCCAACTCTTTGTCGATTACAAACGTAACTACTTGTTTTGCCATACTTTGGGGTGGCGTGGTAGAGGATGTTAGAACTGTGTTTGAAAATTTCAGAATCCGGTGAAGGTGAAGATACTAAAGGCCCAGGCACTTTCCTAGAGCCCAAAAGACAACTCCCGCTATCCCCCACACAGGAATGGAAAGTAGGCTCGTGTGTCCGTGAAGCGCGAACCGGTGATAGGTCCACAATTTCACATTGAGTGTTTTTTCGTATACAAATCCAAAAAGGTACTCAAATGTAGTTCCCACCACCATACTTGCACCAAATAATTTCAGCAGATTCCAATCAACGAATGCAGCGAGTACAAACACCGATGCAAGCGGAATCGAAATAATCGCGAAATATTCGCTCCAACGAAATCGTTTTATCTTTCTTCCGTACAGGTATGCAGCATAAAAACCAAACAGTGAGACCGTGCTGCACGCCATGCCGAGAGCGTAAATCTGTACCATGTCTTCTACTGTACCATGAACCCTTCCCGCTCATCGATACAAAATGACCCGTCCAAAATAGGGCGGGTCATTTTGTATCGTGGGTGCTATCTCGAGCTAGAACCACTGGTCGCCATACCCAGCTTGCCCGTTTAGATCATTCTACACTATCCAAACGACGCTTCTCGAGCGCATTTATTTTTGATGCGGAGCAAGAATGCGATAAACCTTTTTCGGTTTTTTCGAGAAGAGAGCGTGGTAGATGCTTTCGGCGACTTTTGTTGGTCGCGCATAGGTCGGTCTTTTTCCTCCCCACATCTTCGTACGACGACTAATCTCTTCTACGGACTTTCTGACATAGGGGTTATCATACATACCTGTATCAATACCTCCCGCTCGAATGTCAAAAATCTCGATCCCTTCGTCATTCAATTCTTTTTCAATTCCTTTGATGTACCCGACCAAAGCGTGTTTTGCAGCAACATGCGTCGCTCCGAAGTGGTAACCGCGTTCACCCGACA
Source organism: uncultured Gammaproteobacteria bacterium (assembly GCA_964415435.1). Classification (GTDB taxonomy): domain Bacteria; phylum Patescibacteriota; class Microgenomatia; order UBA1406; family GWC2-37-13; genus CAYPZT01. The sequence goes on from CAYPZT010000054.1 coordinate 1,486, forward strand.
TTGAAGTAATGAGTGCGATTTTTGCCTTCTGACCTCGTTTGATCTGTCGCCTAAAAAGAGAAATCATCCTGATCATCATTCGATGAGTCGCCACAACCACCTCGAGCTCGGCTTTTATAATGTCGGGCGTAATCTTCTCAAAAGGCAGGTAGATATTGTCGTGCGGAATCTTATATGCACCCGCGCCTAACCCTACCGATTGGACCCAGTAAAAGTTTCTATTCTTAGGAAGCTTCTTGAGAAGCGCTTCTATACCCGCATCTGTCATCACATCTGCGTGAACATATTTGATTAAATTCGGGCGACACCCCAGAGCCACGAGACCTCTTTTAATCTTCTCGAGATTTTCTGCTGTGCGCGATACCATGACAACCTCAACACCTTTCTGTGCGAAGTAGTAAGCGGCAGCAGTTCCGATATTCATTTTGCAGGACTTTCCATCTACAACAAGCACATCGTGCGATGGAATACCGTTATGCCGATAAACGTGCTTTATCGGTTTATATCCGCATCCAGTGATTATTACAGAAATGTTTTTCATCTTTGTAGGTGACCCTTCTCGGGCGCCAGAACCTATCTCTAATTGGGGTACTATCTCGGGCCAGAACTACTAGGTGTCATGCAGGGCTTGATGGTTCGGCTCATTCTACACTATCGGGACGACGCTTCTCGGTCGCATCATTTTCGTCTTTTTTCGGAGAAACCACATCTCGAATCTGTTGTATCTGGTCGGCGTATCCCTTGAGACCTTTCTTTTTAAGATTTTTTGGTGAGTATTCTTCTGAGTTAACCCATTTATCCTCTTCTTCTGCCATCTTACGTTTGTGGCTCAGGTTCATTTCACCAGTGACACCTTGCACTGTGAATGACCTGTCATCACTGTATTCACCCCAATACTTCTTGTTTAGATACCTTTCCTCGATATGTGTTGGTTTACCCGGTAAGTCGATTCTGACCTCTATCGGTTCAATCACAAAACCTTCTGTGGCAAAACGTCCCTTATCAAAACGTTGCTTGTCCCAAAGGTCCAGACCTTCTCTGCCTCCTAATTTTTTGTGATCTTCATAGAACTTCTTTAATTCTCTGTAGTTGTACAATGACCCATATGCCCCTATATCTACACGAGCAGTTGGGTACGCCGTCTCAAATAAAACCTGAGCATATTTTATTGACTCAGCCGTTTCGACTTTCTCGTCAATGATGAGAACTTTCTTTCCATCAAATCGGTCTCCGAATATCTCGCGCACTTTTTGTGCGTCAGATTCCATTAACACTTCAAGCATCTCTACAATGTCTTTCTTATTTTTTATTTCAAATTTCTTTTCAGTTCCAAAAGTTTCTTTTGCAAACGAAAAGACTATTGGTGTTTCCAAATTCGATTCGTCATTTACTATTCCGGGGAACCCTACCCTTGAGGGGACTTCTAACGGCATTTCTGGGTTTGGAAAATGGGCTGACCTGTGGTTATCAAAGCTGTAGTCTTCACCCAAGTACCCTTTACGTCTAAACTGTTGACCCCTGGAGAAGAAATCTATTTTCTTCTCTGTTCCTATATCAACGAAGTGCGCCTGGGGTAACGCATGTTCTTTGGTTGCTTTGCATCGCTCATGAAGCGCCCGCCAAAAGGTTCGACCTTTTTCATCAAGGAAGATAATGCCGTCGTAGTGGCCAGCCTCAATTTTGGAAATAAAACTGTCGAGCTGCTCAAGATTTTCTTGGCGCTCTCGTTCTTCAGGAGAAATTATTTCTTCTGCAACCGCTTCGGTTTTTTCAGGTGGTTGTTCTTGTGGCACCTCTGGAACCTGCCCATGACCTTCTGGAGATTTCATACGGACATTCTAACATTCTTACCAAGTGGTGCTTCGACCCTTCTCGAGCGCCAGAACCTATCTCTAATTGGGGTGCCCAGAGGGAATAATGATTTTAAGGCTTAATTTGTATAGTAACATATGTTACTATACAAAATATGAAAAAACTATACTCGACAACCGAGGCTGCCAAGATACTCCGTCTAAGTCGCATCGAGGTTTTTAGAAAAATACAGAATAAGAAGATCAAC
>CAYPZT010000055.1:0-3399 GCA_964415435.1 uncultured Gammaproteobacteria bacterium
GAGAATAGGTTTAGGTGCGCGAACGGTCATGTCAGTCTCTTGCTTATCTTTCCAGTCGAAGTTTTTAAGCGCAAAAATAGTTCCGGGCCTACCATGTTTTTTTAGGTCAATTTCGTAGCCATTTTCCACTTTTAATAACGCGTTTTTTATCGGGACAGAAAATTCATCACGTTCTTTATATTGTGTCAATGTCCATTTGTCCGTGCCAAGAGCAATTGCAAGACCAGTCCAAGTCCATTCGTCCCGTGGCGTAACCAAAAAATACTCACCAATCTTTTTTTCGAGTTCCTCAACGCTTTTAAATTTTAACGGCCTTCCTGCTGGCATTTATTTAATGAGAATTTTAAGAAGTTGCCCGTTAACGAGCGCAGAAACATAAACTTCCGATTTTTCGATAATATCTCTAAGCGCCTCTACATCGGCGTCATCTACTTCGACCTCTTTGTCGTTATAAAATTTAGTGGCTAGAACATAGGCCTTCATTTTCCCGAATTTCTGCTGCGGACCAAGTAGGATGTTCGCGACCGCCTCACCGACGGTCAACACCTGTCCTTCTCCGCTCTTGATCGGCAAGCCTTTGAGGTCTGTTAGTTTTGTGTCTGTTTTTATTTTCATATTATTTACAAGATTTTTTTCCTTTTTTTTGGTCCCTTCTTCGCCGGGGCGCTCTTCATCGGCATTTTAGGTGTTTTTTTCATGTTTTAATGATACCATTTTTTGAACTTGCAAGCAAACTTTGCGCAAAATCGCCCTGCAAACCCCGATACCTACCGTAGGCATATGTTTACCCTACTTTCGCTCAAAATGGCGGAAATGCCCCGTAATCGCTCAAAATTGCCCTGTACGGCGTTTTGCCATGCCTACAAGGTGAAGCGTCATGTATGACCCCTAGTGTTCATCACGTTTTATTTTTGAGAAGCTGGCGACCTATCTACGATCATGTGCATGGAGTTATCCACAGGGCTAGCTTTACCCATTGACACATGCCTACGGTAGGTATATACTATGGATAGAGGATGAGAGATGAGCCAGTCGGCCCAAAATAAAAATCTCGAAACTTCGAAAAATATGAACGTAACAAAAGAGCAAGTCAAAAAATATGTAAGCACGTACAATGATGATTATTACGTCGAACAGGTGCAGGGAGAATATGTCGGAGATATCAATAGGCTCATAGATGATATCGAGAGCCTCTATCCGGAGGCAGAGAACGTCGATGAGATCATCCGTGATATGATAGAGACCGAGGAGCTCATAGAGGACAAAATGGAATGGAAAAATCCTGAAATTGTCCAACACACTACGTCGTATGTAGACGTGATATATGTCGCTAAAGAAAATGACAAATAATCTCCCCTGCCCTCACTGCGGCAAGCCGGTCCCAGTAGCACTCCTCGCTTCGCATATCGCATCGATCGGAGCTAAAAAAAGAAAACTGCCTAAAGACTACTTTCGCAAAATGGCGGAGAAAAGGTGGAAGAAGGGTTGATACCCTTCTTTTTTTCGCATCTACTACAAAATCCATTATTCCCCGGCTCACATGGATTTTTACCGTCCTCTCTATAATTGGCAGATAAAATGATACCGCACTCTTTACACTTTACTTTACGGCACGCGTCGCAAAAGATTTGGTCCCTCGTACTGAACTCCACGCCACACTCGATACATTTACGGTCTCGTTTTTCGAGCCAATATGCTTTTGTATCCCTGTCACATCCACAGGAGGTCGTAATACCCTTATGGAGCATGTACGGTCTTACAGCCCTCTCGTTCCCGCACTCACATAAACACATGACCGTCTTATGTGCATGCACTTTCGGTCCGTCACCGATCACTTCGAGCTTTCCAAAAACCTCGCCGATAAGGTCTGTCATATAAGTGACAAAATACGCTCCTCTTCTTCTTTCGACCTTTGCATAAGACCAAAAATGTAATTATCTTTCTCCCTCAATTTCCATTTCAGAACGTTCTCCATCTGTGGGAATACATATTCAGATGAAGGATATATCTGGCTCTTACCTCGTATCATCACGCAATGCGTCCCGCCGCGCGAAGTTGCTCCGCACATATCTGATACGCTCGTTTTTCCTTCTTTCGCATAATAAAGACCATTCGTTTTAATAAGTCCATAAAATTCGCTCACTGGCATACTGCACCATTTCTGCACGTTCTCATAATGTCTGATGAGTCCGGTATCTATCGTTGTTTTTTCCATTTCCGCTGCGTCTATAAGTAATGACAACGCGGTCTTTATCTCATCGTTCGTCCATGACGATTTTTTATTCAAGCTGTTTAATTGTTCTGCTGTTGAGTGCATATTTTTTAAGTTCTTTTTCTTTAATTTTGTATATATATGGGACCTCAAAATTTATTTCTGATTTCTGTGCTTCAGTAAGATAAACTTTTTTCCCCTCCCACCAATAAAAACTACACGAACTATCCAATGTCTCACCTCGCCAGCTACCGGCCAATGATGGTTCTCCAATATCAGCTATTGACCTCGTGTTAATTATCGAACCATCTTCAAGCCGAATAAAAGTGTTCTTTAATTTTTGCTCTATCGTTTCAAAAAATTCATCCGTTATGACCTTTTCTTTTCCGTTGATGAGCGTAATTATTTTCATCCTATTGTGTTTCCTGTTTGTTTTTCTCGGTCGAAATATATTTTGAACGCTGCCAATTTCTGTTCCATTTGATATGGCGTGGTAGCTACAGGAGCATACGGTCTTCCTTGAACCTCTTTGATCGCGGCAGCCATTCTCTTTGTCTCTTCAAATCCATATTTTTTTATCATACGTTCTGCTGCTTTCCGGACAGTCATATTTCCGAAATTAAGAGAAGGGTTGAAAGTATAAAAAATATCCATGATCTCTTTTACCTGCGAGTTCATCTCGCTATATATATCCTTAATATGTGTATCCTTCTCTTCTGTGTATCCTTCTAGTGCACGTGGTGCACCCGGCTTTTGTGCATGAAATGCACCCGGCTCAGTGCATGAAATGCACCCGGCTCCGAGTGTATTATATGCACCCGGCTTTTGTTTCCATTCTGACTTATCAGTTAAAATGTACACATTCTTTAATTGACGTTTTGTCCTTTCGTCTTTTTCTCTCTTAACCTGAACTATTCCCCACTCTTCAAGCTTTTTAATGGCTTTGATGACTGTATGCTTTGACTGGATGCCATGCTCTTCCATGATAAGCTCAAGACTCGGGAAACATTCTTGATATTTATCCGAGTGCCGACATAGGGAGTTATATACTGCGGTCGCAAAAACTCCGCAAAGTCTAGCATATCCATTCAAATATTCATCATCTAACTGATACTTCTCTTTGCGACGCAGGTCCCTTATTTTTATATCTCTTTGCTCCATTGCAGCTTTTGGTTTATCCGTTCGAC
>CAYPZT010000056.1:0-3277 GCA_964415435.1 uncultured Gammaproteobacteria bacterium
CTCTTGGGTATAACGCCGATCCCCACGCTTCCCGATACGAATAGGGGTAATGAGGCCCTCTTTTTCCCAATTACGAAGGGTGTCTTCGTGGATGCCGAACATCTCGGCAACGTCACTTATTTTGTAGGTATTGACATTTTTCATAGGTTATCTATATTATGCACATGATTAATTCCAATGTCAAGTTTTTCCCAAGTTAACGAACTTAATAATACCACTTTATGACCGAACAAATCATCACTTGCCCTCAATGTAGCGTAGAAATCCCTTTAAATACGGTGCTTACGGAGAAAATTCAGGCCGAGCTTCGTAAGGAAATGAATGCGGAGCTTCAGGAAAAAAAGGCCGAACTCGCCAAAAAGGAGGCGCAGTTCGCCAAGCAAGCGGAGGATCTTCAGAAAACGATCGATGCACGTGTAGCAAAAGAGCGCGAAGAAATTGCAAAACAGGCCAAAGATGAGGCCGCGAAAGCACTCGACCTTCAACTTAAAGACCTTCAGAAAGCGAACGAAGAGAAGGATCAGGAGCTCAAGAGTATGAAGGAGGCAGAACTGGAACTGCGTAAACAGAAGCGTGAAATCGAAGCCCGAGAGCAAAATATGCAGCTTGAACTTGAGCGAAAGCTCGACGCTGAGCGCGAAAAGATCGCGTCAGATGCCAAGAAGGCCGCGGCCGAAGAATCTCGTTTGAAGATTGCCGAGAAAGACAAACAGATGGAGCAGATGAAGCAGACTATCGATGACTTGAAACGGAAAAGCGAGCAGGGTTCAATGCAAATCCAAGGTGACGTCCAGGAAAATGATCTCAAGCTCCAGCTACAGAATATTTTTCCCGTGGACACTATTGAGGATGTTCCAACCGGAATCAAGGGGGCAGATTTGATCCAACGAGTGCGCACAGAGCTTGGACGCGAAGCCGGTATGATTCTTTGGGAATCGAAAAATACAAAAGCTTGGAGCGCAGGCTGGGTGAAGAAACTGAAGGACGACCAAGCACTCGTGAAAGCAGACATCTGTATCCTTGTTTCGCAGTCCCTCCCCGATGGCATTGAAGATTTTGGTTATGTCGATGGTGTTTGGGTGTGTAAATACACCTCAGCCGCATCCCTTGCGTCGGTTCTGCGCGCAAATGTTCTTCAAATCTCACAGGTGAAACAATCACTTGTCGGCAAAGATCAGAAGATGGAGCTTCTTTACAACTACTTGTCAGGAAGTGAATTCCGAAACCGCGTGGAAAACATCGTATCTGCCTTTACGGGTATGCAGTCAGACCTTGAAACAGAGAAACGCTCCATGCAACGCATCTGGAAGAAGCGTGAAAAGGAGATTGAACGAGTCGTCACGAATACCTCCGGCATGTATGGTGACTTGCAGGGCCTTATTGGTGCGTCACTTCAAACCATCAATGCTCTGGAACTTCCCGCTGGTGACGAAACGAACGAAATCGATGACGATCTTCAGGATTAGCACTTGACCCGAGTGAGTGCTAACGGTAAAATGTGGTATGGACGAGGCTAACCTCACTTGTTCTCAGACTATCTCCGCTGCCGCAGGCCGGACAGACTGCATTAAGCAGTCGGAGAGAAGTCGTCGAGCTCTCTTTCATCCATTAATCGAAAGATTTTATGGCAAAAGATGCTCCTGGTATGCGAGGGATTCGATCTCGCAATAAGAGCGGTTTGTTGCGCGACAAGCGTGACGACACTCATATTGGGACGATCGAGAAGCAGTACGGATTGGACCTTGGGGTTCGGTCTGACATGCAGCTCGGAACATACCTGAAGAAGAACAACATAAAATCCCTCAATGACCTTGTAAACGGTCAGTAAGGGATTTTCACAGGGTGAGGTGATGCCTCGTCTTTAGATTGTACAAGCATTCTTGGTTTAGCTCAATTTTTGTAAACAGTCATTTTCTTTTTTCAAGAAAACCCAGAAATATTCATGTTCTCCATTTTTAATGATTCGCGCCTTGAGTTCACCGGTGCGAATCATTTTCTTTACGGTCGAAACGTGTACACCCAGGAGATCCCGCACCTCCCACATCGCAAGCCATGTGTCTCGTTTTTTCATGACGCTGACCGGGACAACTCTCTTACGTAATGCCTCTTTGCAAATGAGGCATGTGATCCCGTGTTTGTTGTACCAACTTGTTTCTCCGGACACGGTTTCATGACAGATGAAGCAATTATAATACTCTCCTTCGGGAAGATGAAAACCGTTTGGCGACTCTTTAAGCTGTTGCTTGCGTCTTTGATCCCGGTGCCATACCTCGAACAATAGCTCGAAGAATCCGATTAGGTTACCCGCGGCCTCTCTCGCGTCTTGATCACTCAAGTCCTCGCCATAGTCCTCTTTGAATATCCTTTGAAACTCTTTAACTTGTTTGTCGCTAATTTGCATAAATATAGTGATAATTGATTAAGGCCTTCAAATTACCACCATTTTCCTCCTTTTTAAGGACTGTCTCATTTTGTCGCATTTCCACCAAAAACACCCCGTCCCGAGTGCCTCAAATCGACCCAAAAATAACACGCAAAAACCCCTTACAAAACCCCTCAAACCTTGGTACCCAACCCGAGTACACCGCCAAAAATCGCTTCATCTTCGGATGAGGCGATTTTTTTGTGCACAACCTTCGGGGGCGAATGACAAAACTGCTATAATGAGGATTATTATCGTTATATGAGCAAAAAAACATTCCAGTTCCGTCCTAGGCACTTTTTTATTATTCTGGGAACGGCCTTACTAGTGGTGTTGTCTCTTCTGTTGTATCGACTCGCTTTTCAGTTTGACCAGGAATCACTAAACTATGTAACGAAGTGGCCAGCGGAAAACACTACCTATATGGATTCACCAGAAGCAATAGCGTTTTCCGGTTCCCATGCATATATTGCTGGCAGAGCCTCTGGAAATGTATCAATTATTGACATGACCAATCCTTCCAGTCCATCTCTTACTGCTATTTGGAATCCTAATGATCCAGATATTATGAGATTTGCACAGGATATTGTAATATCGGGCAATTACGCGTACGTCGTTAATTCATCCGGTACTCTCATGGAGAATAGTTATGGGAATATTGTGGTGCTTGACGTGTCTAACCCCGCGTCCCCAGTCATGGTAGCGAATTGGAATCCTCGTAATTCAAATACATATTATGCAGGACAAGGTGTAGCGGTTCTGGGTAACTATCTATATGCAGTAAGTCTCTACACTAATAGCGTAGTGGTTCTGGATATATCCGATCCCACGTCTCCGACATATGCTGGGCAATAT
>CAYPZT010000057.1:0-2881 GCA_964415435.1 uncultured Gammaproteobacteria bacterium
CTAAGGATTATGTGTAACCAATTGGTCGTGGGTTCGAGTCCCACCTCCCGAGCCAGAAGAAATGACATCAGGTAAAACTGGTGTCTTTTCTTTTATTGACGGGCTTTTTTGCAGTTCGTAATTTTTATTTAGCTTTGGCATCCAAGTTGCCAAGTAATTCGCCGCTTCTGTATAGTTCGGCTTTATTTCATACTGGTTTTGTATCAAGTTCGTAAACAATTCAGTCATCAATATACGCTTGTCTTCTGGGTCAGCCTTTTCGTAAATAGCTTTTGCTTTGTAAGCAAGCTCATGAACAGCTACTCCTAACTGCTGATATTCGTCAGTATAATCATTGAGCTTAATGAGAGCGTCTTCCAAAGTCTTTTCTTCTACCGAGTAATCATTGAACTTGCGCTCATAAAAAGCCATATCAATTTTTCCATCGAGCTTGTCCTCGTAAAGCCTATCTTTCCTTTTTCTGGTCAATTCCAAATTGGTTGTTAAGTTTTTGACCTCAGTTTCTCTTTTTACGATATTCTCAGCATGTTCAGTTCGTATGACTTCTTCTATCCAAGCCAACATTTCTGGTGTCTTGGGTGCAAGTTTATCAAAGACAGCCATTATCTGCTCTTCAACTTTATCTTCCCTTATGCAGGTCTTTTTTGAACACTTACCATATACGCCATGGTTGTTGCAGTGACCATATACATTTCCTTTTTTCTCATACCAAGTAAGCATGCCACCACAATTCTCACAAACGATTTTGGACTTGAACAAATGAGTATGCTTAGTGAAGTGTGGATTTTTTGTTTGGCGTTTGAGTAGGGCCTGAACTTTATCGAAAAGGTCTTTTGAAATTAAAGGTTCGTGCTTTCCATTAAAAAGCTCTCCCTTCCACTTAATCTTGCCGTAATAAAAAGGGTTGCTGAGGATTTTATGGATTTGGCTCATTGATATTCGTCGCCCAGTTCGTGTTCGGTGGCCCTCGTTATAAAGCTCATGTTCCAGTCGTGCCAATGAGTAATTACCAGTGGCATATCTTTCAAACAGAGAAATCACAAGCGGAGCATACTGTTGGTTAACGACGATAATTTTATGGCCTTTGTCTCCAACGCTGTCATAACCAAGCTGGGGTTTTGAAGGATACCAGCCCTGTGCAAGTTTTTCATTTACTCCCTTTTTAACTTCTTCGGAAAGGTTATTGGAGTAGAAGCGTGCAATAGCGACTTTCATGTCCCATACTAAGTTTTCATGAGCTTTCGTGGTTGTATTGAGTAAGAAGTTTTCTTTGACGAAGTGTATTTCGCGATTTTTGCTTTCTCTAACCCAATCATCTACCGTCACTGCATCTTTTGGATTACGAGTAAGTCTATCGATTTTTTCACAAAGAATTATGTCGATTCTATTTTTTGTAGCGTAAGTAAAAACTTCGTTGAAAAGTTTTCTCAACTGCTTACCGCTTGCCGATTCAGATATTTTATAGGTTTTTACCACATCCAAATTATGCTTTGAGGCATAATCTTTCAGTAGTTTTTCTTGTGCTTCCAATGAATATCCCTCATCAGCTTGTTCTTTGGTGGAAACACGAGTATATATAATTGCTTTCATAGTTGATGTCGATAGCCATCTTAATTATAAACCTTGAATCATAACAGTTCAAATCCTTTAAGGAGGCTTGCGCAACTCTCTTAACTCTCTTTCAATGGCATTAAACCCCTTCCTATCAATACTCAGGAGGTAATACTCAGCCGCACAATCAAACATCTTTGAGGCGGGCTTGTTTTGTTCCAAAGCTAAAATCCTAATACCACGATGATATTGTTGAGCCAGACGTATTTGCTTCGTTATTCTTTTTTGTCGCTTTGTCGACATTTTATCTTTTGCCCTTCTTTATCCTTCATGTATGCAAGTAGAAGAACGGAAAGAGTTAAGTGATAAAGAGTCTTACGACGGAACTACTTTTCAACCAGTTGGGTCGCCCTTATTGCGTTGCCCAAAGCATCGCGCCTTTTCTGGTAAAAGCTGAACCTTTCTCCCATGATGTGCAGGTGAAGTCCCCCGTTGAGAAAGAGGCACACTCAGAGCGGGGAATTATAATCTGAACACCATTGGGCTGTACCTTGTTGGATTTTTCAGAGGACACGGCAGGGTAACCTCTGGCCGTAAAACATTGGTAGGTCTATAACCCAAAAGCACCTTAGAGGTGGCTCTCTAAGACGTTTTTGGAGCATCCACCCTTTTCACTTGCTTTTGGCGAATCTTATACATTTGCAAGGCATACCTTGCTACACCATTAGCAATCTCCCTAATTTGCTCGTCAGTATACTCAGGCAAGCCGCCATATGGCTTATGTGCTTCCTTGAACATTTGTATTAATTTTTCAGATAGCTCCATATAAAAAAATCCCCACGTTTGTCGAGGTAGGTTCAATAGGCTTGTTGACCTACCCCCACAAATGAGGGGATAATTTTTTGCCTATTGATTACCAACAAACCCCACCTTGCGATGGGATTTGCGGTAACAAAAAAGGCTGTCACCACACCTTACCATTGTAAGATGGGATGACAGCCACACAACTCTTCTTCTGTCTTGGGGATTCACCTTGTAAGGAGCGCTGATTGCGGACTCCTATTTCGGAGCTTTATTAAAGCTGGACTGCTAAGCAGTAAAATCCCTTCCTTCTCTGAAAAGTCAGAGTTTAGGATAGTTATGTTATTTGTAATGAACACTTAAATCATAAGCCCTATTCGGAGGCCAGTCAAGTTTTCAGCGTTAAAAACGAAGAAGGTCATCAATACTGACCCCAAGAGCTTTGGCAATTTTCTGGATATTTACAAGTCCGATATTCCTTTCTCCTCGCTCAACCCCGCCAACATAGGTTCGGTCTAATCCCGCCTTA
>CAYPZT010000058.1:0-2752 GCA_964415435.1 uncultured Gammaproteobacteria bacterium
CTAATAAGCTCTCTGGCGGTCAAGCTCTGTGAAATTATGAATCATCCAGGTACTATAGTCCCGAGGCGTAGCGTCATTAATCGGGCAAATGGTACTACCCATGAGGATTTGATATAACCGCCTTCCACAAGCCTTTCCGTGGTCTGCTGTTGGTTTGTTTTACTGATAGTGAAGACATTGGTATCGGCTTGTCTGGCTGGTGCTCCTGTTGCTATAAAAGCCAGCCCAAGGACTATCGCGAGGGCTACTGCTGTAATAATAAATTTTAAGTGTTTCATAAGCCTTGGTTACCTTTGTCGCCTCAAGTATACCGGCAATTTTCGGAATATCCATACTTCTCTTATTTGGCTTACTTTAAGGGTGATATTAGTCGCCTAACTCGTTAATAAAGTTAACCAATTGCCCGCCTTGGGTAAAAGTAATTGACAGCTGAGGAGTAAAAAACTCTTCTTTGACTGTGATGCAGGGCATTCCATTTTCAAAGCTGTTGGCATCTTCCTTCTTTATATCTGCTCTGCAGGTTGTGTAGGGGTGATCTAATTTTCTCTTTTTTCGCTCACCCTTCCAGGTGAAGAAAAAATTGGTATTTTGGTCATTCTCACCCTTGCTTCCTGCCTCAAGAGTTAGTTGACTGAGATCTATTTTTCCGATCGCTTTTTGATGATCTTGAATAAATTCGCGGGCCAGGACTTCTGCTTCGGCCAAGGTGTAACGTGATGTGTAGTCGTAGTCTTTTTGAGGACTAAACCAGCGAGAACCGTCCTTGTTTGTTCCCCAGCTTCCTTCTTTGGGCGACATTTCTACAATGAGATTTGTTTCTGTATCGATAATAAACCGATCAAAGTCAACGATATAGCTTTCAACTCTTGATTGTTCATCCTTGTTTTCGTTAGGATTCCGGATGCACTCATAAGTGACGTTGGCATCCGGTCTATCAATAAATTCTCTGACAGCTGTTACAGCTTTCTCTTGCTCCTCAGCTGGTCTAGCACTCACGGAACACCATTCCTGCTGAGCCTGTTTATATTTCTGACTGTTTTTATCCCTATATGACGGGTCTGTTGTCAGAAGGTTTGTCAGTTCCTGTTGTAGAGCATTCCTGAGACTTATCAGAGCATCGATAATTGACCCCTTGGCAGACACGGGAGACTTAGCACTCAGAACACCTATGAAAAAGATTAAAAGAACTACTGTCGCAAATGCTAAAGGTAAGCGGAAAGAAAATGATCTATCTAATTCTTCTTCCAAGTCCTTTTCTTCTCTGACTCTTGCTAGGATCTGTCTTTCCAGGGCGCTGATATGCTTAAACTCCCTTTTGCTTTCCTGTAAGAAAAATGATCGGATAATGTTTTTTAGCTTCATAATAATGACTCTTTGAGCTTGACTATCGCTCTATAAAAACGCATTTTAACGGCAGCTTCTTTTGACTCAAGTGCAGTGGCAATATCGCAAAAGGCCATTTCTTCATTAATCCGAAGTCTTATAATTTCTTGCTCGGCCGGTTTAAGCTTTTTTAGTGCTGACGTTACCTTCTTAACATCTTCTTCATGAGTAATTTTTGCCTCGAGTAACACTTCAACATCGCTATCATCAAATAACTCAATATTGTTTTGTTCGATTGAGATGTTGTTTCTGTTTGATCTGAACATATCTGTTATTACGTGGCGACAAATGATGAGTAGCCAGCTTTTAAGCTCGCCATCGCTTTTGAATTTAAAATCCTTGTATGCTTTCATAGCTTTCAAAAATGTTTCTTGGACAGCATCATCGATGTCATCCTGTTGGGACAAGGACTTTTTCGCAAAAAAATAAACTAATCTGATATAGTCTCTGACTACATCTTCAAAAGGTGGTTTCATTTTGTTTTATTTGTCCTGTCCCACCCCTCTACATAAGTAAACGGATGAGTTAGGAAAAGTAACATTTTTACTTCTTACACAATTATAGCGAAGTTATGGGAAAGAGGTTGGAGGTTATTGTTTGTTCGAGGGTACTAAGTTAATTTTCTTCATCAGCTCTTTAATTTCGTTGACCAATGCTTGAGCTCTGTCGAGTTTTCTATAGATCTGATATTTAATTTTTTGCTCCTCATCACTATCTAATTTTTGCTTCATGTTTCAATCACCCCCCATCTTTTTTTATATTTTCTGTAGTTGGTCATTATTTCCAGGATTTTCTCTCGTGAGAGACCTGAGAGTTTCACAACATTCCTGAGGTCAAACATATTGGTCTTGCCAGAGTTTTGTACTTTTAAGTAGGCTTGAAAATCTTCTTTTGTTATCTTAATAGCCATAGGATTCCCTTAACTGCTAATAGAGCAATCACGATGACGTAAAGCACACCGAAGAAGTAGGCTAGGCGCCTTTCCAGTTTTGGGTCGGCATAGTTCTCAATTTTTTTTAGAGGTTTATAAATTTGCATATGCCTTCTAGTTGATCGTTTATAAAATGCAAATCGCCTACATGGCCGAAGTTTGGCTTTTTATCTTTGCCGACATGTTTTTCCAGACCACGCTCAATCTGCTCAAGTTTGGCTAGACATTGCTTTTTGAGCTTTCTATATTCCTCTGGTGCTTTAGTTTTTTGGTTCATGTAACAAGCAATTATCATCAAACACCTCAAGAAGTCAAACTTTATTCTTACAGTTCGACATCACTTTGTTTTTTAGGTGTTTCTCCAGCGCTACCGCCTTCTTTAGGGTCGATTCTTTGTTGTTCAGTGATTTCCTTGCGGTAAGGTTTGCCATTCTGTAT
>CAYPZT010000059.1:0-597 GCA_964415435.1 uncultured Gammaproteobacteria bacterium
AGTAGTCCCCAACCAGAAAATCCTGCAGGCAATCGATAAAAAAACACCGATCCTTGATGCTTTCAAAAAGATAGACTCCATCCTCCATCAGGGTGTCAAAGGAATTGCAGAGCTTATCACAACACCTGGACTCATCAATGTGGACTTTGCCGATGTGAAAACCATTATGAGTAGTGCAGGTACTGCACTTATGGGTATGGGAACAGGAACAGGGGACAAACGGGCAATGGCTGCTATAAAACAGGCAATTTCATCCTCTCTTCTCGATGTGTCGATTGAAGGAGCGCGCGGAGTACTGTTTAATGTTGTCGGAGGACAGGATCTGACCATGAGCGAAATCGACGAGGCCGCTTCCATTATTGCAAAGACAGTCGATCCGGATGCAGATATCATCTTTGGTGCAGTTATAGATGAGAAAATGATGGATACAATAAAGATCACTATCATCGCGACCAAGTTTGATGATCAGAGACTTCGTTTATTCCGCTTCAATAAAAAAGATACTCCAGCAGAAGAAACCATAGATTCAGTTGAGATGAAAGAAGATACTGCCGCCAAACCCAGCACTCCCGCCGCAGACATTGGCCTCGATCAGTC
>CAYPZT010000059.1:607-2461 GCA_964415435.1 uncultured Gammaproteobacteria bacterium
ACCTTTCGGTAGAAGAAGAAACAGAGTTCGATATCCCTGCCTTCTTGAGAAAAAAATGAAAATCGGTAAATATCAGCACTTCAAAAATCGCAAATTTTATCGTGTTCCTAGTGTTGCCAAACATTCCGAAACTCTGGAAGAACTCGTTGTTTATGAAGCTCTCTATGATAATAAAACAAGTAAGATGTGGGTTCGTCCTCTTAAGATGTTTCTAGAAGAAGTGGAACTTGAGGGCAAAAAAGTCCCTCGATTTAGTTATATAGAAGAATAATATTCCTCACCATCTTTCATCTGAAACATTCTTTAGCATTTGCGATTCACGATTTTTATCTCCTTGTGCGAATGTAGTCTGTGAGAGAACTTTATACTTATATAGGATGGTTTTATCTTTAAGAGAGTTTTCTATTACTACCAGCCGAAAATTCATACCTTTAATAGAACTTTCTAATTACACTCACTACTACTCCTCCTATTTCCCTGTTTTGAGAATCCAAGGACTTAAAATGATTTACTGTCCATCGGTCATCTATACAGGCTGCGACGATGTCATTTTCTGTAGGTGTCCGCTTTGCGTCGAGAATCACCAGGTCTCCAGGTCTAATGCCTTCACTTAATAAGTTTTCGTCCTGAACTCTCAACAGGTATGTTTTGTCCGGATTAGCCAGAAGAAAATGCTCAAGTGAAACGCCCTCGCCATCATACTGCTCATCACTCACAGGAAATCCTGCTTTTATGGATCCAAGCATTGGTACCTTGAAGAAGTTACCTTGGGGATTGAACTTTTGTGGAGTATTAAGATTTGGTTTCATAGGTAAACGACTATTCACCAGTATAGTGAACAATCATTTACTTTGTCAATAGGTAAAATTACTGGAGGTATTTTTTAACGTTCGCCTCGTGCTCTTCATGGGTGCGGGCATAATGCATATTGCCCTTCAAGTCTGAAATATAGAACCAGTAAGGCGTGTTTACATTTGCATTTAACACCGCTTCTATGGAGTCAATACCGGGATTCCCGAACGGTCCTAGGGGTAATCCCTGATTTTTATATGAGTTATAAGGCGAATCTATCGCTAGGTCGTCCTGGGAGAGGTGGGGCTTCCACCATGTTTGCAGGTCGGGCTGGTACCCAAGGGCATACACTATGGTTATATCTGCCTGAAGCGGCCATCCCTCGTTCAATCTTTTCAAAAGTATACTTGCTACCTGCTGTTTATCGGCAGCCGGACCAGCAGCCTCTTTTTCGACGATAGAGGCAAGAGTTATCACCTCTTCATCGGTCAGACCTTTGACCCGTGCTCTCTGCTGCATCTGGGGGGTATAGCGTGCATTGAAGGTTGTATAGAGGAGATCAAGTACAGCTCCTGCTGTTGCGTTGCGTGCGATCTGATAGGTATCAGGAAAGAGATACCCCTCTCGTGCGTCTTTTATGAACTCGGATTCGGGAATACCAAGATTCTGCGACAAAAGCTGGGCAACTTCTTCCTTCCGGGTTCCTTCAATGATGGTGATCCAGGTATCTGTCGTGCCATGAGTCAAAAACTGTGCCATTTCATACGCATCCATTGAGGGAGAGATCCTAAAGTCACCTGCCTGAATTTTTCTGTCATATCCCAGCCACTTTACTACCAGATAGAATACCGCCTTGTTCCGGATAAGCCCTTCCGTCGCTAATCTGTTTGAGATTTCATTCAGGCTTTCACCTGGTACAATGACAAAATCCTTGACCGTTGTGTCTTTCTCATTTACTGGAAGAGTCCCTTCTTTGTAATACAGGTAGAACCCTCCAAGGGCTATGATAACGACGACAAGTAATACAACGAGTCTTTTCATAGTTAATTGAATGTGTAAATA
>CAYPZT010000060.1:0-2423 GCA_964415435.1 uncultured Gammaproteobacteria bacterium
AAACAGTGCATTTTACCACTTAGAACGGAGGAACTGACATCAAAAACCTCACCAAGCTCTATGATACGATCTTCCCTTCAATCACGTCAGGAGTATTCTTTGAACCGCCATTTTTCTGGTGCGAACGGAACACGAGCCACTGCTGTCCGACCGATAATAGCGTACGGAAGAACCAGTAGAGGACGACCCCTGCCGGAAACTGGAAGCCGATGATGATCGTAAGAATCGGCATCATATAGAGCATCTGTTTGTTCATCATGGCAGCCATAGACTCATCTTTCGCTCCCTCCCCTGCATTTGCAGGAGGTCGCTTTGCCATAAGCATCTTGGTCTGGACGAATTGTGCGGCACCGGCAAGGACCGCGAGAATCGCGCTCTTGCCCGAGAGATTGAAGACACCAAACATCATGGGGTCAATCGATCCTGGATTACTCACAAATGGATAGAGCAATTCAAACGAAGTCTCACGGAATGCATTCTGAAATACATAGAACAATGCAAGGAAAATCGGAATCTGGATCAAGACCGGAAGACATGATCCGAAAGGATTGATCTTGTGCTCCTTATACAATTTCATGGTTTCAGCCGCAAGCTTCTGTTGGTCTCCCTTGTGCTCCTTCTTAAGCGCATCAAGCTTGGGCTGCATATCGGCCAATGCCTTCTGTGCCTTGATTGACTTGCTGTTCAGAGGGTACAAGATGAGCTGAAACAGGATGGTGATGAGTAGAATCGCAATACCCACATCCCCGACAAGGTTGTAAAACCAGACGAAAAGGTTGAAAATCGGTTGATAAATAGTCGTTGTAAAAAACTGCACCATACAGTAGTATTAAATAGATATGTGAGGGAGTATAGCGGATATGTATAGGAAAATCAACTATACACGATCCAGTGGACTCGTAAACACACTCAGATCTGATAGCGCCACATGTGAACTACGATATAGTAAATTCATACTCGTTCCTTGATTACACATAGATAGGTAACGTATACTCTATTTGAGCGAAAATACGAAGATGTTCGGATATCAGTAGTTATGTGAAATAGAAAAACGGCAAAATTTATATATACTTCACCACAATTAAGCAAAAAATATGAATCTAAAATTTCTTCCCAAAAAACTATGGCTGCGAGGCGGCATCATAGGAGTCATTGTTTGCATAGCACTTTTCCTATTTTACATTTTCATCTATTTCCCAACGATCGATAAAATTTATGCGGAAGATATTGAGACATACGGCGGCACACCTGCCTGGACAACAAATGTACCTTTAGTGACAGGACATTTCTTTCCTCTTCTTTCTGGTTTTATCGTTCCATATGGGTTTTTATGTGAGTTTACTGAACCTATATGCACATATTGGTCTGCTGAAAATGAACCTGGAGGTGTGCCTTGGAAAATGGATGGACAAGCAGGATATTGCATTGAGCAAACAATGACTCCAACAGATTCTTGTGCCAATTTGTCGGAAGCAGTTGGATTTTGGGGCCTCGCAGCCTTGTTAGCCGGAGTATATTTTGCCATTGGCGCAGGTATCGGTGGATTCATACAAAAAAGAAAAGCGAAGTAAATTTTGCCGTTTTTCAACTCTTCGCCAGCCCTTCGGGACGTTGCACTCTGGCTCGGGCTTCGCCTCACTTAACACAGAATATGCGGTTTCGCTCCTTGCAGTCGCTACACCAATATTTGGCACTGGTAGGTCGCTTCGCTCCAAATTATACCAGTGCCAAACATCGCATATTCTGAAACGTTAGGCGAAATGTATTACTGATTTCTTCCAAAAAGAAAAAGCTTTACCCCTTTCTCAAAAACAAAAAATAATATGGAAACAAAGAACGTATATCGCCTGCCTATCGACTTAAGTAAGGTTACCTCTGTACAAAATGATTCGTTGGCGCATGTTGGCGACTTGGTACACTCAATAGATTATGATGCACCGGAAGGAACGCCTGTGCATGCAGCACTCGATGGAGTTGTTATTTCAGTCAAAGATGATTCAGATAAGGGTGGAGATGACCGAAAATATGAGGATGATGGCAATTACATCGAGGTGCTGCATGCACATGACGAAGTTTCTGAATATGAACATCTGCGCCAACATTCTGCCAAGGTAAAAGTTGGAGACAAAGTAACGGCAGGCGATATACTTGCTGAAGTTGGTAATACTGGCTGGAGCGAATGTCCTCATCTACATTTTATGGTTTATCCCAAAGGTCAAGAGTATAAAACATTGAAGATCAGATTCGAGAACGAACAGGGGTAAAGTGTTTTCTTTGAAATCAATAGTACACATCGCCTAACAGCCGATATGAGACTCGTTGCTTCGCACTCGTCCAAATTGGCAAAGCCAACTTCTCATATCGGCGAACGTTATACGCAATTCAAAAAACTCTATGAACACCTCAAAAAAACACGACGAACG
>CAYPZT010000061.1:0-2372 GCA_964415435.1 uncultured Gammaproteobacteria bacterium
AATAGATGTTCATGTAGATGCAGACACGGTGAAAGTAACGGTGGGTATTATTGTGCTCTTTTTCCTATTAGGTGTTATCGGAGAAAGGGAAGTGTACGGGTGCCTTGTAAGTGGACTATGTACATAAAAAAAGAGACCCCCTTACAGGTCTCTTTTTTACGTTCATTGTTATGAACAATAAGACTAACGAAAGTATATCAAATTTAGAGGAAAAATGTACGGTCAATCAAGTTCGTGCATTACACGCACTGGCTAGGGCCTTGTTTGATGAAAAGTTAAACGCTTTGCACATTTATGTACTTAATAAACATTTTGGGACACGATACGTCCATTTTGGACAGATAAGTAAAAATGAGGCAAGACGCATGATTAGCACATTACAAGCGCTGCAACTACAGCGGCAATCTAAAGGCGGTGAAATATATGAATAACAATTTTTTACCTGAAGACTATACCGGGATACCGGAAGATCCATCTCGCTACTTAAAACTAGCTGACGGGAAGAATCAGTTTCGCGTTCTGTCGTCCGCGATTGTTGGCTATGAGTGGTGGATAGACGAAGGTGACAGCAAGAAGCCTCTGCGAGTTAGAAATGAGGAAGATGTACCTACTGAGTTATGGAAAGCATCTGATACGCGAAAACGGCCAAAACACTTTTGGGCATTTGTTGTGTTTAACCGCAAGACTAATGGGGTTCAGATTCTTGAGATCACCCAAAAATCGATCATGAAAAGTATCGAGTCCATCATTGAGGATTGGGGATCACCTAAAGAATATGACCTGGTGATCAATCGGCAAAAGACGGGAAGTGAGGCATTTGATGTTGAATATACCGTGCTTCCGATTCCTAACGATAAGGCACCACTTGATGCAGGGGTTACTGAATACTTTGAAGAGTTACGCATAAACCTTGAGGCAATGTACGAAGGAAAAGATCCGTTCGATGTGACCGATCAGATCGATGCAGCACGTAGTCAAATGGAAGGAACAACTATCCAAGAGTAGTCCTTACTGAAGTCTAGTCCCCTGATGGCTAGGCTTCGGCAAGCACTAGTACTTTTACCGGGCCAAATACGCTATTGCGAGCAGTGATGGCATTGGGGGATTCTCAACACCTTCTTTTTACAAACCCGTTGCACATCGGGAACCCCACCGTTTGGCCCTGCAAGAGTACTACCTTGAATAATCACGGGAGGATTATGGATAAGAAAAAATATAAATTGAGATATCTAACACTACCTGAAAAGTTTTATAGCGATAATCGACTAAACGCTACGGAGCTAAAAGTCCTTGCGTTTATCTACTCATATACCGGTGACCGGTTTTATTTTGGTAATGAAAACATGGCCGACATGTTTAACGTATCAGGCCGGTCAATAACTAACGCAGTGAGTAAATTACGAAAACTTGGATATATCGACACAAGCTACGATATTTCCGCTGGTGGTGGGAAAATTCGCTTCATAACCCGACTAGCTAAAGATTTCACGTCTGACAGGAAAAGTTATTCTCGTCAGAATAGGCAAGTTCTTCTACATAAAGATAATAAGATAAAAGATAATAAGATAAAAGAGATACAGGGCCACGAGTCTGTTCAAAAAACGAAAACACAAGAAAACACTCACAAGGTATTAGAGATATTCAACGAAGTTCAACAAAGATCCTCAAGTAATCGCTTTATTTCAGCACGAAGTTTCGAGAAAAACTTACCTTTTTGGCTGGAATTGTATTCCCTGGATGATATCCGGCGGGCCGTGGAACGTTCACGTAGGCATCAATTTTGGCGAGACCGGCTCACCCCTGAACGACTTTTTAGAAGAAAAAATACAAATGGTGAAGAAGTAGATCGTATCCAGGAATTACTGACATTCCGACAATAATATGTATCGAGATAAAAAGCGACAAATTATCGATTCGCAGGAGGTTCAAATATACAGCTTAGAAAAAAAGCTTGACTCCTTTCGTGTGTATGAGGGAACGGATCAGGTTGTTAGCTCTGAGCAAATCCGGGAGATCATCAAGGATAGGCCAGTTGTATATCCATTTACCAGCGGTCTGCCAACGCTTGACAAGGCGCTTGGTGGATTTATACCTGGACAGCTAGTGGTAGTAAGTGGACCTACTGGGAATGGTAAGACAATGTTTTGTCAGTCGCTCACACGACATTTTGCTGAAGAGGGCGTTGCTCCCCTTTGGTTTTCATATGAGGTTACAGACGAAGAGCTTATTGCGCGTTTTGAGCGAGGTGGAAAGCTTCCGGTATTTTACGCACCCTTAGAATACACTTCTTCTGATCTTGACTGGATGCGTGACCGGACGTATGAGGGAATCGCCAAATACGGAGCTAGGGCTGTTTTTATAGATCACATGCA
>CAYPZT010000062.1:0-2235 GCA_964415435.1 uncultured Gammaproteobacteria bacterium
CGGCGAGACTGCCATGGGGCAATCTGTATTTTTATCCCGTATTCCGGCATCTCATACGTCACCATACCTTCAACTTCCTGACTCTTCACGTTCTGGTTTTGGTCGCTTGCCTGCTGTTCAGGCTCTTTCTGCCATACAAAAAACAATCCTCCGATGAGAATCATGCCGATAGCCGCCAAGATGAACAACTTATATTTTTTCATAATTTCGAAACATTGGCTTATAGAATCAAGATATCAGCATATTTTCCCTCAGTCAAGCCGGTTTTCCAGCATAAACATCATTGCCAGCTGGTAAGCTGCTCTTTGAGAGATGTCCATACAGCGCCGTAAAGACCTGTCCATCGTAGGTTTTGTGCTTGATGAACAACGCGCAATTTCCAGGTCCCCATGAAGCGTCATCGCAATGGCGACTGTAAATCGTACCGTCTGCAATGGCATAGACTTTGGCGTCCAAACTACGAGTCATCATATCGGTACCGATATGATAAACTCCATCAGGTTCGTAACACCCGCCATTGAAGCCATCTCGGCCAAGCCATGTTCCGCACTGCTGATCGAAACTTGCCGTTCCGATTGGGTAGAAAAACCCAGTCTCAGTCTGATCAAGTGAATATGCCGCATTCGCGAACATGCACAAAACCATAAGGACAAACCTTATTGCTACTTTCATGTCGCTCTCCTTTCGAGAGTTTAGTTGTCAATGAACTGCGGATGTAGCGATGAAATACCATCCTACAAGATTCTCGCATCGCATTCGATACGAGAATTATTGTAAAATGCTATTTGAGGAACTTGAAAGTTCTTATTATACCAAGAAAAATATCATGTTCATTAGCATGTATGTTATTACTCCGGTCATAGTATAGTTGGAAACTAATAGCCCAGGAGTTGTCACCTTCAAAGAAACGAACGTCTGTTTCTCCGAGCATCACAGACTCTGTCTGATCGACGAGCAGAGATGATACTCGCTCACCATAACCGGATTTTCTTTTCTGTAGAAAGTCTCTAAGTGGCATCGCTTTTTTGTTGTATCTATCCGATGCCAATACAAGAATAGCAGCATTGGACATTCCTCCCTCTGGAATTGAATAAGTCGTGCTCTCCTGACCAAAATACAAATAATTTCCTTTTATGCTGTCATCTTTGTAAGTGTCAACAAGCCTCCAATCCTTCGGGATCTTTATTTCAAAACCAGCTTCTTCGTTTCGATATATCTGCCAATCACTCGTGTCAACCGGCACAAAAGAGTAATCCCCATCGATAAGATCTTTCACGTTTTCAATCTCAGCAGCTTTTGCTGATTGTTTAGATTGTTCTGTTGTCTGAGTTGTTTGTCTTGGTTGAAGAACGCCCTTTTTCCACACAAAAGCCCCTGCTATAACAAGAACAATCACAATAAGACTGATTGTAGCTATTTTTTTCTGGTTCATAATTATTCACGTATTAAGACTTAATTAGACCTCTACATTATCCTATATAAAATCGCCAATCATGCTTAGTTTGGCGACTAACTGTATAAAAGAACGGAATAATCCTTTTGTCAAAGCGAAAAATAGAATAAGGCTGGCTGGTATTTTGTTTTATATGAGACAAAAGACTGTCTCAATATGCTAGAATGAGACAAAGGTCGTCTCGTGTCTCATTTGTCTCGTTTTATACTCAAAACCGCGACCCGAGAGCCTCAATTCACTCGTCGGCCAAGACCTCCAAGAAATCCCTCAACGGCTTGATTTCTCAAAGTTCTAGACCGATGACGCCCGCAGAAGCGAAAGAGGAGTCGTCTTGCACGGCTTCGCCTTCGATCCGTCGATAGATGGTACTTTAGATTAATCTACGGTACGTAACATGAAAAGTATGAAGAAAGCCGTCCGCAAGCTTATCAGGCAGAGCAAGTACAGTTATTCGGTCAACCTCCCCAAGGAATTCGTCGAGCGCTACGGCTGGAAGGAGAAGCAGAAGCTCACGATCGAGGACAAGGGAGGCGGCGTCATCGTCGTGAAGGACTGGCGGAGGAAATGACCGTATGAAATTCCTATGAATGTCGAGAAATGGGAGGGTGAGGAGGCGTCGATCGAGAACCGACCGTGGGAGGAGGAGCGGGAGGACCGCTATGGGGAGGCGGATCTCGGTGGGCGGTCGATCGCGGGATACATGATGGACGAGTGGGCCGTCGATATCGCGGATGCGCGGGCGATGCTCGATCTCTTCCGGAAACTGAGCCGCAAGGAGAAGT
>CAYPZT010000063.1:0-2172 GCA_964415435.1 uncultured Gammaproteobacteria bacterium
GTATATGCAACTGCAGCCATGGAGATACTTTCCGCAAACGTTGCCGCAAGACCTGCGACTATGACTATGTCATTGGAGGAAGTTGCGACAGCCAAACCCAAAACGATACCGAGTACATTGACAAGTCCATCCTGTCCACCAAGAATGATTTCGGGGAGAGTAAAAGCGTCCTTGTGTGCCTCTTTATGTTTTATAGAGTCCTCTATCGCCTCCTTTGTATGGCTCTGTTTTATCTTTTGAAGATTGCCCGCTCTAAAGCCTTCACGGGCCGTATCGATACGCGACATATATGGTATTGTACCATTCCCCCAATGAACAAATTTGTTATTCACTCAGGAAATGGGCGTTTGGTGGTATGGGAAGTTTAGAGTCGGAAAAGAGACTTGGTGAATCGGATGATTCAGCATGTCACCTTACGACCAAACTTGATCAAGTTTAACTTGACCACCACTAAACGCGCCACTTTTCGAGTTATTCAGGTTCATCCCACGGAATGATTGGTGTTCGCATTTCACGCTGGATTCGCGCTTCTCTCGGAATGAGTATCTCCGGTCGCACAACGACAACGTAAAATACAATCGCCGTCGCGATAAGCAGCAACGCAAACACAACATAGACCCACCAGTGGCTTTCTTTTTTTTGCGGTTCCATTTCCTTACTCTCCTTTTTCTATTCCTTCGGGGGATCCGAGGGAATGGTTGATGTTGGCCCACTCAGAGTGAGCGGGATGATTGTAACGCACTTTTGAAGGCTGGACGTTGGTCCGTGGTAGAACAACGGGAGAAAGCCCCATCGTTCTGTATTGGAGTATCTTATAAATACTCCATAGACCTCTTCGTCCGCAGAAAGCGCGCTAATATCACCTCCAGCCATACCTTGTACATACATGTCTTCTCCGACTTTTGCATCCTTTATTTGAAATCGGATCGGATATTCATCGCCGGGTGCGTAGCATTTGCCTTCGCCTTCCTGAATAGTGAAGCCCTGACGTTCTGCTTGAGCTCGAACATTCGCGAGGCTTTCTTTTATTGCAGTCATAATAATTTCATGACCTGCATAAAAAACTCGCAAATACGATTGCTCAGCAACCGGTGTCGACAAAGACAAAGCGTCGGCTGTTGGTGTGCCTGCTTCTGAAGGCAGTTCTTTGTCTCCCTCGACTTGATAATAGACCGAGCCGTCTAGGATATTGATCCATCCGGAATCAAACTTCCTTCCGCCACAGTTTTGCGGTTCCAAAATCAAACGATCCCCATGTTCATATGGGTGACCATTAATAATGGCTTTGCCTTCTGCGGCGAAACCTTCGAATGTTATATCAACCCCACCGTCAGGACCACAAACGGACATCGACTGTCTTAACCCCTCGTTGAGAGGTAACAACAATCTTGCTGGGTCCTCGGGATTGAGGGTCATACGGCGGGCCGGCTGGATGTGTGCAGGCTCTGCCTCGACTGTAATGAGGGCGACCGTTGGGACGACCTTGCCTTGAGAACACGCACAAAGCGCCAGAAACAAAAACAATCCGAACAGGTAAAACTTCTTCATCATTCGCTCCTTTGGGAATCTTGATTTGTTAACCACCAAACGATTTTGGTGATCCTCTTACTTACGTTTCACCTCCTTTGTATAGATTCATACTGCTCTCTGAAGGCCAGCCATAACCTCCACAGTGCAGTATGAATCAGATATCTGGTGATACCTGAAACCCGAAATGTCAAAGTGCCTTTAGAACAGCTTTTTCAAAGCTGATTTGAGATGCCGCTCTAAAAACCAATAAATGCCTCATAGGCAGTATGCTTATAACTGCCTATTATTAGGCCATAATATCCCGTAGTATACCAAATTTGAGCCTCTAGTTATACATATTCATGATGTATATTATCCTATAATATGATATAATTCAGCCTCATGAGCGGAGTTAAGGAGTCGATCGCACCATTTATACGATACGGAATTACAGGTCTTGCAGGACAAGCTATCTATAGAGTGGGTCACGAACTCCAAACCAAGATCTACGGCGACGCCACACTACTGCCACAAGAATGGAGTACTGCCCTGGACCCTGTAATGAAAAAAGTTGAATTCGATCTTCTTGATTCTCAAACCTCTATGACAAGTCTGGGAATGAATATATTTGGCGGAACTCTTATTAATGCTGGCCTGTCACTC
>CAYPZT010000064.1:0-2125 GCA_964415435.1 uncultured Gammaproteobacteria bacterium
TTTAGATTGGGAGTTTTATGTTCATCCCGGCAAAATGGGACCATGGAAGTAGTGGCAACTTCACTCGGCTCGACAGCAGGATGTGCCAAGCCCTCTCATAGTGAGGGTTCTTCTGTAATCAATTACGGGCGACTTCGCCTTATGTTCTTCTCGTACTGCCGGATTCCCTTCAATGAACGTTTCATCTTTTGAAGATGCTGTCCCGAAGCACCGTGTCCGTCTAAAATTTTTTTCAACCTTCCCTTCTTCGCTAACGTCTTTTTACCAAGCAGTAATCCATTGCGCATCAATCTCAGTCCATAGATCTCCATATATCCACGATAATCGGTAACACCTGTCTTTTCTTCATTAACAATAAGTGGTTGATTCTTATCAGCATCGCGAAGCAAGGCACATATCATCTTACTCACCGCAGCCATACGATGCTTAGTGAGACCACTAGCGGTAATCCCAATGTCATCTATAAAGATTGATAGTCGCGGATCTTTCCCCCTTAATTCACGTAGGACTAACCGATGCACCTTGATAAAGGCATCCAAATTACACCAGACAGCTAATCGCGTTGAGGTTGAAAACCCGCGAGCCAGCGTACGCCGAGATGAGAGAGAGCCCTTAGCGCCCAAGGCAACACAGCACATTTCAGCAAGAAACTTTGAAAGCTTCTTGCTACATCCACATTTGATTTGAAAAAACTGCTGTACGCGCTCCTGACTAATCTGTTCAAAAAAACGTGACAAATCCAACTTTAAAAAAGTTCTCCTCTTTTTATCTCCGAGTAAATTATATGCGGCAAGAATATGGCCAGAGCCTTTTTTACCACCATAAATAAAAAGTGGCAGTCTTGAATCGTGAGGAGCTAAGATCTGAGTATCTATTTTTTTTAAAAAAACATCTAACTTAGTACCTTTAGCCGAACGAACAAATTTACCCTTTTCGGGCACTGAGAATTTTTTGGTGTCGCGCCAGTATTTTTCTTTGTTATGAGTGACATCAGAAATTAAAGCCATCGCAGAATCAAAGGAGAACTCACTACGAGTAAGGCGCTTCGCCAACTCGTTCTTGCTTCTAATCAGAAGTTTCGGATAACGGTCTTTGGACATACTTTTTTAAATTCCCTGCTTTTTTATTGATTAAAAAACCCTGCAACTGTTCACCGGTGGTAAATAGTACCCTTTCCAGGGGATTCATCTTTTTGATATTTTCCTCTCCAGATATGAATAAAAACGGCGTTATCGACATCGGGTGCACCCCCATTGAATCAGCTATTTTTATTAACATTTTTTTTGAGACCTTTTTCTGTCCGGTTTCAAGCATCGCAATAAGCACAACGGATACCTCCAGTACCTGCGCAAGCTCAGCCTGAGTGAGTCCAGAGGCTAAGCGAATTTTCTTTAGAAGTTCGGTGAACGTGTACATATTCTAGATAGGCTAAAGGACGGCTCCTAGATAAGATCGATGAGAATTCGAATGACCCAGAGGATCAGCCGAAAGGCTCTCAAAAATCTCATAGAATACCGCCCCTTGATACAGAAGACCTTGTTCAAATCTTTCCGAAAAATCGGACTCATTTGTATTTTCCATACTCTAGAGGGTATTAAAAACGGTCATAAATTAGTATAGGAAAACGTATTCTCAAACGTCTTGGGTTCGCTTATAAGGTCTTCTGGTATGACGTATTCGAATACGCGATCCCGAGAGAGAAAAAAACGGACTATCTGACTTCCCTCTTTATCCCTCACCCCAATATTCTAGTTTACAGAGAATCGGTAGCGAGAAGATTCCATCATCATGATGGCCAGATTGCAGAAACAATCTAAATATGCGACTTCCAAACCGTTGATTTGAACTTGTAAATGACCTACCCTCAAGATAATCATATACAAAAAGTATATGTTCTTCAATCGGGCCTGTGGATAAGATTACCTCAACAGATCTTCTTCGATCTCTAGTAAACGATTGTACTTTGCGAGGCGTTCGCTACGGGATGGGGCGCCGGTTTTGATGTAGTCGGCGTTTACGGCTACGGCGAGGTCAGCGATCGTCGAGTCGCAGGTTTCGCCGGAGCGGTGTGAGATTACGAGCTTTTGGCTATGCTCTTTCGCGAGACGAATCGTGTCCATCGTTT
>CAYPZT010000065.1:0-2033 GCA_964415435.1 uncultured Gammaproteobacteria bacterium
GAGAATAAGGTTCATTGTGCCAATGAGGAAAGGGAGAGGCTTTTTTTCTTGGCCATACAGAGTCTTGGTTTGAAGTATGCGCCAAGCCCGAACATCCTTAGCCGATTTTTCGTATATATGATTAAAACTCTCAACAAGAAAACCACCCGAACCGACGAATGGGTCAAAGACGGTATCTCCCAGTTCAGGATTAACGATTTTCACCATCAAACGAATGATGGGTCGTGGAGTATAGAACTCACCTGACCAGCCACCTTCACTTCCCATAGCTTGCAAGATTTCTTCGTATACCTGCGAAAGCAAGTGGGTGTCTTGAAAATGATGCTTTTCAATTTTGTCCAAAATCTCAACCACATCCAGCAGGTTATGAGGGGAGCGAATACGGTTGCCTGAAAGCTCGCGGAAAATCTCTCCTATTTTATCTTTCTCTCTTGTGCCTTTTAGGGATTTTAAGTACGGAAATAACTTTTGGTTAATAAAATGGATAAGCTCATCTTTGTCTTTCCAGTCTTTTTTTGCCCATGTAGACCACTGATATTCCTGCGCGATTACAGGTTTGTATTTCATCCCTTCTGCTTCGTCCAGTTCTTTAAGTTGAGTTTCTACACCTTCAAAAACTTTTAAGAAAAGTAGCCATGAAAATTGCTCAATGTAGTCCTTCGCTCCCACTCCATCATCACGGCGGAGAATATCACAGACGCGCTTAATATCAGCTTTTGTCAGAGCCTCTTTGCTTGGAGTGGTTGCTTTGTTCTTTGTTTTTGTTTTCATATCTTTGAGTTCCTCATAAAATTATCAAACTCTTTCTTATCAATACGAAACTCTTTGCCAATCTTGTATGCGCTGAGCTTCTTGGCTTTAATGTATCGGTAAATTGTCATAACATTTACGCCCAGTTTTTCAGCCAATTCGTGGGCAGAGTAGTACTCTTTGATGCTACGCTTGGGTTTTAGCATAGAGTTATTATACTTTACAATTCTTTACAACACAAACGACTCTTTTTTTACAATTTTTGTTTCGGTTAAGCTCTCTTTATTGGTCGCCCATAGTGTTCAGGGTCAAGCCGTTCAGTAATATACATAGCGGCTTTTAGCTGAGTTTTAATTAAGGCAGGGTCTTCTCGATAAACAACAGAACCGTTCTTATCCTTTACAACCTCACCTTTAATGGTTCGTAGAGGTACTTTGGTTCGCACGTTCAACACTCGCTTCAAAAGGTCTTCTGCTTCATCAACTGCTTCCTGACCTCTTTCCAGCAGATTGTTAATGCGATAGTCCTTTCTCGCCTTGTCCAAAATTGCTTTTAGCGGCTGGCCTGTCTCAGGAATAACATTACCCCTTGTAATCCAAGAATTAAGCGTTCCACGGCTGATTTTAAGGTTTTTTATCCCATGTTCGCCTTCGGGAATGCCCACCTCCAAGCCGCCCTTAGGGTACAAGGTTCGCCCCGAAAGCACAGTCTGCACTAACGCGTTAACGATAGGAAGCGAGAGGTTAACCCCGTCGCGTTGTTTTGCGCCATTTTCTTTGAATACATCTTGGTTTTTGTTAGCCTTTTGCATACTTAAATTATAACAAAAAACAGCTTTCGTAGCTGTCTATTGTCGTCATGGTTTACTCTTAGTAAACAGTGCTTTTATGCGTACTTTTGACTCCTTAAAAACATCCATATCTCCTTCGCTATACATCCAATAGCCGATGAAAAGGACAAGTGGGCAGATGGTTACCATTAACCCAAATGACCACCAGCCTGATGCTTCCATTAGCTCGGGAATTAAAGGGATAATAGCCCCTATTAACATTATAAACATTCCAAGTAGATGTATAAGAAATCGCCTCATATAGTGATGATTATAGTCATCAATGAAATCTTATCACAAACTTAACGATACTCATAGTCCGTCGCCATATAGTCATCAAAGCCATACCATTTAGGTAATGGCAAAAGACATCAAAAAACCAGATATTTTGGTCAAGTTTGGCAAGAGGGTTCAGGAAATACGAGTCCAAAAGAAGATATCCTCCCAAATAGCC
>CAYPZT010000066.1:0-1967 GCA_964415435.1 uncultured Gammaproteobacteria bacterium
TTCTTCCTGTTCTTGTTCGTATATTTCAAGCTCTCTTTGTGCTTTGATTAGTTTTGGATGTTTTGTCTTCATACTGTAGTCCCTTTGCGCAGGGGACTACCGTCTGATTACAAGACCAATCCTTTTCGTGATAGGAGTTCTTTAAGCATTGACTCAATGCGGTCAAGCTGTGTTACTTTACTAACATGAACTACAGTATTCTTTACTGGTTTCTTGTATGTGTGAAATTCCTCATACGAGTTTGATCTTTCAATGCGGGCAATAGTCCCATACGAAACTCCTGCTAACCGTTGAGCAATAGCTCTCGTCATCTTAGGGACTTTAAAGTATCCCTTAATCTCGTTAAATCGTGCTGGTGTAACCTTTTTCCAACCTTTCATAGAATTAAATAAATAGTAATACTTATTTATATCATGGTTATAACATTATAACAACAGTAATATTCTATAGGATTACTACATGATATTACTGTTACCACTCCCCCTTAACAACCCCCTCTCTCTACTATATAGTCCCCTTCCTATCTTTCCCTATGCGACCTTCGGTCGTGTTTTTTTACTTGTTTTCAAGTAAGACCAAAGGCCTGTCGCATGAGGTGTCTTAACGTTAAGATGAGGTTTTGGGTATCTCTTGTTCTGGTGTGTTTCTCTTCACCGAATGGTTAATGTCGTTTTTCTTACCGAGCTTATTGGCAACGAAGATAGCGTATATAGAAGGAGCGTTCTTTTGTAGGAGCCTTCGTGCCTTTAGTAGTGTTTCCTTAGTTGCTGTGTCCATAAAAAAGAACCGCCTAATTGCTGGGGCTTCCGTAGGGTATAGTCACCCATACCCCAACAATCAAACGGTTCTGACTATAAATTTCGGAATTTCTCGTCATCCCCTACATGGGGACAACTCTCAATATAGCACACATTAAAAGCAGATGTCAAGGGATAAAAAAACGCCCTAGCTTTCACTAGAGCGTTTGGAGCATTATATCAATATTATGTGATATTTTTTATATATTCTATTATTTTTTCTATTTTATCTAAATCGAATAATGCTACTGTTCTCTTATAATTTTTTATATTGCATCTTAATATAAGAAAGTTATCATACTCATATGCGTTTTTGAACATGTGTTCTGGATTTATTTTTTTAGTTTTTTTCATTTACTCACCTCCTCTATATTTAACTGCTCACTTTTCTTCTTCTGAAGCTCTTTCCATGCACGAAGCATAGCCGCTCTCCCATCCATAGTGATTTCCTCTGGTTCTTCTAAAATCGGGGTCCACACAAAATCGTAGAGTTTATATGGCATGTTCTTTTTGATGTATTCATCAGCGTGCTTCGTATAGAATGTAGCCCCCTCACAGATATAGGGCGTTTCACCGTTAATCCTCATTCTTTGCCCATTAGTCGTAAGTGTAAGCTCAATCACTTGTTTTGTTCTCTTTGCATATTCAAACACATAGCTTCTTACACTAACACGACCGCCAAACATTTTTAGGCATTTGTAGTGGATCATAGTGCTCCCTCCTTCTTTTTTCCAAATCCTCTAATCTTCCAACTATGTGTATCTGTTGTTTCATGACATTTTCGACAAAGAGTTCTCCCATTATCTATAGCAAATCTCAGCTCAGGATATAAAGCGAAAGGTTTAATGTGGTCAACCTCCAACCTTTCCTTACTTCCACACCAAATACACTTATTATCATCTCTTTGTAAAACAGACTTTCTCCATAAATAATATTCTCTTGATGTTCTAATTGAAACAGCTAAAGAAGTTAAACCACCTCTCCAATATGGAGAATTTTCTCCGCTAAATGATCCGAGTCGCTATCGCGGAACAGCCAACCGTTCTCACCTTCGATTACCCATTCTTGATTTGCAGGGATATCCGACACGAGACATGGCAGACCGCAAGCCAGCGCCTCCATCAGCGACACGGACGAGCCGTCCACGTGCGAAGGCGAGATGTACAAATC
>CAYPZT010000067.1:0-1948 GCA_964415435.1 uncultured Gammaproteobacteria bacterium
TCCTCGGCTCCTGTTTGTCCACCAGGAGGCGTTGTCTGACCGCCCTGGGCACCGTACATATTCTGTCCTATCTTCTGCAAGGAATCGGAAAGCTCCTTCGTTTTCGCTTCAAGATCCGCGGTGTCACCCTTCTCTAAGGTATCTTTGAGCTCCTTTATTTTTGTTTCCACCTCGGTTCGTATATCCTTGGGCGCTTTGTCTCCCGCATCTTTCAAAGATTTTTCAGCTACATAGATAAGGTTGTCTGCCTTATTACGCGCTTCAATTTTCTCTTTTTCTTTTTTATCCTCTTCAGCAAACTTTTCTGCTGTTTCCTTCATCTTTTCGACCTCTTCTTTGCTTAGTCCTGTAGAACCCGTAATCTTTATGCTCTGGGCCTTACCCGTGGCTTTATCTTTTGCTGTAACGGTGAGGATGCCGTTTGCATCAATATCGAAGGTTACCTCAACCTGTGGCACGCCTCGAGGAGCAGGTGGAATACCCTCAAGAATAAATCTTCCCAAAGATTTATTGTCCTTGGCGAGTGGTCTTTCACCCTGCAGGATATGAACCTCGACCTGCGTTTGATTGTCCGCCGCAGTTGAGAACACTTCTGATTTTGCCGTTGGAATGGTCGTGTTTCTCTGAATAAGCGGAGTCATTACCCCCCCATAGGTTTCAACACCCAAAGTAAGCGGGGTAACATCGAGAAGTACTACGTCCTTGGTTTCGCCTGTCAGGACTCCTGCCTGTACGGCTGCGCCAATTGCCACAACTTCGTCTGGGTTGACCGATCGGTTTGGTTCTTTACCGAAAAACTCCTTCACCTTTTCAATAATTTTTGGCATTCTTGTCATTCCTCCAACAAGAACAACCTCATTCACGTCCTTAACCTCCACCTTTGCATCCTTGAGCGCGGCACGTACTGGCCCGAATGTCTTTTCGATGAGAGTGGCGACCAATGACTCTAGTTTGGCACGACTTAATTTCATGACCAGATGCAGTGGTTGCCCGTCCTTTACTGAAACGAACGGCAGGTTTATCTCTGCTTCAAGCGAAGAAGAAAGTTCGATCTTTGCTTTTTCCGCCGCATCCCGAAGCCTTTGTAATGCTTGAGGATCCTTTCGGAGGTCAACGCCATTTTCTTTCTGAAACTCCTCTGCAATATGATCAAGAATAACTTTATCGAAGTCATCTCCTCCAAGATGTGTATCTCCGTTCGTGGCCTTTACCTGGAAGACGCCGTCTCCCAGTTCCAGTACCGTGATATCAAATGTCCCGCCGCCCAAATCATACACTGCTATCGTATGGGCATGTTTTTTATCAAGTCCATACGCAAGCGCGGCAGCGGTAGGTTCATTTAAGATACGGACAACCTCAAGTCCCGCAATCTCACCCGCCTGTTTTGTCGCCTGGCGCTGTGAATCGTCGAAATAAGCTGGGACCGTGATGACAGCCTTGTCTATTTTTTCGCCAAGATATGCCTCCGCATCACTTTTTATCTTCTGAAGAATCATTGCCGATACCTCTTCAGGTGTGAAAGATTTTCCCTCTACCTCGATATTCACCCTTCCATCCTTACCTTCCTTGATTGCATAAGGAAGCCACTTTTTATCATACTGTACAGATTCATCAGAATATTTGCGTCCGATTAGTCTCTTTACTGAGAAGATAATGTTCTTGGGATTGATCACCTGTTGCCTTTTTGCCACATCGCCGACAATTCTTTTTATCGGATCGACTACTGAAGGAATGACATTTCTACCCTCCTGTGAATGAATGACTTTAGGTTTCCCTCCCTCCATAACTGCAACACACGAGTTTGTTGTACCAAGATCTACACCAATTATTTTTGCCATGGTTTTATGTTAATTTTTAATTTGTAAATTAAAATTTGAAAATAATTTCTAATTTCAAATTTTCTTGCTTACCTTCACCTGAGCTGGCCGAAGGATAATGTCAAATAACA
>CAYPZT010000068.1:0-1943 GCA_964415435.1 uncultured Gammaproteobacteria bacterium
TTAAATATTCTTTCCTGTGGTTTAGAAGAGAACCATTCGACCCCCCAAATAAATGCGACATACACACCAACCACCAATAGAACTATTCCGACCCATGTAAATTTATTTTTTTTATTCATGTTATTATTTTTTACTAAATCCACCGATAATGGACGTAACCTTGTTGAATTGTTCTTTTTTCTGATGATCGCTGGATTAGCATTACCTCAACACCATCTTCCTCAAAAACATACTTCTCATACTTCTTTTCTGAAAAGTCGTTTATATCTTGCTTGATAGTTCCAGTAAGCTTAATTGTACAAGAAACGTGGTCGCTAGGATTACAGAACTTATTTTTTATATCAGTAAGAGTCTTGTCTTTTGGAAGTCCGGAGCGCAGAAAATTTACAGCATCAAAAAGCGTCGATTTTCCTGTATTATTTTCTCCTACCAGAAAAATAAGGCCACCTGAGAAGTCGAAGCTGTGTTCGCCCTTGAATATCTTGTAGTTCTTGAGTTTTATATTCTGTATTTTCATTCTTCTTCGGATTTTTCAACCTCCGATGCCGGTAGTTCAAGCGTCTTGATTGTTGGTAGCGTAACCAAACCACTTAAATCGCCATACATGCCGACGGTGTTACTGACAACCTTCTTGATCTGTTTTTCTCTCTCGGCCCAAATTTTCTCATAGGCAAGTTTTTCTTTCTGAAGACTCTCTCCCATACTCGTAAATGCCTCAACGATGGCTTCTACGCGTTGCCGAAATTCCACACCAGTCAGATAGGTATAGAGAACTTCCATCTTTTCATTCTTCCCAACAGACATCGCCTTCTCGCGTGTCACGGACTCAAGTGTAACTCTTAGGGCGCTGGCCAGGGCAGTTGCCAGACTGACATTACAGATCCAAATGCCATCCTTATAGGCAAACCCCTTAATACCATCTGGGAGTACCACGGAAACAATAACGGCTAATTCTGCCTTTATTGCCCTCTGGTCGTCTTTAAGTTTTTGGACCCATCCATTGCTCCATGCCTTTGTCTTCTTCGATTCCCAAATAATTTGACCGCAGAGACGGCCAGAGTGATCAAGAACCTTTTGAACTACATCTGCCCCCTTAACACCCTTTGGTACGGGTACTATCTCATCTCGAGGAAATTCTGTTTTAAGCACCTCTTCTAGCTCCAACTCTAAAACCTCACCTTGGGTCTGTTGAGAGCCTTGCTCAAGCTTGCGAGCCAGCTCATCCTTCGCCTTAGTCGCATCTGACAACTGCTTCCGCAATTGAGCAATCTGATACTGCTGCTCCTCAGACGCCTCCTTTTTCGCATCCTCAGCAATCTTGCCACGCTCTTGATCTAGTCGACGCTGCACTTCCAGGGCAAGATTGCGTTTATCCTCTTCCAGTTTATTTTTTTCCTGACGGAGGGCCAGTTCCTGTTCATTCGCCTTACGCAATTTCTCATCCTTTTCAGCACGATGTACTTCCAGAAGTTTCTTTTCAGCCTCCTTCTCCTTACCAACCTCAATTTGTGCCTGCTTCCATAGGGTAACTTTCTCTGCTGCGAGCTTCTCAACCACCTTTTTATTTATCTCGACCTGATGACTTTTTTTATCTTCTTCGAGCTGGAGAACTTGAGCATCTAGCTCCTTTTTCCGCTTACTTATATCTGCCTCTTTCTTTTGATGATCGGCTTCGAAATTCGCCCGCACACTTTCCTCGATTTGGTGCGTCAAAGCCTCATCGATCGAGATGGCCGCTCCACACTTTGGACATGTAATTTTCTGTTCGCTATTGGTCATAGAGTTCAGCACAATATTGACTATGTAATACCACTTTTTAACGGAGTACGCAAGAAAAACCGCCGGTTAATCCAGCGGTTTTTCTTTGGACAATATAGACCCCTACTGGTCCATCGATACTAAACTAGACTGCTGCGGGACTTGGACTCGAACCAAGATACCAT
>CAYPZT010000069.1:0-1789 GCA_964415435.1 uncultured Gammaproteobacteria bacterium
AAAGAAAGATGGTAAGGATGTAGAAGAGGGAGAAGTGGTGAGTTAACAGGTACCGGTGGTCCTGTATAATACCGTATGAAAGATTTTTATGAAGTTCTTGGCGTGTCCAAAAATGCAAGTGCAGCCGAACTAAAGTCTGCGTATCGTAAGCTTGCGTTGAAATGGCATCCCGACCGCAACAAGTCCTCCGATGCAGCAGAAAAGTTCAAAGAGATAAATAAGGCTTTTGAGGTTCTCTCAGATCCCAAGAAAAAGGAAATGTATGATCAGTACGGTCCAGAAGCATTTTCGCGTGCGGGTGCAGGAGGTGCAGCACCTGGCGGCTTTAACTATCAGCAGGGACCTTTCACCTATACCTATACAAATTTTGGCGGCGAAAACTCACCTTTTGAAGGCGTCGACTTCGGCGGATTTTCTGACCCTTTTGAGATATTTGAACAGTTTTTTGGATTCCAGTCACCGTTTGCGGGCGGCGGAAGAAGACGACAAGCAAGATCTATATATGAAGTAGAACTCTCATTTAAAGAAGCGGTCAAAGGGGTAGAGAAGGAAACGGTAATAAGGGGAACAAAAAGAAGTATAAAAATTCCTGCGGGAGTAGACGAGGGAATGAGAATACGATTCAATGATTTTGATGTACTCGTGCATGTTAAACCTGACCCCACTTTTAAAAGGGATGGGCAAGACGTTTACGTGGAAAAGGAAATTTCCTATAGGCAGGCAGTACTTGGGGACACGATCGATGTTCCAACTCTGTCGGGAACAGTCAAATTAAGAATACGTCCGGGTACAAAAGCAGGGACTATGGTCCGGCTAAAGGAGCAGGGTGTCCCCTATCCGCATTCGAATAGAAAAGGCGACGAATACGTTATTTACCGGCTACAGGTGCCAGAGAAAATTTCTTCCAAAGCAAGACAGCTCCTGGATGAGCTGGATCGGGAACTCGGATAAATGCCATGGATATCGCTGTTTTTCCAGAAAGACTCTCGGTCTACAGAAAGTATGTTAAGCTGCGCAATCTGACCGAGGACTATCTTGAAAAACAGGGATACTTAAAAACAGACTTACCTGTACTCTCGCCACAACTTATTCCAGAGTCATATCTTGAGATATTTACCACAGAGTTTCGCTACCAGGCAGAAAAAAGCCAGCTCTATTTGACGCCTTCCCCCGAATTATTCCTCAAGCGCTTGCTATCTCATGGAATAGGAGATTGTTTTTACCTCGGAAAGGCATTCCGAAATAGTGAACCCACGTCCGATAAGCACTCTTTTGAGTTTACAATGCTCGAGCTTTACAAAACCGAGGCAAACTATCTGGACATTGCAGAGATTATTCTAAACCTTTTGCGCTATCTTGCCGTCGAAACGACAGGGAAAGCAGAGCTTGTTTACAACTCCGTTTATGTCACCTTCGATTCATGGGAAAGATTAAAAGTTGCAGAGGCATTTCAAAAATATGCGGGAGTTGCAGAAAGCACATTTTTTGATAAGGAAAAGTTTCTTGAAAAGGCAGAACAGAAAGGTTATAGAGTGAAAGGTTTTAGCTATGAGGATATTTTTTCCCAGATGTATGTACAGGAAATCGAGCCGAGACTTGGAATGAATGGCAAGCCGACTCTTCTTTATGATTACCCCAAAGAGTTTGCAGCTCTTGCAAAAATGAATAATGATGGAAAGACTGCTCAACGGTTTGAATTCTATATTGCCGGTGTTGAACTGGGAGATTGTTACACTGAGCTCACTGACTGGAAGGAGCAGAACGAACGATTTTCAGCTGAAGTCAAAAT
>CAYPZT010000070.1:0-1731 GCA_964415435.1 uncultured Gammaproteobacteria bacterium
GACGTCAACAGACATTATCTTGACTGGATTCACCGGACTTGATCCCTCCCCGCTTGGGCCTGCCTCAACGGGAGATTCAGCAATCGCATCAACCGTCTCCATACCGGCCACCACTTTTCCGAAGATTACATAATTTTTTGGTAGCGGAGTATCTTGATGCATTATAAAAAATTGACTACCGTTTGTATTTGGACCTGCATTCGCCATTGCTACTGTTCCGCGTGTGTATTCACCCTCGAACGGCTCGTCATCGAATTGGTAGCCGGGTCCACCTGTACCGTTTCCTTGTGGATCACCGCCCTGAATCATAAACCCCTTTATGACCCTGTGAAAAATAGTGTTATCGTAAAAACCTTTTTTTGCCAGTGTTACAAAATTATTTACCGTAACAGGAGTCTGTCCTTTATTTAGCTCTATGGTTATATCACCCTTATCCGTGTGAAGAATGGCAGTGTATGTTTTCGAGGTGTCAATCTCTGTCTTTGGTGTTGGTTGTGCTGTAGCCTTCATTTCATTTGGTGTAATTCCGTATGTCTCGAGATTATAACTTGGTGATTTCTTTTGATCTTGGTTAGAGCGAGAACTCATGATTAGGAAAAGTCCAATTGCCCCGGCCACTATGAAGATGAGAAGCGGAATAATTACTGTCTTCATAGAGCTATGAGTATACCAAACTTCGCCAGTCTAGTAAAATAAGAATGTGATGCAGTACTTTTTCCTACTTGCCGTCTCTATTTTTGTGGGTCTGGGCATAACCTATTTCTATTATCAGAAGAACGACAGACCCCCTCTTGCCCAAATGTCGTCTTCCAGTCCCAAAACAGATAGTAATCCCTTTCTTGTTGAAAAACCTCCTAAAGATTCTCTTGTTGGAACTATTCTTACCCTAGATGGAGATGTAAAATGGCAGTCGCGAACCGCCACTACACCTGCGGTTCTTGCCGAAAATATTTCGCTGTACCAGCAGGAAACAGTTGAAACAGGAGAGGACGGCATTTTTGCGGCTCTGTTTGGAAATGCTATCGAAGTGGATCTATCATCCAATTCTATTGTTGATTTGACGCAGACCTTACCAACCAACTTTGTCATAAATCAAAGAAAAGGCACAGTGAAATATGTACAAAAAAATGCGTCTATTCCGCTGACCGTCCGTAGTTATCCACTTATTGTCAAGATTACTGGCACAACCACCATAAAAATAGACGATGAGGAGGAGGATATAATCCTGCATATAGAGTCCGGCTCGATAACTCTTGCCTACAATGATTTTGATGTCGTAAGCAATGTGGTCACCGCAAAGGAAGGTGATACGGTCGCATTTGATAAAACAACAAGAGAAGTTTCGATCGAGTAAGCTGTTAGAAGTTTACGAGCGGTTCCAAAATCGTGTTTCCCTCATAACCCAAAGCCCACACAGCAATCCCGCCTAAGTTTAGTTTTCTAGCAAATTCCACTTTTGCCGCTGTTGCTTCACG
This sequence comes from uncultured Gammaproteobacteria bacterium, assembly GCA_964415435.1. GTDB lineage: Bacteria > Patescibacteriota > Microgenomatia > UBA1406 > GWC2-37-13 > CAYPZT01. The sequence continues at coordinate 1,476 of CAYPZT010000070.1, forward strand.
ATTCGGAAAGAATATCTGATAGTACGTTCCTGTTTCACCATCCTTATACGTTAAAAATGATTCCTTTGCTTTTTCATCATAGACAGCGCTGCAGGTGGAACACTCGGAAAGAAAAGACTCCACTCTGGCATTACTTGCAGTGATCCCGCTTCCTGGAATAACCGCTGAATTCGGCAACATGTCTAATGCCTCCCATTGATAACCGTATGAGGGAATGCCAAGTATCACTTTGTAGGAAGGTAACACTTTGAGGATT
>CAYPZT010000071.1:0-1549 GCA_964415435.1 uncultured Gammaproteobacteria bacterium
CGTCATTATTGTGTTGGCCTGATTCATCGATATATGTAAGGTTAAAGCGCTTTTTAGCGGCAAAATCAAGTTGAATCGTAGACATCGTCTCCTCACGCCCTATTGATGATTTAAACTGTACATCTACCTTGGGACCGTAAAAAGCTGCTTCATTATCAGCCTCTTTAAAAGGAACTTTCATTTCTTGTAACACCTCGCGAAGCACCTGTTCCGCATATGCCCAGTTTTCGGGTTCATCAATATATTTATCTTTATTTGCGGGATCCCACTTTGAAAGCCGGAACCAGTAGTCCTTTAATCCAAATATTTCAAAATACTTCATCGTGAGCTGTAATACTCCCGCAAACTCTGCTTTTATTTGATCCTTTCTGCAGTACATATGAGCATCGTTCATTGCCATTGCGCGTACTCTGAGAAGTCCTGATAGTGTGCCGGACAGCTCGTTTCGATAGCAGGTCCCATACTCAGCAAGGCGGAGAGGCATTTCTCGATAACTACGAATACCATGGAGGAAAATTCGGTGGTGGTGAGGGCAGTTCATTGCCTTCAGATAGTAGGTCCCGTCGTCCATTACCATCGGAGGATACATGCTATCCTTATAATACGGCAAATGTCCGGAAGTCAAATAGAGCTCTTCTTTTGCAATATGTGGTGTAACGACGCGCACATATCCTGCTTCCTCCTCCATTTTCCGCGCAAGTTGCTCAATGAGGTCGCGTACAATGGTGCCTTTTGGAAGCCACATTACCAATCCCTTTCCTACCACATCGTCAATGAAGAATAGTTCTAGTTCTTTCCCCAGTTTGCGATGATCACGCTTTTTTGCTTCTTCTAACTGCCACAGATAATGATCAAGCTCTTCTTTCGTCGCAAAACAGGTGCCGTAGATACGCGTTAACATTTTGTTTTTTTCGCTCCCCCTCCAATACGCTCCTGCCACAGAAAGGAGTTTAAAGTGTTTTAGTTCTTTGTCTGGGTGTTCGCAGTGACCACCTTTACAGAGATCAGAATAGTCGCCGGATCGATAAAAACTCACCTTCTTTTTTCCATTTTCTGTAAATTCCTCTATAAGTTCATGTTTAAATTCGTTCCCGGGGTACTCCGCTTTTGCTTCCTGTGCATCCAGCTCTGTTTTTTCAAAGCCCTTCCAACTCTTTACCAGTTTTCGCATTTCCTGTTCAATTTTAGGAAAATCTTCTTCAGATAGTTTGACCGCACCGAAGTCAAAGTCGTAGTAAAACCCATTCTCTATTGCTGGACCGATCGTCCGTTTTGTCTGTGGCCAGAGATTCATAACTGCCGCTGCAAGTAAATGAGCGCATGAGTGACGAAGGTTGTTGAGTTGTACGTTATCCATATGTGTCTATGATATATAAAATGTTTGTAAATCGGTAGTCAAAAAAAATCCCCCGTTTGGGCGGGGGTGCTTTGACAAAACACAACCCACCCCTTCAGGGGCATGTAGTTGTGGTAAGAATAGATTTGATTATCATGGTGGACTCGACAGGACTTGAACCTGTGACCTTTTCAATGTCAATGAAACGCTCTA